>NZ_ANAX01000332.1 GCF_000341065.1 Nocardiopsis halotolerans DSM 44410 | reverse complement strand
AGGAACTCGTAGATCTCCCGCGGCTTGGGCAACGAGTCCCAGGTGAGCTCGGTGGCGTCGGCGAGTTCCTCTTCGATGATCTCGTTGCACAGATCGATGCACTCATCGCAGATGTACACGCCGGGGCCAGCGATGAGCTTCTTCACCTGCTTCTGGCTCTTGCCGCAGAACGAGCACTTCAACAGGTCCCCGCCGTCGCCGATGCGTGCCACCCAGCCACTCCTCAAAACTAAGGCCGCCCCGTCGGTGCCGCTCACGCGCGAGGGCCGCCCGGAAGTCGAAGATCTTCCGTAACCGCCCACAACGGTGATCACGGACGAGACGATCTGTGTGTCGCTCTCCGTCAGACTAAGCGAAAAACCGGACCGGCTTCACCACCGGGCTCGCCCAGGCGGGTCAGGGGCCGGTCCGGCCAACGCTTCACCCTGGCCGGAACCACCTGTCCCGGCCCGCTCGCGTGGGCCCGCCAGGCTCTCCGGCCGTGCCGCGACCCTACTTCATGGAAGCCTTGCGGTAGGGCAGCACGAAGTCGATGAGGCCGTAGTCCTTGGCCTCCTCCGCGGTGAGGATCTTGTCCCGCTCGATGTCCTTGGAGATCTGCTCCACCGAGTGCCCGGTGTGGCGGGCCAGGGTGGTCTCCAGCTGCGTACGGATACGGGTGATCTCGTTCGCCTGGATCTCGATGTCGCTGGCCTGCCCGTGCATGCCCTCGGTCGCGGGCTGGTGGATCAGGATACGGGCGTTGGGCAGCGCGCCGCGCTTGCCCTCCGTACCACCCGCGAGCAGGATCGCGGCGGCCGAGGCGGCCTGTCCGATGCACACCGTCTGGATGTCGGGGCGGACGAACTGCATCGTGTCGTAGATCGCCATGAGGGAGGTGAACGATCCCCCCGGCGAGTTGATGTACATCTGGATGTCCCGCTCGGAGTCCAGCTGCTCAAGGGTGATGAGCTGGGCCATCAGGTCGTTGGCCGAGACGTCGTCGATCTGCACGCCGACGAAGATGATCCGCTCCTCGAAGAGCTTGTTGTACGGATTCATCTCCTTGACGCCGTAGGACGTCCGCTCCACGTAGGACGGCAGGACGTAGCGGCTCTGGGGGGCCATCGAGGCCGCGCCGCCGATCATGGGGTTGAACTCGGTCATTTCACGCCTTCCACGCACTACGCCGTTCCAGGGATGGGGTTCTGGCGGGTCAACTCTGGATTCGGTCACCACTGGTCACGTCGAGGGTCCCCTCCAGGACCTCGTCGATGAAGCCGTACTCCTTCGACTCCTGAGCGGTGAACCAGCGGTCGCGGTCGGCGTCCTTCTCGATCTGCTCGACCGACTGCCCGGTGTGCTGGGAGATCTTCTCGATGAACATCTTCTTCACGTAGAGCAGCTGGTCGGCCAGGATGCGGATGTCGGAGGCGGTACCCCCGATGCCGCCGGACGGCTGGTGCATCATGACGCGGGTGTGCGGAAGCGCGTAGCGCTTGCCGGGAGCACCGGCGCACAGGAGCATCTGTCCCATGGACGCGGCCATACCGATACCCACGGTGCGCACGTCGTTGGGGATGTACTGCATCACGTCGTAGATCGCCATGCCCGCGGTCACGGACCCACCGGGCGAGTTGATGTACATGGTGATGTCCCGCTGGCGGTCCTCGGCGGACAGCAGCAGGAGCTCACCGACGAGACGGTTGGCGATCTCGTCGTCCACCTGCTGGCCGAGGAACACGATTCGCTGGCGCAACAGGCGCTGAGGCGTCTGCTCAAGCAAAGGGGAAAACTGCGGGTCCGACGTACGGGCGTCGAATCGCGGGGACTCTTCAAAGGTCGGCGGCACTCTCGTCACCTGCTCCGGAATCGAAACGGTTGCGATACAGCGACACTAACGCCGTGAGACACCGGGCTCGTCCGGTTCCCGTCCCTGTTCGCTTTGAGCGCAGGGTGGCGCAATCCCCGTACAGCACGTTCTTCCACCAGCGAACACGACGAACGGCCCCGTGCGACCCACAGGGGTCGGACGGGGCCGTTCACGCGCGGGGCGTCGGACCTACTGGGCGTCCTCGGCCTTGGCGTCCTCGCTCTTGGCGGCGTCGGCCTCGGCGCCGTCCTCGATGACCTCCAGGCCCTCGTCGGCGGCGGCAGCGGCCTCGGCGGCGGCCTTGGCGGCTTTCTCCTCGGCGCTCTCCTGCTCGACGACGTTGCCCTCCTCGTCGGTGACCTTGGCAGCGGCCAGGACCAGGTCCATGGCCTTGCCGCGGACGACCTCGGTGAAGGCGACGCGGATCTGGTTGGACTCGACCAGGTGCTGGGCCAGCTGGTCCGGGCTCACGCCCATGCGCTGGGCCTGCTCGAAGACGTACTGGCTGAGCTCACCCTGGTCGGCGCTCAGGTCCTCCTGGATGGCCAGCTGGTCGAGGATGAACCCGGCCTTGACCGCGGAGTTGGCGCCGGTGGTCAGCTCCTCGTCGAACTCCTCCTCGGTCTTCTCCTGAGACTCGAGGTAGGCCTCCTTGGTGAGGCCGCTCTGCGCGAGCTGCTGCTCCAGGCTCTGACGACGACGGGTGATCTCCTCGTCGACGACCGCGTCGGGCAGCGGGATGTCGACGGAGTCGATCAGCTTCTCCAGGGCCTTGTCACGGGCGGCGGAGAGCTGCTGGAGGCGGCGGACCTCCTCCATGCGCTTGCGGACGTCGTCGCGGAGCTCCTCGATGGTGTCGAACTCCGAGGCCAGCTGGGCGAACTCGTCGTCCAGCTCGGGCAGCTCCTTGACCTTCACGCTGTGCACGGTGACGGTGACGTCCGCCTCCCTGCCCTCGTGCTCACCACCGACGAGGGTGGTGCTGAAGGTGGCCTCGCCACCGGCCTCCATGCCGCGCAGGGTCTCGTCGAGGCCCTCCAGCATGGCGTTGGTGCCGACCTCGTAGGAGTAGCCGCTGACAGCGACGTCCTCGAGGGTCTCACCGTCGACGGCGGCGGACAGGTCGATGGACAGGTGGTCGCCGTCCTCGATCGGACGGTCGACCCCCACGAGGGTGGAGAAGCGCTCGCGCAGGGTGCCGATCTGCTCGTCGACCTGCTCGTCGGTGACCTCGGCGCTGTCGACGGTGACCTCGATGCCCTTGTAGTTCTCGACCTCGAACTTCGGGCGGATGTCGACCTCGGCGGTGAAGGCGAGCTCGTCGTTGTCCTCCAGCTTGGTGACCTCCACGTCGGGCTGGCCGAGCGCGAAGAGTTCCTCCTTCTGGATGGCCTCGTTGTAGAGCTCCGGAACGGCGTGGTTGACCGCTTCGCTGATCACCGCGCCGCGGCCGACGTAACGGTCGATCAACCGCGCCGGCGCCTTGCCCGGGCGGAAGCCCTTGATCCGGACCTGCTTGGCGAGCGACTTGTAGGTCACGTCGAAAGCGTGATCGAGCTCCTCGAAGGGCACCTCGATGGTCAGCTTGACCCGGGTGGGGCTCAGCTCCTCGACATCGGTCTTCACGGGGCGGTACTCCTAGGTTTGCCGGCTGGTGTCCGCGTCGGCCCGCAGGCGCACCACACACAACGGCGAAATGCACGCGCGCACCCCGGGGCCTTGACGACCGCATCCAGCTGGGGTGCCCTGCGACGGGCTGGGACTTACAGTTTCCTGCTGATCGCACCAAGTCTAGGGCAGATACACAGGGGGCCACGGCGTGCGGCCGGAGCCGCTGCCACGGTGGTTTCGTCGGGGTGGCGGGATTCGAACCCGCGGCCTCATGCTCCCAAAGCATGCGCGCTAACCAAGCTGCGCCACACCCCGTGACCGAACCTAGGATCGCACTTCCGGGATGCGTGTGCGACCACAGCTTCGGAGACTGTAGTCTTGTCTCCGTCGGCTCCACGAGTCTAGAGGACGCTCGAAGTCTCCGGTGCCACGCGGGCGTAGTTCAATGGTAGAACCCCAGCCTTCCAAGCTGGTCATGCGAGTTCGATTCTCGTCGCCCGCTCCGCTCGGGGCGAGCTGTGCGTTCACACGCCAGCCCGCTCCGCCGCTCCCTCCGGGAGACGACCCCCGCACCCCCGAGGACCACTCGGGACGAGCCGTGCTCAGCGCCAGCCCGCCCCGCCGCTCCCTCCGGGGGACGACCCCCGCACCCCCGAGGACCACTCGGGACGAGCCGTGCTCAGCGCCAGCCCGCTCCCCTGTTGCCCCGGGGGACGACCCCCGACGACCGCTCCTCAGGCTCCTGGATGACGTCTCCCGAAGGTTCTCCGGTGCCGGGTACGACCTCCTCCGCCACGGTCAACCGGAAGTGGTGATCGCTGGCCGCTCCGGCCACGCTCACCACGAAGGAATCCTCCGAGACCCGGAACGCCGTCCGCCCCTTCTCGGTCCACGGGTGTTCCGGTGTGTGGTCCCGCGTCAGCCGGACCGCCTCCGCACGGGCCTCGTCCCGGCTGTTGAAAAGGTGGGTGCTCCGGTACAGGCCCCAGTGCATACCGTCACCCCATCCGACCCCCTCCTCGATGAGGACCACCCAAGCCATGAGCCCTACCGCCTCTCGTGCTCAGTCCGGATTCTGGTGATGTGACCGTACGGGGAGCCGAGGGGTTCCGGTTCCGACGGGTGGACCACGGAACACTTCTTTCGTGAGCTCTCTCACATTCGCGGGCCGTGGTCTCCCCAACAGAGGCGAACCGCGTTCGGTTCGGTGGCTCCGAGGAGGAATACCGTCCGCGAACGGGTACGTTGACCTTTCGGGTGAGCCCGTCGGCGCGATCGGATCCGGGCGTCCCAGACTTGCTGAAGGGGTGGCTGGATGACGGACACGGACGCGACACACGACCCGGGCACCACTCTGAGCGCACGTTGGTTCGAGCGGCCCGCATCCCTGGTGCGGCCCGCGGTGGTCACCGGGGCCTTCGACGTCCTGCACGTCGGTCACATCCGCTTCCTCCAGGCCATCGCCGACCGCGGGCTCCCCCTCGTGGTGGGCATCGAGTCCGACGCGCGCGTGCGCGCCTGGAAGGGCCCCGGACGCCCCGTGAACCCCGCGGACGAGCGCGCCGAGACCGTCGCCGCCCTGGCCTGCGTCACCGGCTCGTTCGTGGTCGAGGGCCCGCCCGAAATCGCCGACTGGGCCGCCTACGCCGAGGTCCTGCGCCCCCTGGCCCCCGCCGCGCTGGCCTACACCGCCGGAGACCGCTACACCCAGGCCAAGATCCGCGGCGCCGACGCACTCGGCGCCCAGGCCTGGGAGCTTCCCTTCACCCCGGGGCGCTCCACCACGGCGGCCCTGGGACGCCTCGCCCACTCCCTCTAGCGCCGAGAGCCAGCACACCCCTCCCCCGGGCCCCGGGAAGCGGTACGCGTACACCGGTGTTGACTCATGCGTGGCGAACAGGCGAGCAGAACGAGGCTGTCCATGGCAATGATGTCCGGCAGGCCCTCCTACAGGGCCCTGGTCAACGACGGGAGCGCGAAGGGGCAGGCGCTGCCCCCCGGCATCACACGCCGGATCATCTCCTACGCCCGGCCGCACTGGCGGGCGATCCTGTACTTCCTGCTGGTGACCGCGGTCGGCGCCGCGATCGTGGTGGCCAACCCCCTGTTGCTCAAGGCCATCATCGACCGGGGCATCCTGACCGGCGACACCTCGCTGGTGGTGTGGCTGGCGGTCGCCGCCGCCGGACTGGCGCTGCTGGAGGGCGGACTGACCCTGACCGGCCGGTGGCTGTCCTCCCGGATCGGTGAGGGGGTCATCTACCAGCTGCGCACGCAGGTGTTCACCCACGTGCAGCGGATGCCGGTGGCGTTCTTCACCCGCACGCAGACGGGATCGCTGATCAGCCGGCTGAACACGGACGTGGTGGGCGCCCAGCGCGCGATCACCTCGGTCCTCCAGTCGGTGGTGTCCAACCTGATCAGCGCGACCGCCGTGATCGTGACGATGCTCGCCCTGTCGTGGCAGGTGACGCTGCTCGCGCTGGCCCTGGTCCCGCTGTTCGTCATCCCGGCCAAGCTGATCGGGCGGCGGCTGGCACACATCTCCCGCGACGCGATGGACACCAACGCGGACATGAGCTCCCTGATGACCGAGCGGTTCAACGTCGGCGGAGCGATGCTGGTCAAGCTGTACGGGCGCCCCGACGAGGAGTCGCGGGGCTTCGCCCGGCGCGCGGGACGGGTCCGCGACCTGGGCGTCCGCCAGGCGGTGTTCGGTTCGCTGCTGTTCAGCATGCTGGGCCTGATCACGGCGCTGGCCATGGCGATGGTCTACGGGGTCGGCGGCGTCCTGGCGATCAACGGGGCCTTCGAGGTGGGCACGCTGGTGGCGTTGACCACCCTGCTCGGCCGCCTGTACGGACCGGTGACGACACTGTCCAACGTGCACGTGGAGATCATGACCGCGCTGGTCTCCTTCGACCGCGTCTTCGAGGTGCTGGACCTGGAGCCGGGCATCAAGGAGAGCCCGGACGCGAAGGACCTGCCCGGGGGCCCGGCGGCCGTGGAGTTCGACCACGTGTCGTTCCGGTACCCGGCCGCGAAGGAGTCGTCGGTGGCCTCGCTGGAACTGACGCCGCAGGCGGCGGTGGACGAGGACACCCAGGTGCTGAGCGGGGTGTCGTTCCGGGCGGAACCGGGGACGATGGTGGCGCTGGTCGGCCCCTCGGGCGCGGGCAAGACGACGCTGACGCACCTGGTGTCGCGGCTGTACGACCCGACCGAGGGTCGGGTGCGTCTGGGCGGGCTGGACCTGCGCGAGGTGACCGGGGACTCCCTGCGCGAGACGGTGGGTGTGGTCACCCAGGACGCGCAGCTGTTCCACGACACGGTGGGGGCGAACCTGCGGTACGCGCGTCCGGAGGCGACCGACGCCGAACTGGAGGAGGTGCTGCGGATGGCGCGGCTGGGTCCCCTCCTGGAGCAGCTGCCCAACGGCCTGGACACGATGGTGGGCGACCGGGGGTACCGGCTCTCCGGCGGTGAGAAGCAGCGGCTGGCGATCGCGCGGCTGCTGCTGAAGGCGCCGTCGGTGGTGGTGCTGGACGAGGCGACGGCGCACCTGGACTCCGGGGTCGAGGCGGCCGTGCAGGAGGCGCTGGCCGTGGCACTGGAGGGGCGGACCTCTCTGGTGATCGCGCACCGGCTGGCGACGGTGCGGGAGGCGGACCAGATCCTGGTGCTGGAGGACGGCCGGATCCTGGAGCGGGGCACGCACGACGAACTGCTGGAGCAGGGCGGGCTGTACACGGCGCTGTACCGGACCCAGTTCGCGCCGCAGAACAGCTGACCGGTTCCGGCCACCGGGCCCGGGCGCCAGCGCTCGGGGCCCGGAGCCGCTCCGACCCGGGGGCGGTGGGCCCGGGTGGCGGACCTGCGGACCTCCGGGTTACTTCTTCCCGGCCTTCTTGTCCTTGCCCTTCCCACCCTTCTTGCCCTTCTTGTCCTTCTTCTTGCCGTCCTTCTTCTTCGCCTTCTCGGGCTTCCCCTCCGACGTACCGGGCCCGTCCGGGCGGCCGCGGCCCCCTCCCGGGTCCGCCCCCTCCGCCGCCTTCCGCTCGGCCTTCTCCGCCTTCTCCCTGGCCTTCCTACGTTCCTTCTTGGCCGACTTGGAGTGCTTGGGCTTCTTGTTCTTCTTCGGCTTCTCGGCGTCCTTGGACGTCACGTGGCCGGCCAGGACCGCGGGCAGCGGCGCGATGCCGGGCCCGCCCCCGAAGATCCAGTCGTCGACGGCCTCGATCAGCCTGTCCTCGGTGATCTCCCCCAGCCACACCGGGCGGCCACCGGCGGCCCGCCCCTCCTGGGAGGGCTGGACGACCACCACGTTGGCCTGGAAGCAGATGCCCAGGCACTTGCTGGTGCGGACGGGGACGGTGCGGCCGGAGTGGTCGTCGATGGCACTGAGGCGGGCGAGCTGGGCCTTGTGGTCCACTCCCGGGACCTTCTTCTTCGTGCCACAGCAACAGCCCCGGCAGACCGTGAGCTGGCAGGGGCGTCCTTCGGCCACGTTCACATCCCCCGCGTTCTCCCCGGAACCACCAGAACCGTTAGGTTCGCCTTACCTCACCAGGGTAATCCGTGTCCCAAACGCCCTGACCAGCGGGTACGCCCCCCGGCTTCGCCTGTGGTCGTGAACGTCCGTCACATGCCGGCTCGGCGGCCCGACGGAGCCCGTGGGTCGCCCCCGGGTGCGGGGCCGGGGACGGGTTCCGGAAAGGGCGGGGACACGACGAGGGGGCGGGCGGGGTGCCCCGTCGGCACCCCGCCCGCCCCCTGAGAACACGCGCCGCGCTACTCCCCGTTCCGCCGGTTCTCCCGGGCACGCTTGCGCAGGTACTCCGTCGCGGCTCCGGATCCCCGGTCGATCTTGTCGTCGTGGGCGCCCCCCGTCGCCTTCTTGGCGGCTCGGGCGGCCTTGCCGACCAGCCCCTCGGCCTTCTCGGCGTTGTCGTCGACGGTCTTCTTCAGCCGTTTGAACGCATCTCCGGCACCGGGCATGGCATCCTCCCTCGATCCGTCCTGCACCTGTCGCGATACCCGGTCACCGTCCGTTCATGCCGGTCGGATACCAGGTGAAGGCGTGTGGAAGCCGGTCATAGGCCCCGGAACACGGTGGCGGCGGAGAGGCGGGCGAGCGGTCCGTGGCGTCCGCTGACCACCAGGCGCGGAACGGGTCAGAGGCCCAGGACCACGGTCGCGACGGAGAAGTAGATGAGCAGTCCCGTGGCGTCCACGATGGTGGTCACCATCGGCGAGGACACCACCGCCGGGTCCACACCCACCTTGCGGGCCAGCAACGGCATGGAGGAACCGATGACCGCCGCCCACGTACACACCGCGATCACCGAGCACGCCACGACCGTGGCGACGTCCACGCCCACCAGAAGGGAACCGATGCCCAGGGCCAGCCCGGCGAGGAGGAAACCCAACAGCAGCCCGACACGGGCCTCCTTCCAGATCACCGACGGCAGGTCCCGTACCCGGACCTCACCGACCGCCAGGGCGCGCACGATCGCCGTGGCCGACTGGGCGCCGACGTTCCCGCCCGTACCGATGAGCATCGGCACGAACAGGGCCAGGGCGGTGACCGCCTCCAGGGCCGACTCGAAGACCTGCATCACGTTGACCGTCAGCGTGGCCGCCACGATGAGCAGCATCAGCCACACCGCACGCGCCGCGACCAGGCGCAGCACACCGACGGACACGTAGTGCTCGGAAACCGGGCTGGAACCGGACTGGCGGGCCATGTCCTCGGAGTCGGCGGCCTCGATGACCTCCAGGGCGTCGTCGAAGGTCAGAAGGCCCAGGAAACGCTCCTCGGAGTCCACCACCGACAGGGAGACCAGATTGGCCTCCTGCATCAGTCGGGCGGCGTCCTCGACCGGCTCCGTGGCGCGCGCACGCGGCGCGAACACGTCCACGATGTCCTTGATCAGGCGGTCGTCGTCGCTGACCACCAGGTCGCCCAGGGTCACCGTCCCCACCATGCGGCGGCCGTCGCTGACCACCGGAAGGGTGTAGATGGTCTCGGCGTCGGCCCCCTTCGCCCGTACGACCTCCAACGCGCGCCCCACCGTCAGGTCGCGGTGCAGGATGACCGTCTCCGGGGTCATGTACCGGCCGACGGAGTCCTCCGGGTACCCCAGGAGGGCGGCGGTCATCCGGCGTTCGGAGGCGCTGAGCCCGGCCAGGGCGCGGGTGGCGATCTTGGCGGGTGCCTCGCCGATGAGACGGGCCCGGTCGTCCGGGTCCATCTCCTCCAGGATCTCGTGGAAGGCCGTGTCACGCAGCCCCAGCAGGATGGCCTGCTGCTGGACAGGGTCGAGCTCCTCGAAGACCTCCAGCTCGCGGTCCTTGTCCAGGAGGCGGAAGGGGATGATCGCCTCGCCGCCGTCCATGCGGGAGAGCTCGTCCGCGATCTCGTAGGGCCTGTGTTCGGCCAACCAGAGCCGGATACCGGTCAGGTCGTTGGTACCGACCAGGTCGATCAGTTCTTCAGCGCGCTCGCTTTCTGGCATGCGAAGCACCCCCTCGCGTTCTCCTGCGCCCGGTGGGGGATCCACGGGCGGCACGGTCCTCGCACAAGCAGGTGGGCCGGTCGGTGTACGGCCCCGCTCCGGTCCCGTCGTCACTGGTGTGGTGGACCGTGCGTCGGGTGGGCGCCCGGGGGCGGAAGGGCGGGCACGGTGATCCGGGGACGTGTACGGTCTGACCGCCGTACGCGGGACGGGGAGCATCCCGACCCTACCCGGCGTAGGGACCCGGCGTCGCACCGGCACGGCGACGGAAGCGCGACGGCGGTGGGAACGACGGGGGAACGGACAGGTCCGGGGCCTGTGGAGCACGGCCGCGGCGGAGTGGACGGTCACGGCCCCACGTCGCTTCGGTGCGGGTCAGTCGCGCCAGAGGACGACCAGGGCGCAGTCGTCGTTCTTGTCCTTGCTGAGGGTGTCCACGATCTCGTCCGCGCCGGTGGCGAACCCCCGGGGGACGAGCCGCTCCGCCGCGCCGAGGAGCCGGTCGATCCCGGCGTCGAGGTCCTCGCCGGGGGTCTCGATCAGGCCGTCGGTGCAGAGCATGATGGCGTCGCCGGGCCGGAGCTCGCCCTCCACGGAGGTGTAGGTCATCTCGGGGATGACCCCCAGGACCACGCCCTTGGCCTCGGTGGTGTCCCACACCCCACCGCCGCTGTCGTAGTGCAGCGCGGGCGGGTGTCCGGCGGAGGCGATCTGGTACTCGCCCGTGCCCAGGTCCACACTCAGGTGCACGGCGGTGACGAAGCCCTCCCCGCCGCCGTTGCGCATGAGGTAGTCGTTGCAGTGGGCCAGGAAGTCGCGGGTGGGCACGGCCCCGATCAGCCCGCTGAACGCGCCGGAGAGCAGCAGCGCGCGGGTTCCGGCGTCCACCCCCTTGCCGGAGACGTCCACGACCGCCACGTCCAACTGGTCGCCTCTGCGGATGGAGACGACGAAGTCGCCGCCGAAGGACGAGCCGCCCGCCTGGCGCAGGACGGCGGTACGCCCCCACCCCTCGGGCAGCTCGGGCATCCTGCCCTGGCGCCGGAGGCGGTCGCGCAGGTCCAGCAGCATCATCTCGCCGCTGAGTCCCTGTACGCCGAGGCGCTCGCGCACGCCCGACAGCAGGTAGGACAGCACGCCGGTGACGCCGATGGTGACGAGCAGGCCGGGGCCCACCTCACCGAAGTCGAGCATGAAGGCGACGAACACCAGGACGGCGGCGACCACGGCCAGCAGGAAGGCCAGGCTCTTGCGTTTGAGGAGGAGTCCGCCGGCCAGGACGGTGAGGATGGTGGAACTGGGCGGGAACCAGCCGGAGGGTCCCCACACGGCGCCGACCCCGATGCCGACGGCCAGGACGACGAGGGTGATGAGGACGAGCCGATAACGGAAGAGCACCTTCCGCCTGAGCACCGCGATGAGCCGCTGCGCGGTGGAGCGCAGCAGCCGGGTGGTCCTGGCGGTCGGTGTGGGCTTCATGTATCCCCTGCGTTGCACGCCCGCTCACCAGCGGGGGTTCGGTTCTCGTACGGAAGCGGTCGGAGTTGGGCACGGGGCCGCGTCGCCGCCGGGCACGTGTCCGACGTACGGGGCGGTGTGTGGGGCGCGCCCTGGCCGTGGTTGCCGGAGGTGCCGACCGGAGGACACCACCGCGCCGCGGGCTGACGAGGGCCCGCCACTGTGCACGAACTGTAGCGCGGGGGGTGTGACCGTGGCACGTGCAACCAGCGGTGTTCTCCCCCCAAACCACGGATTTGGGTTCAGCCGATAACCGAGCGTACGGAGTCGGGCACTACCCCGACACGGGGGAACGGCTCCGTATGTCGGGGATGTTCACCCCTCTCGGACACTGACTCGCGACCGGACGCCCTCCATGGCCGGGCCGTGCGATCGCGCTCCGCGCCCCGGTGGCGCGGCCGGGCTCCAGGTTCTCACAGGGATTCGGCGCAGGCCAGGGAGCCTCGTCCCCCGGAGGTGGGGCCGGACACGGAGGCCGAGAGGGCGGCGAACCGGCCGAGGAGGACGGTCTGGGAGGCGACGGACGGCGTGGGTCCGTGCCTTCCGCACCGCGCCCCTCCGCCACCGTGTGGGGACGAGGGGAAACGGACGGCCGACGGTGTGTCGGGGAGCTCCGGAAACGCGCTTCCCGGAACCTCCCCGTCACACCGTCGTGGCGGTCACGCCCCGGGAAGCGGCGGAAGGTCGCCGGTCTCCTCGTAGGCCGTCAGCATCGCGATACGGCGGGTGTGCCGCTCCTCGTCGCTGTACGGGGTGGTGAGGAAGACCTCCACGAACCTGGTGGCCTCCTCCGGGGAGTGCATCCGGGCGCCGATGCCGAGCACGTTGGCGTCGTTGTGCTCGCGCGCCAGGCGGGCGGTCTCCTCGCTCCAGGCCAGGGCGGAACGCACTCCCCTGACCTTGTTCGCGGCGATCTGCTCGCCGTTGCCGGAGCCGCCGACGACGACGCCCAGGGAACCCGGGTCGGAGGCGACGCCCTCGGCGGCACGCAGCACGAAGGGCGGGTAGTCGTCCGCGGCGTCGTAGGCGGAGGGACCGGCGTCGACGACGTCGTGGCCGTGCTCCTTCAGCCAGGAGACGAGGTGTTCTTTGAGCTCGTAGCCCGCATGATCTGATCCAAGGTAAACACGCACGGGTCCAGTCTGGCAGGTCACGGCGGTGACAGACGCAGCGCCCCGCTCGCGGACGCGGAGCGGGGCGCTGGTGGCACTCGGGTCCCTCAGAGGCCGGCGGAGGCCGCGGCGGCGACGCTCAGCCCGAGGACGGCGAAGATCGCCATGGAACCGATGGCGATCACGTTGTACAGGACGATCGCCTTGATGTCCTTACCGAGAGGGCCTGCCTTGGAGACCGCGGGCTTGTTGCTCAACTCACACCTCGTTCGGGGTTCGACCAGGGGTATCCCGTCAGAATTTTTCCACACCACACAACGCGGTTCTCACCGGGGCCGATTCCTGACGAGAGGCCCCGGGGCCCATGAGTCCGCGCACATCCGGGGCGTCCCCGGCCCGTCCCGGGCGGAGGACGCCCCGGAGGGGGAACGTCACATCTGGACGGCCTTGACCTCGCAGAACTCCTCCAGGCCGTGCAGGCCCCACTCGCGGCCGTTGCCTGAGCGCTTGTAGCCGCCGAAGGGGGCGCGGGGGTTGAGCGCGCCTCCGTTGACCTCGACCTGTCCGGCCCGCAGGCGCCGGGCGACGGCCAGGGCCTGTTCGGAGTCACCGGCCCAGACGGCGGCGTTGAGCCCGTACACGGTGTCGTTGGCGATCGCGACCGCCTCCTCCTCCGTGTCGTAGGGGATGAGGACCAGCACGGGGCCGAAGATCTCCTCCTGGGCGACGCGCATGTCGTTGCTCACGTCGGCGAAGATGGTCGGGCTGACGTAGTAGCCGGTCGGGCGGCCCTCGACCGGTTCGGGGCCGCCGGTGACCAGGCGGGCGCCCTCCTCCACACCGAGCGCCACGTACGAGCGGACCTTCTCCAGCTGCGCCGCCGAGACCAGGGGGCCCATGCGGGTGGCCTCGTCCTCGGGGTCACCGGGAACGTACTTGGCCGCGGACTCGGCGGCCAGGGAGACCGCCTCCTCGTAGGAGTCGCGGTGCACCAGCATGCGGGTGAGCGCGTTGCAGCTCTGGCCGGTGTTGCGCATGACGTCGGCGACACCGCGCTTGACCGCCTTGGCGAGGTCGGCGCCGGGCAGGATGACGTTCGGGGACTTGCCGCCCAGTTCCAGTGCGACCTTCTTGACGGTCTCCGCGGCGACCTGGCTGACCCGGGTTCCGGCGCGGGTGGAGCCGGTGAAGGACACCATGTCCACCCGGGGGTGCGCGGCGATGGCCTCGCCGACGACCGGGCCGGTGCCCGACACCAGGTTGAACACGCCCGCGGGCAGGCCCGCGTCGTGGAACACCCCGGTGAGGGCGTAGGCGCTGAGCGGGGCGACCTCGCTGGGCTTGAGGACGACGGTGTTGCCCGCCAGGAGGGCGGGGACGACCTTGAGCACGATCTGGTGGAGCGGGTAGTTCCACGGGGTGATGGCGCCGACGACGCCGACGGGTTCGCGCACGATGAGCGAGTTGTCCACCCTCTCACCGCCGAAGTAGCGCTCGCCGGCCTCCTCGACCAGGTCGATGTAGGTCTGGAACATGACGGCGGGCAGGCCCGCCTGGACCTTGCGGGCGAACCCGGTCGGGGCGCCCATGTCGCGGGTGAGGTCCGCGGCGATGTCGTCGATACGGGCGTTGAACAGTTCCAGGGCCTTGGCCAGGTGGGTGACGCGCTGCCCGGGTGTGAGCGCGGCCCAGGCCGGGAGGGCCGAGGCGGCGGCCTCGACCGCGGCGTCGACGTCCTCGGTGGCTCCGGCCGGAACGGTGTCGATGACCTGTTCGGTCGCCGGGTTGACCACGTCCAGGGCATCACTGGAGGCGGAGTCGCGCCAGGCGCCGTCGATGTAGAGGGATCGCATGGACCCCACTTTCGCAGAACGGGATTCGGGTTGACCAGCCCGGCGACGCGCCCCGGTGGTTTCCCCGATGCGCGGGGAAGGCGGGTACCGCGGCCGGAGGCCGACCGTTGGGGGGTAGCCCGCCCAGGCGCGAAGCGCCCCCGGCGGGCGGGCGGGTCAGTCCCAGTGCGGCGGGCGCTCGGCCATCAGCCGCGCGGTGGAGTCGTCGTCGGGGTCGCCCCAGCCGGGCCCGTTCTCGTCGCTGGTGGTGTCGGGCAGGATGTCGAGGTCGTCGAGAAAGTCGACCCTGCGCTCGTCGTCGGGTCCGGGCACGGTCCCCTCCCCCTTCCTGTGTTCCGGCGGGGCCGCTCCCGCCGCTGGTGTCCGCCTCCAGTGTGCACCGGGTTCGCACGCCACGGCGCCCGCCCCACCGGGAGAGCCCGTGGGGCGGGTCCGCGGATCCGGAGGTCGCGGGTCAGTCGAAGACGGGGCCCCGGGTACGGGTCCGCTTGAGCTCGAAGAACCCGTCGGTCCCGGCGACCAGCAGGACGCCGTCCCAGAGCTTCCCGGCTTCCTCACCACGCGGGATGGGGGTGAGGACCGGGCCGAAGAAGGCCACGTCACCCACCTGGACGACGGGGGTGCCGACGTCCTCGCCGACCAGCTTCATCGCCTCCGCGTGCGAGGCGCGCAGGGCCTCGTCGCGGCTCGTCTCCGAGCCCGCGTCGGCCAGCTCCTCGGGCAGACCGGCGTCGGCCAGCGCCGCGCGGATCGTGTCCGTGGTGCGCGGCTCGCCGTTGTTGTGGAAACGGGTGCCCAGGGCGGTGTACAGGCCGCCCAGGACCTCCGCGCCGAAACGCTGCTCGGCCGCGATGCACACCCGCACCGCCTCCCAGGACGCGTCGATGGACGCGCGGTACTCCTCGGGCAGGTCCCGGCCCTCGTTGAGCACGCCCAGGCTCATCACGTGCCAGCGCACGCGGACCGGCCGCACCTTCTCCACCTCGACGAGCCAGCGCGAGGTGATCCAGGCCCACGGGCACGCGGGGTCGAACCACATGTCCGCGTACTCGGTCTCCCGCTCGCCGGGGATGGGGGTCTGCGTCATCGAAGCTCCTCGGATGGTGACAAAGGGACTCGCACTTGGGGTCGTAGGAGTGCAACCCCGGTCATCGGTTGCGCATTCCGCCTCGGCGCGTGGCAGGATCGTGCCGAGTTGAAGACGACCCCCGGCCCCGGACGACGTTCCACCCCAGGCGGCGGACTCGCCGTGGTCGGCAACGATCCGGCCGGCGACGACGGCGGCCGTGGAGGGAGCGTGGCGTGGCAGGGAACCTGACACGGGACGAGGCTCGGGAGCGGGCGCGGATTCTCAGCGTCGACTCCTACGCCGTGGAGTTGGACCTGACCACCGGTGCCGAGACCTTCCGGTCCACCACCGTGATCCGTTTCTCCAGTTCGGAGCCGGGGTCGCGGACGTTCGTCGAGCTCGCCGCCCCCAAGGTGCTCACGGCGACGCTGAACGGCACCGATCTGGACCCGGCCGAGCTGTTCGACGGTGAGCGCCTGGTCCTTCCCGAGGTGGCGGGGGACAACGAGCTGACGGTGGTCGCCGACGCCGCCTACATGCGCACCGGCGAGGGCCTGCACCGGTTCGTGGACCCGGTCGACGAGTCGGTGTACCTGTACACCCAGTTCGAGACGGCCGACGCGCACCGCATGTTCGCGTGCTTCGACCAGCCCGACCTCAAGGCGACCTTCGAGCTGACGGTGTTCGCTCCCCCGTCGTGGGAGGTCGTGTCCAACAGCGCCCCCGACGTGGAGCGCGAGGCGGCGGGCGAGGAGCGGGTGCGCTGGCACTTCCCGGCCACTCCGGTGATGTCCACCTACATCACCGCGCTGATCGCGGGCCCCTACCACGTGGTGCGCGACGAGCACGACGGCATCCCGCTGGGCCTGTACTGCCGCGCATCGCTGGCCGACCACCTGGACGCGGACGAGCTCTTCGACATCACCAAGCGGGGCTTCGACTTCTTCCACGGCCTGTTCGACCTGCGGTACCCGTTCGGCAAGTACGACCAGCTGTTCGTGCCCGAGTTCAACGCCGGTGCCATGGAGAACGCGGGCGCGGTGACGTTCCTGGAGGACTACGTCTTCCGCTCCCGGGTCACCGACGCCCGCTACGAGCGCCGCGCCGAGACGATCCTGCACGAGATGGCGCACATGTGGTTCGGTGACCTGGTCACCATGCGCTGGTGGGACGACCTGTGGCTGAACGAGTCGTTCGCGACCTACGCCAGCGTGTACTGCCAGGCCAACGCCACCCGGTGGACCGACGCCTGGACGACGTTCGCGAACGTGGAGAAGGGATGGGCGCTGCGCCAGGACCAGCTGCCCTCCACCCACCCGGTCGCCGCCGACATGGTCGACATCCAGGCGGTCGAGGTCAACTTCGACGGCATCACCTACGCCAAGGGCGCCTCGGTGCTCAAGCAGCTCGCGGCCTACGTGGGCGTGGACTCGTTCTTCGCGGGCGTGCGCGCCTACTTCAAGGAGAACGCCTTCGGCAACACCGAGCTCAAGGACCTGCTCAAGCACCTGGAGGCCGCCTCGGGCCGCGACCTGTCGGGCTGGTCACGCGACTGGCTGGAGACCACGGGCGTCAACACGATGCGTCCGGAGTTCGAGGTGGACGCCGAGGGCCGCTTCACCTCGTTCGCCGTGCTCCAGGAGGCCGCCGCCGAGCACCCGACGCTGCGGTCGCACCGCCTGGCGATCGGCCTGTACGACCGCACCGACGAGGGCATCGTGCGCCGCGAGCGCGTGGAGCTGGACGTCAGCGGTGAGCGCACCGAGGTGCCGGAGCTGGTCGGCCTCGCCAGGCCGGACCTGGTCCTGATCAACGACGACGACCTCACCTTCACCAAGATCCGTCTGGACGAGCGCTCCCTGCGCACCGTGGTGGAGGGCGTCGGCGAGATCCGCGAGTCCCTGCCCCGCGCGCTGGCCTTCGGCGCCGCCTGGGACATGACCCGTGACGGCGAGATGGCCGCCCGCGACTACGTCGCCCTGGTCATCTCCGGGATCAGCGGTGTGGACGACGTCATGGTCGCCCAGACCCTCCTGCGCCAGGCCACCGCGGCGCTGCACATGTACGCGGACCCGGCGTGGCGTCCGTTCGGTTTCGAGNCCGAGCGGCTGCGCGAGCTGCTGACCTCCGCCGAGCCGGGCGGGGACCTCCAGCTGGCCTACGCCAACGCGCTGGCCGCCGCGGCGACGGGTGACGCCCACCTGTCGCTGCTCCGGGGCCTGCTGGACGGCGCGATCACCGTGGACGGCCTGGTGGTGGACACCGACCTGCGGTGGACTCTGCTGCGCCGCCTGGTCGCGTCGGGCAAGGCCGGAGAGACGGAGATCGCCGCCGAGCTGGAGCTGGACCCGACGGCCGCGGGGCAGCGGCACGCCGCCGGTGCCCGGGCCGCGATCCCCACGGCCGAGGCCAAGGCCGCCGCCTGGGAGCGGATCGTGGGCGAGGAACTGGCCAACGCCGAGTTCCGCGCGGTCCTGCTGGGCTTCACCGAGCCCGGCCAGGCCGAGCTGTACCGGCCGTACGTGGACCGGTACTTCGCGCAGCTGGGCCCGGCCTGGGAGAAGTGGACGGGCGAGTTCGCGCAGACCTTCGCCGAGGTGGTGTACCCGAGCGGTCTGGTGGAGGAGGCGACGCTGGAGCGCACGGACGCCTACATCGCCGAGGCCGACCCCGCCCCGGCGCTGCGCCGCCTGCTGATCGAGGGCCGGGCCGGGGTGGAGCGCGCCCTGCGCGCCCGGGCCACCGACATCGCCGCGGGCGAGCGGCGGGAGTAGTCGGGGAACGGCCTCCCGGAGGAGGTGTCCTCCGCCCCGCCGCCCGACACGGTGGCGGGGCGGATGGCGCAGAGGGCGGGCACCCGCGGCCGGAGGCCGTCCGTCGGGGGCGGCGGAGGGCGGCGAGGAGGGCCGGAGCCCCCGGAGAACCCCCGCCCATGGCCCGGCCGGAGACGTCGCCGGTGTGGCTGCACGGGGTTCCACCCGCGCCGATCCTGTACTTGTGGCGGGGACGGAGCGTCGAGCTACGAGTACGGGGTCGCGGCGAACAAGGGCGTGCCTGTGCGCCTTTCCGGCCGTGTCTGGAGAGCGTGCCTCGGCACACGTGCCGTCTGGAGGGCGCGGCCCCGTCCGCCTAGAGGGCGCGTCCCCGCCCTCCGCCGACCGGACCGAGGGTCCGCCGGATGCGCGCCACCATGCGCGGGTCGGCGAGCAGTTCGTCCACGAGCACCGGCTCCCCCTCGCCGCTGGTGAGCGGGATGCGCCAGTTCGGGTACTCGTCGCTGGTGCCGGGCTGGTTCTGCATCCGTCGGTCCCCCACCACGTCGGTGAGCGCGACCCCGATCATGCGGGCGGGTGTGGCCGCCAGGTAGGCGTGCATGGCCGCCACGACGGCGGCCGGGTCGGTCACCGGGTCGACGTCGTCGTCGAGCAGCCCCAGCTCCACCAGGAGTTCCCGCCACCGCTCCACCCTGGCCTCGACGTCGGCGCGTTCCTCCTCCACCGGGCGCCCGAGCAGCCCCAGCCGGTCGCGCAGTTCCACGTGCTCGGTGGACAGGAACGACACCACCGGGGGCAGGTCGTGGGTGGCGACCGTGGCCAGGCAGTCGGTGCGCCACTCCCCGGGCGGACGCGGCCGCCCCTTGGAGTCCTGCTCGAACCACAGCACGGACGTGCCCAGGACCCCGCGGTCGGCGAGGTGCCCACGCACCCACGGCTCCACGGTTCCCAGGTCCTCCCCGATGACGACGGCGTCCGCCCGCTGGGCGGCCAGGGCGAGCGTGCCCACCATGCCCTCGTGGTCGTACCTCACGTAGGTGCCCTCGTCGGCGGAGGCGCCCTCGGGCACGCACCACAGGCGGAACATGCCCATGACGTGGTCGACCCGGACGCCTCCCGCATGGCGGAGCGTCTGGGCGAGGATCTGCCGGAACGGGTCGTAGCCCAGCTCGGCCAGGCGTCGCGGATGCCAGGGCGGCTGCCCCCAGTCCTGGCCCCGCTGGTTGAACTCGTCCGGCGGCGCCCCCACGTGCAGACCGGGTACGAGCGCGTCGCCGTACATCCACGCGTCGGCGCCGCCCGCCTGCACGCCGATCGCCAGGTCGTGCACGATGCCGACGCCCATCCCCCCGGCCTCGGCGGTCATCTGCGCCTGTGCGAGCTGTTCGTCGAGGATCCACTGGAGCCACCGGTGGAACTCCACCGCGGGCCACCGGCGCAGGGCGTCCTCACCGACGGCGCGGGTGTGGACGTCGCGCAGCCGGTGGGGCCAGGTCCGGTAGTCGGTGCCGTGCTCCTCGGCCAGGGCCGACCAGGTGGCGAACTCCACCAGGGGCCGTCCCTCGCGCTCCAGGTAGGCGCGTAGGGCCGCCTCCCGTCCGGGCGCCCTGGGCACCTCGAAGAGCACCTCCAGGGCGGCGCGTTTGGCCTCCCACACGGAGTCGCGGTCGAGCAGGTCAGCGGTGCGTCCGCGTTCGCGCAGCGGCCGGGCCAGGCGCTGGATGCCCTCGCGCTGGGCGGGGTCGAGCCGGGCGTACTCGGGCACGTCCTCGATACGGATGTAGAGGGGACTGGCGTAGCGGCGGCTGACCGGCAGGTAGGGCGAGGGTTCCACCGGGGTGCGCGGCTCGGTGGCGTGCATCGGGTTGATCAGGGCGAAGTCGGCGCCCAGGTCGCGCGCGCTCCAGTCGGCGAGTTCGGCGAGGTCACGCAGGTCACCGGTGCCCCAGGAGGCACGGGAGCGCACGCTGTAGACCTGCGCCATGATCCCCCACAGGCGCGGATTGTCCCTGAGCGCGCTGGGTTCGATGCGGTCGGGGACCACGAGCAGGGGCGCGTCGTGCTCGGCGCCGTCGTCGGTGACGCGCAGGGTGTGCACGCCCGTCGGCAGTCCGGGGTCGAAGGGCAGCAGGGAGCCGTCGGAGGTCTCGACGGCGCCGCGCGCCCCCTCCGGCAGGACGAGGTCGGGTGCCTTGCCCTCGCGCAGGACGCCCGCCGGTGGCAGCGGCCCGCGGGGGACCGCGGTGTCCGGTGACTCCGGGTCCACGCCCAGGGCCGCCAGGACATGGCGGATGGTGTCGGGGCTGACCGGGACCCTCCGCCCCCGCCAGTCCTCATAGGTCGTCGCGACTCCGTGCTGCTCGGCCAACCGTGCAAGCTGAACGTCCCTCACAGCATCCGATCATGCCCTACCAGGGACTCCGTACACCGGAGGCCGTCCCGGCGTGGGACCAGAACGTGCCCGGAGTACTGGCCGATAACGGTCACCGGGCACAGCGTCGCCGGACGGCTCCGCGCGTACGGACGGACGTCCTGCACAGGACGTTCATCACCTCGCCGAACGTCGGTGCCGTCTGCATAATCGAAGGTGTGCTCGCGAACTACCGGCGGCTCTTCGCCGTCCCCCATGTCCTCTCCCTGCTGGCCTGGTCCCTGATCGCGCGTTTCTACATGCCGGGTCAGATGATCGCGGTCACCTTCCTGGTGGAGGGGTGGACCGGCTCCTACGCCCTGGCGGGGCTGGTCGCGGGCGCCTTCCCCCTGGGAGCCGCGCTGGTGGGTCCGCTGCGCGGCCGGATGGCCGACCGCGGCGGCACCGACCGGTTGGTGCTGACGTGCGCTGTGGTGTTCAGCGTGGGGATGCTGGGCCTGGTGCTGCTTCCTGAGTCACTGTGGTGGCTGTCGCTCCCGTTGGCTCTCGGTACCGGGCTGTTCGGGACACCCGCGAACCAGATCGTGCGGTCGCTGTGGCCACGGATGACACGCGGCCCGGAACGGCAGGCGATCTACGCGGCGGAGGCGACCACCCAGGAGTTGTTGTTCGTCTTCTCCCCCATCCTGACCGCGGCCGTGGTGGCCTTCGCCGGTGCGCGGTGGGCGATGGTTCTGCTGGCGGTACTGGCGCTGCTGGGCGCGGCCGGGTTCGCCCTCGCGCTGCGGCGGGCCGGGGTGGCCGGGCCCGCGCCCGACGACGGTGACGCCGAGGAGGTGGAGCAGGGGCCCCGCCGGACTCTGCTGCGCCACCCGGCCCTGGTGCTGCTGTTCCTCATGTGCCTTCTGATGATCAGCGGGGTCATGGGGGTCGACCTGGTCCTCGTGGCGTGGGCCAACGAGCTCAACGCACCGCAGTACGTGATGGTGCTGGCCTCGGTGTGGGCGCTGGGCTCCCTCGTGGGCGGCGCGGTCGCGGGCGGGCTGCGCGGCCGTCCCCGTCTGGTGCTGCGCTGTTTCGGTTCCGCGCTGGGTGTGGCTGTGCTGGTGCCGTTCGTGCCGCCGGTCACGCACCTGCCCACCCCGCTGCTGGTCACACCGTTGCTGTTCCTGTCCGGTATGGCGCTGGCACCGACCCTGGCGGCGGTGATGAGCCGCCTGGGAGACCTGGCCCCCACGCGGCGGCGGGCCGAGGCGTTCGGGTGGATGGCCACGGCCATGGGTGTCGGCGGCGCGGTGGCCAGTCCGCTGAGCGGTGGACTGATCGACCTCATGGGGATCGCGGGCGGTGTGCTGGGCGCGGCGGTGCTGATCCTGGTGGCGGCGCTGTTGAGCCCCTTCGTTCCCGTGCCCCGGCCGGAGGCGGCTCCGGAGGGGGAGACCGCCGAACCGGCCGGGGACGGCCCGGCGGTGGCGCAGGGCGCCCTGGGCCCGGCCCCCCGCTGAGGGGCGTCGGCGTTCAGCCGTTCCATCGGGGTGGGACGCGGTGCGCCCACGGCCGGGCGCGTTCGAGTTGCGCGGACAGGGAGAGCAGGGTGCCCTCGCCTCCCACGCGTCCGGTGAGCATGGCGCCGATCGGCAGCCCCTCGCGCGACCAGTGCAGGGGAACGCTGACCGACGGCTGCCCCGAGACGTTGTGGACCGAGGTGAACGGCGTGAACGCGGTCATCCGCGCGAACTCCTCCTCCGGGCCGCCGCCGGTGAAGTGGCCGACCGGGACCGGGGGCGCGGCCAGCGTGGGCGAGAGTACGGCGTCGAACGGTTCGGTCGCGGCGACCAGGGAGCGCACACCCCTCTGGAGGCGGGCGCAGGCGGCGATGTGGGCGGGAACGGGTGTGGCGCGGGCGCGCTCGCGCAGCCACTGGTTGAGGGGGCTGAGTTCGGCCTCGCGTTCGGGATCGACGGGGGTGGCCGAGGCCATGGCCTCCCAGAGCACCTGGAAGTCCTCCATGAAGGAGCCGCCGAAGTGGGCGTCCCCGGGGGTGGGGACCTCCTCCACCTCGTGGCCGAGGTCGGTCAGGAGGCGGACGGTCTCCTCGTGGGCGGACAGGACGTCGGGGTGGACGGGGATCCCGGCGGAGCCGGTGGTGGCGTAGCACCCGATGCGCAGGCGGCCGGGTTCGCGGTCCACGTGGTCGGTGAAGGTCTCCCCCGGCGGCAGGGGCGGGGCGGCGAAGTGGTCGCCGGGACCGGGACCGGACATGACGTTCAGGAGGAGGGCGGCGTCCCGGACGTCGCGGGTGAGGGGACCGGCGGTGGACAGGCCCACGAGGTCGGGTTTGGGTGCCCCGGAGATCCGGCCGCGGGTGGGTTTGAGGCCGAAGAGCCCGCACGCGCTGGCGGGGATGCGGATGGATCCGCCCCCGTCGCTGCCCTGGGCCACGGGGGCGAGTCCGGCGGCGACGGCCGCGGCGGCGCCTCCGCTGGAGCCGCCCGGGGACAGGTCGGTGTTCCAGGGGTTGCGTGAGGGCGGGGCGACGGCGTTCTCGGTGTAGCAGCTCGAACCGAACTCGGGCGTGTTGGTCTTCCCCGGGATGACGGCGCCCGCGGCACGGAGTCGGGCGACCATGTCGGAGTCGATCGGCGAGACGGCGTCGCGGAAGACCGTTGATCCGTGGGTGATCCGTACCCCGGCGACCGGATCGAGGTCCTTGACCGGCACGGGAAGCCCGAGGAGGGGCGGCAGAGCGTCGGGCGTGTCGCTCATCACACGCTTCTGCGCGTAGCGGGCTTGTTCAAGCACCTTTTCCGGAGTGACCGTAATGTACGCACCGAAGAGGTGGTCATACCTCTCGATCCGGTCCAGGCAGTGCTCAGCAATCTCAGTGGGAGACAGTTCACGACTGTGGACCATCGCCACGAGACGGTGGGCCGGAAGGTGATGGATCTGGGTCATGCCGAGCCAGGTTAGCGGGCACGTCCCGGGGCACCACGAGGATGGGACGCACTTCTCCAGAGAACCTGACCGAAAGGTGATCATTCCCTGTCCTGGGCCGCCGAACACGCATGTCGGCTGAGGAACGAGGGAAGAAAAGTGTGAGAAGTAATGCACTAGGACTCGGATATGGATGGAACTAACCTGTCCGACGTGAAATCGGCAACCACAGTGAACGGCAGCACTCCGTCATCCGAGGGGTCGGACCCGAAAAGGCCCGAAACCCTCTTCTTCCCCAACCAAAGAAAGAAAAACGACACTTCGGGCACGCGCGCGGTCTACGGCAGTCTCCGGTCGAACCAGTCCGTCCGCAGGTGGACCCTGCGCGGCGGCGTCGCGACCGTGGTGTCCGTCCTGACCGGTCTGCTCACGAGTGACTGGCGGATCGGTGTCACCTTCGGAATCATCGTCCTGGTCGGGATGATGGTCCACGCCTCCCGGCGCGAGTCGGAGATCCCCCGGTGGCGCAGGCCCTCGGCGGCACAGCGCAGGACCGAGGCCCAGCTCAAGGTGATGAAGCGACTCGGTTACCGCGTCCTGCACGCCCGCTCCGTCCCCGGCGGCAACGGCCAGATCGACCACTTCATCGTGGGTCGGCGCGGCGCGTTCGCGATCGACTCCGAGTCGTGGGACAAGCGCCTGCCGCTGCGCAACAAGCTGGAGCAGCTCTACCACGGGCGCTTCAACAAGAACGATCGGATCGACGAGGCGCTGGAGGAGGCCAAACGAGCGGAGGAACTGATCAACAACGCCCTGGGACGCGAGATCAAGGTGCGCGCGTCGCTGGCCATCTACGGCCCCACCATGCCCTGGGACAGCCACCGGCTGCGGGGTGTGGACATCATCACCGGGACCCGGGTCCGCAAATGGCTGCGTACCGGCCGGGACCGCCTGACCGAGACCGAGATCGAGGAGATCTACCAGGCGGCGGAGAAGGCCCTGCCGCCCAGGTACTGACGAACACCACGCCCCCCAACGCCGTACGGGCCCGGGACGGACCACAGCGCCGTGGCACCCGGGCCTTTCCCGCGTCCGGGCCCTCCCGGCCGCCGACCTGGGCACCCGCCGCGCCGACCCGCCACGCTCGTCTCACGATCCGGATGCCCCGTCTTCTCATACGAGACCAGACCGGTGCTCCGAAGGGCTACCATCGAGGGGAAACACCCGTAACGATGGGAGTCCACCCCATGCCAGCCCTACGCTCACGCACGGTCACACACGGCAGGAACATGGCGGGAGCCCGCGCCCTCATGCGCGCCACCGGCGTGGAGCGTGAGGACTTCGGCAAGCCCATCGTGGCCGTGGCCAACAGCTTCACCGAGTTCGTCCCCGGCCACGTCCACCTGCGCGAGGTGTCCGACGTGGTCGCCCAGGCGATCCGCGAGGCGGGCGGTGTCCCCCGTGAGTTCAACTCCATCGCCGTGGACGACGGCATCGCCATGGGCCACGGCGGCATGCTCTACTCGCTCCCCAGCCGAGAGCTGATCGCCGACTCGGTCGAGTACATGGTCAACGCGCACTGCGCCGACGCACTGGTGTGCGTGTCCAACTGCGACAAGATCACCCCCGGCATGCTGCTGGCCGCCCTGCGCCTGAACATCCCCACGGTGTTCGTCTCCGGCGGCCCCATGGAGGCGGGCAAGGTCACGGTGGTCAACGGCACCGCCACCACCGTCCGCAAGCTGGACCTGATCAACCCCATGATCGCCGCGGCCGACGAGAGCGTCTCCCAGACCGAACTGGACGAGATGGAGGAGGCGGCCTGCCCGACCTGTGGCTCCTGCTCGGGCATGTTCACCGCCAACTCGATGAACTGCCTCACCGAGGCGATCGGCCTGGCCCTGCCCGGCAACGGCACAGTGCTGGCCACCCACACCGCGCGCCGCGCCCTGTACGAGGACGCCGGACGCCGGGTCGTGGAGGCCGCGCGGCGCTACTACGAGGGCGACGACGAGTCCGTCCTGCCGCTGTCCATCGCCACCCCCGCGGCTTTCGGCAACGCCATGGCCCTGGACGTGGCGATGGGCGGCTCCACCAACACGATCCTGCACCTGCTGGCCGCCGCCACCGAGGCGGGCGTCGGCTTCGGGCTGCCCGAGATCGACGAGGTCTCGCGCCGGGTGCCGTGCCTGTGCAAGGTCGCGCCGAACACCGAGAAGTACCACATCGAGGACGTGCACCGGGCGGGTGGCATCCCCGCCATCCTGGGCGAGCTGGCCCGCGGCGGCCTGCTGGACACCTCCCTGCCCACGGTGCACGGCAAGACGATCGGTGAGTTCATCGCCGAATGGGACATCGTCTCCGACACCGTCTCGCCCGAGGCGGTGGAGCTGTTCCACGCCGCGCCCGGCGGCAGGCGCACGACGAAGGCGTATTCGCAGGACACGCGCTGGGACACCCTGGACACCGACCGGGAGAAGGGCTGCATCCGCTCCGTGGAGCACGCCTACACCAAGGACGGCGGACTGGCGGTGCTGTTCGGCAACCTCGCCCCGGACGGCGCGATCGTCAAGACGGCCGGTGTGGAGGAGGAGCTGTGGACCTTCTCCGGCCCCGCCAAGGTGTTCGAGTCCCAGGAGGACGCCGTCGACGGCATCCTCGGCAAGCGGGTCGAGCCCGGCGACGTGGTGGTCATCCGCTACGAGGGCCCCAAGGGCGGCCCCGGCATGCAGGAGATGCTCTACCCCACGAGCTTCCTCAAGGGCCGCGGCCTGGGCAAGGCCTGCGCGCTCATCACCGACGGGCGCTTCTCCGGCGGCACGTCGGGGCTGTCCATCGGCCACGCCTCCCCCGAGGCCGCCGCGGGCGGCGACATCGCCCTGGTGGAGGACGGCGACGTCATCAGCATCGACATCCCGAACCGGGGTATCACGCTGGAGGTCTCCGAGGAGGAGCTGGACACCCGTCGCGAGCGCCTGGTCAAGGAACTGGGCCGGTTCCAGCCGCGCGAGCGCCAGCGCCCGGTGACGGCCGCGCTGCGCGCCTACGCGGCCATGGCGACCTCGGCCTCGACCGGCGCGGCGCGCGACGTGTCCCAGATCGAGAGGTAGGCGGACGGGGCGGCTCCGGCGGGGCCGCCCCGTTCGTCCCTCAGGAGCAGCAGCCGCCCCCGCAGCACCCTCCGCCGGACGGCGCGGGGGCGGAGGCCACACCGCCCACCGCCACCGTGGACAGCAGCCGTACCGTGTCGTCGTGGCCCTGCGGGCAGGACGCCGGGTCCCCGGCCCGCGCCATCGGTCGGGAGAGTTCGAAGGTGTCGCCGCACTCGCGGCAGCGGAAGTCGTATCTGGGCATGCCGCCAGGATACGACCGCCCTCCGGCACGTGCCGGAGGGCGGTGGTGGTCCGCGGCGGAACCGGGTGGGACGCCAGGTCCCGGTTCCGCCGGCTCAGGCCGCCAGATGGGCCATGTACGGCTCCCACTGGGGGTCGCCGTGGAGGTCACCGTTGATCAGGCGCCAGTGGGGACCCTTGGGCACCTTGGGGGTGACGTGCAGCGTCCAACCGAGTTCGTCCAGGAACTTGTCGGCCTTGCGGTGGTTGCACGGCTTGCACGCGGCCACCACGTTCTCCCACACGTGCGCGCCTCCGCGGCTGCGCGGGATGACGTGGTCGATGGTCTCGGCCCTCTTCCCGCAGTAACCGCAGACGTGGCGGTCGCGCCGCATGAGCGCCACCCGGGTGAGGGGCACTCTGCGGCCGTGGGGGACGCTGATGTAGCGCCGGAGCCGAATGACCGACGGCACGTCGTAGGACCGTGTCGCCGAGTGCAGTACCGCGCCCGCGTCGTCCTGGTGGACGATCTCCGCCTTCTCTCTCAGAACGAGCAGGATCGCCCTGCGCAGGGGCAGTGTCGTCAGTGGTTCGAAGCTGGCGTTGAGCAGCAGCACGTGGCGGCGGGCGGTTCCTGTACCACCCTCCCGGCTGCCTCGGGCGCTCATCGCGTCACCCCGGCCGTCGTCCGTGACGGCCGTGTTTCCTCCCCGGCCAGCCGATCGGCCAGCCAGGAGACCTCCCTGTGCACCGATCCGCGGATCGGTGGTTCCGTACGCCTTGCCACACGGACCTCCCGGTGGTCCCGCCGAGTTGCGTCCCGCATTCAGTTTGCGTGTTCGGACCGCTCCGGCGCCACCCCAATTTTACGCTGGGCCGCCCAGAAACCGCGTGTTATCCCTTTTCCCGTCCCATTGTGCGCTGATCGCGCCCCGTTTCACCCTGCCGCCGCGCCGGACACGCCCGGAGGAACGGCGGTGGATAGAGTGCGAAGTATGCGTGAACTCCGCTACCCCCCGGCCGCACGGCTGGACATCATCGAGAACCTGCACGGACACACGGTCGGTGACCCCTACCGGTGGTTGGAGGACGAGGAATCGGCGGAGACCAAGGAGTGGGCCACCTCGGAGGACGCCCTGTACGCCGAGGTCTCCTCGCGGTTCGAAGCACGTGACTGGTTCGCCGACCAGGTGCGTTCCCTGCTGGGGGCCGGAGGCGTCGGGGCACCCGTGTGGCGGGGCGACCGCCGCTTCTTCGTCCGGCGCACCGCCGAGCAGGAGCACGGCGTGCTCTACGTCCAGGACGGCGACGGTCCCGAACGCGTCCTGGTCGATCCCGGGGCGCTCGACCCCGAGGGCCTGACCACCCTGGACGCCTGGAGGCCCGACCACTCCGGGCGGCTGCTCGCCTACCAGCTCTCCGAGGGCGGTGACGAGGAGTCCGTGCTCCGCGTCGTGGACGTCGACGGCGGCCAGCTCGTGGACGGCCCCGTCGACCGGGCCCGGTACAGTCCGATCGCGTGGCTGCCCGACTCCTCCGCCTTCTACTACGTGCGGCGGCTGCCCGCGGAGGAGGTGCCCGAGGGCGAGGAGAGCTACCACCGCCGCGTCTACCTGCACCGGCTGGGCACCCCCACCGAACAGGACACCCTGGTCTTCGGCGAGGGCCGCGACAAGACCGAGTACTTCACCCCGGTCGTGAGCCGGGACGGTCGCTGGCTCGTCCTTCTCGCCAACCGCGGCACCTCGGCGGCCACCGACGCCTGGATCGCCGACCTGTCCGAGGGGAACCTGGACGCGCCCCGTCTGGTCCCGGTCCAGGAGAACGTGGACGCCTCCCTGTACCCGCACGTGGGTCGGGACGGGCGCCTGTACCTGTTCACCGACCGGGAGGCCCCGCGCGGGCGCCTGTGCGTGGCCGACCCCTCCGCCCCCGGGTACGGGAACTGGACCACCCTGGTACCGGAGGACCCCGAGGCGGTGCTGGAGGGGTACGCGGTCCTGGACGGCCCCGACCTGACGCGGCCCGAGCTGCTGGTCGCCCGGAGTCGCCACGCGATCAGCGAGATCACCCGGCACGACCTGGCCACCGGCGAGTTCCTGGGCGAACTGGACATGCCGGGCCTGGGCACCGTGGTCGGGCTCGTCGAACGCCCCGAGGGCGGCCACGAGGCGTGGTTCGGCTACACCGACAACACCCACCCCTCGTCGGTGTACCACTACGACGCGCTCTCCGGCGAGGTGTCGCTGTGGGCCGACGCCCCCGGCGAGATCGACCTGCCCGACGTGAACGTGGAGCAGGTCACCTACGCCTCCGGGGACGGCACGGCCGTGCGCATGCTCGTGGTCTCGCCCGGGGAGCCCGCCGAGGGGCCCCGACCGACCATCCTGTACGGGTACGGGGGCTTCCGGATCCCCCTCACCCCCTCCTACTCCGCGGTGGCGCTGGCCTGGGTGCGCGCGGGCGGCGTGTACGCCGTCGCCAACCTGCGCGGCGGCCTGGAGGAGGGCGAGGAGTGGCACCGGGCCGGGATGCTCGCCAACAAGCAGAACGTCTTCGACGACTGCGCCGCGGCGGCCGAGCACCTGGTCGCCACCGGCGTGACCGACACCGAGCACCTGTCCGTCATGGGCGGCAGCAACGGCGGGCTGCTGGTGGGGGCCATGGTCACCCAGCGGCCGGACCTGTTCACCGCCGCGGTCTGTTCGGCGCCGCTGCTGGACATGGTCCGCTACGAGCGGTTCGGGCTGGGTCAGCTGTGGAACGTCGAGTACGGCACCGCCGACGACCCCGAGCAGCTGGGCTGGTTGCTGGGCTACTCGCCGTACCACAACGTGCGTGAGGGCACCCGCTACCCGGCGACGCTGTTCACCGTGTTCGACAACGACACCCGCGTGGACCCGCTGCACGCGCGCAAACTGTGCGCGTACATGCAGCACGCCACGTCGGCCCCGCCCGAGGAGCGGCCGGTCCTGCTGCGCCGGGAGTCCGAGGTGGGGCACAGCTCGCGGTCGGTGAGCCGCAGTGTGGCGCTCAGCTCCGAGCAGCTGGCCTTCCTCGCCCACCACCTGGGCCTCTCGGTGGGCTGACCTCCCCCTTCCCCGGTGTCCGGAGAGCAACAACACAGGAATCGGACACCGGGGACCGCCCCTTCCACCGGAACGCGTTGAGACAATCGAGAGGACACACCCCAGACAGCGCGAGAGGATCCGGACGTGACACAGACCGAGAGCGGAGCCGTCGGTACTCCGACCGCGCCCCGGCGGCACGTGCACCTCGCGCAGGTCCGCTACGCCGACCTGGACCCGCAGCACCACGTCAACAACGTGCGGATGCTGACCTACCTGGAGGACGCCCGGATCTCGTTCCTGCGTTTCGGCGGCGCGGTCGAGGGCGAGGAGGTCTTCGGCGCCATGGTGGTGGCCCGGCAGGAGGCGGACTACGTGGCGCCGCTGCTGCCGCGGTCGGAGCCGGTGCGCGTGGAGCTGTGGGTGACCGAGGTACGCAACGCCAGCTTCACCCTGGCCTACGAGATCCTGGACGACGCCAGGGTGTACCTGCGGGCGAGGACGGTGCTGGTCGGCTTCGACGTGCCCACGCAGAGCGCCCGGCGGCTCAACGCCACCGAGCGCGCCTTCCTCGCCGACTACGCCTGACTTCCCGGGGACCGGGGGTCCCCGGTCTCGGCGGCGTCACCTCAGGGAGATGGTGACGGCCTCGCCGTCGTCGTCCCCGTCGTCCCTGGTGGTGACCGACACCCTCCTCGGGTTGGCCACCTCGGGAGCGGTGGTCTCCTCGGGGACGTTCACCATGCTGTGCGCGGCCATGACCATGTACTCCCACAGCGGGCGTTCCAGGGCCTCGGGCAGGTCGAGGGAGTCCACGGCGTCACGCATGTGCCTGAGCCACAGGTCGCGCTCGGTGACTCCGATGCGGAACGGGACGTGCCGCATCCGCAGCCGTGGGTGTCCCCTGAGCTCGTTGTAGGTGCGCGGGCCGCCCCAGTACTGGATGAGGAACAGGCGCAGACGCTCCTCGGCGGGGCCGAGGTCCTCCTCCGGGTACATGGGCCGCAGCACGGGGTCGTCGGCCACGCCCTCGTAGAAACGCCGGACCAGGCGGGTGAAGGTCTCCTCACCGCCCACGGCCTCGTAGAACGTCATGCGCGCGGGCTCGTCGCCCGCGCTCTGCTGGGAATCGCGCGCGGAAGTCATCGCCCCCAGGGTATGCGACGGCCCCGTTCCCACAAGCGGTCCGCACGGTGGGGGAACAGACGGGCGCCGTTCCCGGCCGGGGTGGTGCGACCGCGTCCCCGTCACCGAGGCGGTCATCACCGCGGATTCATGGGAGGAAGGGTCCCCACGTCCGGTCCGCCGACCGGTGTCGCGGATGCGAGCGGAGCCGCACGCGTGACCCGGTCCGGCTGGTGAGGTCCCACGAACGGCCCGGCCCGTGGCCGGACCGGATGGTCCGGCCACGGGCCGGGGAGGGCGTGTCGCCGGGACTCGCCCTCAGTCGCGGGTGAGCTTGCGGTGGGTGACCGCGTGCGGGCGCGCGGCGTCGGGGCCCAGACGCTCGATCTTGTTCTTCTCGTAGGACTCGAAGTTGCCCTCGTACCAGAACCAGGAGGCGTCGCCCTCCCACGCGAGGATGTGCGTGGCGACGCGGTCGAGGAACCAGCGGTCGTGGGAGGTGATCACGGCGCAGCCGGGGAAGTCCAGCAGCGCGTTCTCCAGCGAACCGAGGGTCTCCACGTCCAGGTCGTTGGTGGGCTCGTCCAGGAGCAGCAGGTTGCCGCCCTGCTTGAGGGTGAGCGCCAGGTTCACGCGGTTGCGCTCACCACCGGAGAGCACACCGGCCGACTTCTGCTGGTCGGAGCCCTTGAAGCCGAACGCGGCGACGTAGGCGCGGCTGGGGATCTCGACCTTGCCGACCTCGATGAAGGTCTCACCGTCGGAGATCGTCTCCCAGACGTTCTTGGTGTCGTCGATACGGCCCCGGTACTGGTCGACGTAGGAGATGTCGACCGTGTTGCCGACGTTGATCGCGCCCTGGTCGGGGGTCTCCTCACCGACGATCATCTTGAACAGCGTCGTCTTACCGACACCGTTGGGACCGATGACGCCGACGATGCCGTTCGGCGGCAGCGAGAAACTGAGGTCCTCGATGAGCACGCGGTCGTCGAAACCCTTGGTGAGGTTCTTGACCTCGACCACGGTGTTGCCCAGGCGCGGGCCGGGCGGGATCTGGATCTCCTCGAAGTCCAGCTTGCGGGTCTTGTCGGCCTCGGTGGCCATCTCCTCGTAGCGCTGGAGACGGGCCTTGCTCTTGGTCTGGCGTGCCTTGGCGTTGGAGCGGACCCACTCCAACTCCTCCTTGAGGCGCTTGGCCTTCTTGGCGTCCTTCTGGCCCTCGACCTTCAGACGGGTCTGCTTGGTCTCCAGGTAGGTGCTGTAGTTGCCCTCGTAGGGGTAGAACTGGCCCCGGTCCAGCTCCAGGATCCACGTGGCGACGTGGTCCAGGAAGTACCTGTCGTGTGTGATCGCGACGATGGTGCCCGGGTACTTGGCCAGGTGCTGCTCCAGCCAGTTCACGCTCTCGGCGTCCAGGTGGTTGGTGGGCTCGTCGAGCAGCAGCAGGTCGGGCTGTTCGAGCAGCAGCCTGCACAGGGCGACGCGGCGCTTCTCACCACCGGAGAGCTGGGTGACGGAGGCGTCGCCGGGCGGGCAGCGCAGCGCGTCCATCGCCTGCTCCAGCTGGCTGTCGAGGTCCCAGGCGCCCCGGTGGTCCAGCTGCTCCTGGAGCTTGCCCATCTCCTCGAGCAGGTCGTCGGAGTAGTCCGTCGCCATCTGCTCGGCGATCTCGTTGAAGCGGGTCAGCATCGTCTTGGTCTCGGCGACGCCGTCCTCGACGTTCTCCAGGACGGTCTTGTCCGGGTCGAGGTGGGGTTCCTGCGCGAGCAGACCGACGGTGAAACCGGGCATGAGCCGCGCCTCGCCGTTGGACGGCTGCTCGATGCCGGCCATGATCTTCAGAAGCGTCGACTTACCCGCACCGTTGGGGCCCACGACGCCGATCTTGGCTCCGGGCAGGAACGACCCCGAAACGTTGTCCAGGACGACCTTGTCGCCGTGCGCCTTGCGCACGTTGTTCATGGTGTAGATGTACTCCGGCATGCCCCCAAGCCTAGGCCGTCGGGGGTTGCCCCCCCGCCATGGCGGGCGACCGGCCCGGCGGGAAAACGGCCCTCCCCGCCGGGTCGGGACGACGACGGCGGACACTCCGCCCCGAGGGGTGCCCCCGGAGCCCGTACGCCGGGCCCTGAGGGGGCTCCTTCCCCGGGCAGCCGCCCGGCCGGTCGCCCGCACACCACCAGGGGACCCGCCGGGCCACCGGTCTCCCGCTCACTCGTCGGGCCGCTCGCTCCTCGCCCGCAGCCAGCGGGGCGTGAACTCCCTCCAGCGTTCCACGGGCAGGCCCCAGGCCAGGGCCCGGCTCATCAGCACCGCCATGGAGTACCCCGGGTCGGCGGCCAGCGCGACCTCCAGGGCAG
>NZ_ANAX01000331.1 GCF_000341065.1 Nocardiopsis halotolerans DSM 44410 | reverse complement strand
CCCCGCGCTGCCACGCGGCGACCGCCAGCAGTGAGGCGGGCGCGGCGCGCTGGTGCCGCGGCAGGTGTCGGGTGACCCGTGCCCACAACCGCTGGTGCTCGGGGGCCGCCTCGGCGGTGATCCGCGCCCACGCCTCGTCGCGCACGCGGATCTCGGTGAGGTACACGCCGAGCCAGGCGAGTTCCTCCCGGTCGGTGACACCGCGGCCCGCCCGTTCGGCCCGCACCGCCGCCAGCACGGCGGTCAGGCCCCGGTCGGTGAGGGCTCCCCGCATCCCCTGTTCCAGGAGCCGTCGGGCACGTGCCTCCACCTCTCCGGCGACCGTGTCCATCGCGACCCGTTCGGCGCCCCGGACGGGTTCGAGGACGGCCGCCGCCCGCTCGCTCTCGGCCGTGGCGGCGTGGAGGGGACGCGCCGGGACGATCCCGTGCAGGACCGCGCTGGCCGGGACGGTGGAGCCGTCGACGTTGACCACGGTGCCCTCGACCGGGCAGCAGTCGGCCCTGGTGCAGGTGTAGGACCAGTACCGACCGCCGGTGACCCGGAGCGCGTCGATGACGGTCAAGTTCCGGTCCCGGGCCGCGGCCAGGAGGGCGTCGACGTAGGGGGTGACCCGTTCGGGCGGCCCGTGGGCCACGACCACCAGGGACGTGCACCCCTCGGCCGCGGCCATGTCGACGGGAGCGACGGCACGCTCCATCCGGTTCTCGACGGTGGCCAGCCGGTCCAGGTCACCGCAGAACGCCGAGTGCACGCCCCTGCCACGCACGGCGAGGACCACGATCCCGGGGTCGGGCGGCGTACCCACCAGGTAGGGCAGGGTGGCGATGATGTCGGTCGGGTTGGTCAGGGTGAGGGCGGTCCCCGACACGGGGGCACGGAACGGCGGCGCCCCGTCGGGGCCGCGGGGGGCTGGGACGGCGCCGCCGTCCGGGGACTGTGCGGACGCGGGCGGATCGTCGGTTTCTCGCGTGGGGTCGAGGGGGTGGTGGGGGTCCGAGGGGCGGAGAGGGCGGTGTGGCTGGTCAGAGTGCATGTCTTCACGGTGCGTGATGCGACGGCTCCGCGCAACGACCTCCTCGAGGCTGTGGACAACGGCGTCGGACCGCGCACGCGCGGGTCAGGAAAGTTCGGTGTGGCCGCTGGAGTCCACGGGACCCGTGTGACCGGAGATCTCCCCTCCCCGAGGTCCGGGGATCTTGTCCCCGACTCCAGGACGCCCCGCGGGCAGGCACACGCGGTTACGGCCCGTCTCCTTGGCCCGGTAGAGCGCGAGGTCGGCCGCGGTGAGCAGCTCCACCAGGTCGTTCCCGTGGTCGCCGATGACGGCCGCGCCGATCGAGATGGTGATGGACACCGGCACGTCGTCCACCGCGATCTCCATGCACCCCACCTGGGACCGCAGCCGCTCGGCCGCCCGCCAGGCCTCGGCCGAGTCGGAACCGGGCAGCAGGACCACGAACTCCTCCCCGCCGAACCGCCCGAGCAGGTCGGACTGACGCAGCTGCTGGGCGATGGTGGTGGCCACGCCGAGCAGCACCTGGTCGCCGAACAGGTGCCCGTGGTTGTCGTTGACCCTCTTGAAGTGGTCGATGTCGATGATCAGCACCGCCGCCCTGCCCCGCGAGGAGCGGGCCCTGGCGATCTCCACCGACGCCTCCTGCTCCCAGGTCGGGGCGTTGAGCAGCCCCGTCTTGGGATCGGTCCGCGCGGCCATCTGGAGCTGCTGGTAGAGCAGGCTGCGCTGGAGCAGCAACACCGGAGGGACGGCGATGACCAGCAGGAACAGCGACAGATGGGCGAGGATGGCGACGGTGACGCCGACACATAATTCGACGGCGTCCACGGTGAAGGCCTCCCGGTCCCACATGGGCGAGAAGCGCTGGCCGGAGCCGCCGCTCATCCGCGCGGCCACCACGACGATGAACGTGTTGAAGACCGTGAACCAGGCGCAGCACAACAGCGCCACGAACACGCCGGCGACGGTGCCCAGGCTCTCGTGGGGATCGGGAGCGCCGCCCAGTCCCACCATGAGACTGCCGCTCTGGACGCTGTGCCAGATCACCGAGGACAGGAAGCCCGACAGTGCGACGGCGGTCGCGTTGAACACCCGTCGGTGCACCAACGCCCGCCGGGAGCGCAACTGCAGCAGGACGAAGACCGGGACGGGGAGGAGCAGCGCGTACAGGGGCGGCAGGAGGAGTATGGCGGGGAACCACCACGCGCCCAGCAGGTCGCGGGACACCCCCGCGGGCAGGCCCAACCGCCGGATCGCCTCAACCCCGCAGGCCGCGCAGAGGAGGAGGGCCACGAAGGTGGCCAGGTCCACCCACACGAAGGTGAACATGGCCGAGGCCACCCCGAACAGGAACAGTGTGGTGGACAGGAGCAGCCCCATGTAGACGATCAGACCTCGGGGCTGCTGTAGGAACGGCCAACGTGCCCGATCACCGTGGGCTGGCGCCTCCTCGGCCCGCATCGGCTTCTCCGAGATGCTCACGGCTCCGTCCTCCCTCCCTGCTCACTGACTGCCATCAGGACCCCGCATCCGTCTCTGATGGGCCCACCGCCTCCAACAGTTCTCCCTTCGACGGCCTGGATTTGCCCCGCGTTCCCTTACGGTGCCACTCGGTTACGACCGTTGGGTACCCGTGAACCCGAAAAGTTGTTCGTAGCGTGGTGCCGCCGTTACCGAAACCACTTTACATTACCTTGAGTAATATATTAGTTGCTCATTGTGCGAAGCCGTAGGCAGGGCCCCCGTCACGCGCGGCGGAGGGGTCTCGCGGGGGCTTACGAGGGTTGGCTCCGGCGGCGTTTTGGGGCATCCTGCGTGGGGGACCCGTGACGGTAGCTGTCTCATGGCACAGGGTGTCGACCGCCTGACATCCTGCCCGTCCCCTCCCTGACAGCACTCGACCCAAGGAGCCTGACGTGGGCACTAACATCATCTGGATCTAGTCTGACAAGGCCCGGGGCGAGCGGCTCCGCACCGCTCGCCCCGGGCCGCCGAAGACGGGCGCTTCCCGTGGGACTCCGTCCGCCCCCACCGGGACCGCCAGGTCAGTCCGCGGCCCTGGCCACCTCGTAGGCCGCCCGGAACGCCCGGTATCTGGCCAGTTCTGCCTCCATCGGCTCCACCACGCGCTGACCGGTGATCTCCCTGACCCGGGCACGGGCCTTGTTCTCCACGTCCTCGCGGCGCTGCACCGCGGCCACCTCCACGAGGTTTCCGCAGCCCACACCGGTCAGCCACCCCACCAGCAGGGCCGCGACCACCAGGGCACCGGAGTAGGCGGCGAACACCGGATCGTCGAACACGCCCAGTCCGGTGATGCCGCCTCCCAGCCAGCTCAGCAGGCACACGACCATCCAGGCCAGACCGGCGCCCGCGACCGCGAGCATCGCGTACTGGGCCGTGCGCGCGGCCTTCCACCACGACGGGCTCTGGTCGGGATCGCCGACCGCTCCGGCGACGGCCTCCCCCAACTCCGCGGGGAGCTCGGGCACTCCCCCGCGCGCGGCGGCGCGCATCCGGCGGCGCCAGACCGCGGGCATCCCCTCGGAGACGCTGTCGGCGGCCTCGCCCAGCACGGTATCCAGTTCGGCCTCGTGCGCGTCCACCGGACCGCCCACGCCGTTCTCGCTGTCACGGCGCAGGAAGTCGAGCTGGACCGCGGCGAGCGGGTCCTTGCNNGCCCAGCCGACCTGACGCCTGCCGCGCCGGACGTCGTTGGTCTCGGTGACGTCGGCGACCGCGGACACCCCGGCCGCGTTGGCCAGGCCGTCCTGCACGCGGTTGCGCACCTCGGCGGGGACGGTCTCGGGCACGGGCTCCTCGCCGTGGAACTCGCCGAAGGGCTCGATGACCTGTTCCAGGTCGGCGGCCAGCCGGTCCACCAGGGCGCGCCGCTCGCGCACCGTCTCGGCGAGGAACTCGCGCAGGTCGCGGATGCCCTGGTCGGTGACCGTGGACGTGGTGATCACCCGCGGGTGCACCCCCGACTCGCTCTCCAGAAGGCGGCGGAGGTCGGTGAGCAGCTCCTCCAGCTCGTCGGACTCCACCTTGTCGACCTGGTTGAGGACGGCGACGGTGACCGCTCCGTGCCCGGCCATCTGGGCCAGGTAGCGGTGGTGGACGGCCGCGTCGGCGTACTTCTGCGGGTCGAGGACCCACACCAGCAGGTCGACCGAACCGATGAGCCGGTCGGCCTCGGCGGTGTGCATGCTGCGGACCGAGTCGTGGTCGGGCAGGTCGAGCAGGACCAGGCCGGTCAGCTCGGAGTTGCCCGAGTCCAGCACGCTCGTACGCGAGTGCCGGTAACGGGTCGGCACGCCCAGCCAGCCCAGGAGGGCGTCCGCGCCCTCGTGGCCCCACACGCAGGCGTGCGCCTTGGAGGTGGTGGGGCGCGTGACGCCGGTCTGCGACAGCTGGAGTCCGCACAGGGCGTTGAACAGCGAGGACTTGCCGCTGCCGGTGCCCCCGGCGAGGGCGACCACGGTGTGGTCACCCGAGAGCCGCAGCCTGGCCCCCGCGTGGTCGAGCAGCTGGGTGGACCTCGCGGTGAGTTCCTGGGGCAGGTCGTCGCGGCCCAGGTCGGTGAGGGTGGCCAGCGCGTCCAGGCGTTCGATCAGTTCGGCCCGGGTGGTGGACCGGGTGGGCCGCCAGGTGTCGTGGCTGGTGGGACGGTACTCCTCGTCCTCCTCCCCGGCCTTCCTGTCGTCGGTCCCGGTGTCGGGGCCCACGGCGCGGAAGGCACCGGAGACGGCGGAGGGGCCGGGAACGCGGCGGGGCAGAGGCTCGGGTTCCTCCGGCCCTCCGTCGGCGGTGTCGGTGGGCTCGGGCGCGGCGGTGTCCCCCCGCGCCTCGGCGTCCCCCTCCCCGTGGTCACCGGAGTGCTCGTCACCGTCCGGTCCCGGGACCCAGGTGGGCGCGCCGGTACGGGCGCCCCGAGCGGAGGTTTCGCTGGCGCGGGCCTCCGGGTCGGCCTCGCCGTCCTGTTGCTGGCCGACGACCTGGAAGGCACCGGTGTTGCGTCCGGCGATGCGGGTGTCGTCGGCCGCCTCGGCGAGGCTGCCGACCCATCCGGCGAGCCCGTCGGGGTCCTCGTGGTCCTCGGTGTCGGCACCCCGGACGTCGGCGCCGCGTACGTCCTCACGGCCGCGCTCGGCGACCGAGGACCGCGCGTGCCGCCCAGAGCGCCGCTGCGGGGCCTGGGGACCGCCCCGGTCGTCCCGGGCGGGGTCCCCTCCCTCCCGCGCGTCCTCGTCGCGCTGGACGGCCCTGTGCGGGGAGCCGGAGCCGGAGGGGTCCGGGTAGCCCGCGATCCCGTCGTAGGCGGGATCCTCGGTGCCCGCCTCGGACACGGCGTGGTCGGGGTGCTCGGGGACCGGCACGGTGTACCCGCGCCAGGGGCCGTTCTCGGACGCCGCGTCACCGCGGGTGCGCTCGTCGCTCCAGGCGTTGGAGGCGGGCCGTCCGCTCTCGCGGTCCTCACCCTCGGCGCGGGCGTCCGCACCGGGCTCCCCCTGCGCCTGCGCGGGGTTCCACTGAGTCGTCATCGTGCTATCTCAAGGTTGTATGTGGCCTGGTAGAGCTGGACGGCGCTGTCCTCGGACGGGATCCCGGCCGACGCCAGGGCGCCGTCGAAGGGCGCGCGCTCGCGTTCGATCAACCCGAGGACGCGCTTGCGCAGGTCATCCCGTGCCGACCTGCCGATGCTACGCAGTGACTGGGCGCCGAACAGCCCCTTGAGCAGGCGCTGCGGGGAGGGTCCGGAGCCGTCGGCCGCGTGGGCGCCGCCTCCGGTGCGGGACCGCTCGTAGCCGAGCAGGTCGATGATCAGGACCAGGGCGACGACGTCGTGGTCGAAGGTGACGAACCGCGCCACGGAGCGCTTGGTGGCGCCGCTGGCGGTGGTCATCTCGGCGACTCCGCGCTGCCACTCGGTGATCTCCTGGCGGATCTGCTGTGCCAGCAGGCCGGTCCCGGGCTGGTTGAGGGCCTTGGTGGCGAGGTCCCCGCCTCCGGGCACCTGGCGCCACCTCTGCTCGATCTCCTCGGAGGCGCGTTCGCAGCTGGAGACCACCAGGGCCTCCAGGGCGTCGCGGACGGCGCGTTCCAGGGCGTCCACCCGCTGACCGCGTTCGGCCTGTTCGGCGCGTCCGCCCTTCCGGGCCCGCCTGCCGCGCGGACGCAGGCTCTTGGCGAGCTCGCCCCCGGCCGTGACCTCCTGCCAGCGCGCCAGCAGCGATCCGCGTAGCAGGGAGCCGTCGCCCAGGCCGGTGTCGACGCGGTGCCGTGCGGTGGCGTAGGAGTCGTCGACGATGGTGGTGAGCGTGCGGCCGGTCTCGATCTGCGCCTCCACCTGGCGGGCCAGTTCGGGCACCCGGGTGCGGAAGCTGTCGATGACGCCGATGAAGGTGCGCCGCGAGACGCGGTCGCGCTGCCCGGCCTCGCCCGCCACGTCCGCCAGGTAGTCGCGGATGTGGTCGGCGACGTTGGAGGTGAAGCGCTCTCCACGGATCTGGTCGGTCTCGGGGATGGCGAACCGCGCGGCCGTACCCAGTCCGTTGGCCTCCAGCATCGCGCCGAAGTGGTCCAGGAGCTGGCGGCGGCCCCTGCGCGGCACCCGGGAGAGCACGACGGCCAGGGAGGTGTCGCGGTCGCGGGCTACCTGGAGGAACTCCCACACGCGCGCGTCGGCGTAGCGGCTGCTGGTAGTGACGAACATCCACAGGTCGGCGGCGTCGAGGAACTTGGCCGCGAACTCGTGGTGGGCGGCGACGGCGGAGTCGACGTCGGGGGTGTCGAGCAGGGCCACGCCCGGGGGCATGGCCTCGGTGGCGGCGAGTACGAGCATGCCGTCCTTGCCCGGCATCGCCAGGCCCTGCTGGCGCACACGCGGCAGGGACGGGATGAAGGAGGCCTCGCTGAACCAGTCGACGTCGGCGGGGTTGCAGGCCAGGACGGGGCTGTTGGTGGTGGGGCGGCGCACGCCGGTGGTGGTGACCTGTTCACCGACGAGGCTGTTGACCAGGGTGGACTTACCCGCGCCGGTGGATCCGGCCACCGCGATCAGCAGGGGGATGTCGGGACGGCGCACCCGGGGCAGGACGTAGTCGGACAGTTGGGCGAGCACGTCGGTCCGGAGGGCGCGGCCCTCCTCGGCGCCCGGCAGGCCGTCGGCGAACTCCAGGTCGCGGATGTGCCTGCGCAGTCCTTCCAGGACCTGTTCGAAGTGGTGCTCGTCGGGTTCGGGTGCACGGTGCTTGGCCGGTCCGGCGGGGACCGGGGCGGTGGGCCCCCGTCGGGCACCGGTGTCCGCCTCGGGCGCGGGTCCGGAACCCTGTGCGGGCTGGTGGGAGGTGGCGGCCGGTCCGGTTCCGAACCGGTCCGGGGCACCGGGACCGGTGGTTCCCGGTGCGGCCGACGGCCGGGTCATGATCGGTGTGCCCTCCTCATCGGTGCTGACGGTCCCCGCCGCGTGAGCGACGTACGCCGCGGGCGGAGGTCTTACTGGAGATCGCGCCCGGTCGCCAGTCGACGGGTCTCGAACTGGGTCCCCGTGTGCAGTATGTCAAGATCCCGCGCTGTTTTGACCACTTCTCCGATGATCACCACCGCCGGGGGCCGCACTCCGGCCGATCGGGCGGAGGCGGCGATGGTGGCCAGCGTACCCGTGACGGTCCGCTGCCCCGGCAGTGTGGCTTCCTGTACCACGGCGACGGGGGTGTCCGCGGGCCGCCCGTGGGAGACGAGGGCGTCGGCGACCGCCTCGATCCGCTCCACCCCCATGAGGGCCACGACGGTGCCGCCCGCACGGGCGAGCCCGTCCCAGTCGACCGTGGAGCGCTCGTCCCCCGGTGGGACGTGTGCGGAGACGATGTGCACGTCCTGGGCCACGCCCCGGTGGGTGGCGGGGATGCCCGCGCTGGCCGGGGCGGCGAGCGCGCTGGTCACACCCGGTACCGCGATGACGGGGACCCCGGCGGCGGCGCAGGCCGCGGCCTCCTCGCCGCCGCGGCCGAACAGGAAGGAGTCACCGCCCTTGAGCCGCACGACGAACTTGCCCCGTCGTGCGCGGTCGACCAGGGTCGCGTTGATCTCCTCCTGGGTCATGGAGCGGCCGTAGGGGATCTTGGCGGCGTCGACGATCTCCACGTCGGCGGACAGCCGGTCCAGGAGGGAGGTCGGGGCGAGCCGGTCGACCACCACCACGTCGGCCTGGGAGAGGAGTTGCTGTCCCCGGACCGTGATCAGACCGGGATCACCGGGGCCCCCTCCCACGAGCGCGACGCCCCGGAGGCGTTCGCGTCCGCGGCGGGCGTCGAGGGTGCCGTCGGCGAGGCCCTCGATGACGGCGTCGCGCAGGCCGGCCGAACGGCGGGGGTCGCCCGAGGCGACGACGCCGACGGTGATCCCGCTCGCGGTGCCGCTGGCGGGGGTCCATGCGGAGGAGGCGTGCCGGTCGTCGGCCCGCACGCACCACACGCGGGCGCGCTCGGCCTCCTCGGCGACGGCCGCGTTCACGCCGGGGTCGTNCGGCGTGGACGAGCCAGTAGGCGGGAGCGTCCGGCCCGGAGACGTCGCCCGCCGCGTAGGGGCGCCGGTGCCAGGTGAGGTGCCCTGCCGACGCGAGGTCCTCCAGGGCCGCGGACGCCTCGGGGGCGAGAAGGGTGACGCGGGCGCCGGCCTCGATCAGCACGGGGACGCGGCGCTGGGCGACGCGGCCCCCTCCGACGACGAGGACGTCACGGTCCCGCATGCGCAGACCAAGGAGATAGGTCATCAGGTGTTCGGGGCGGGCGCCCCTGCCCTGGGGCAGGGAAGGAAGCCCCTTCCTCCTCACTGTGGTGGTGTGCCGGGGCACGGGCGGGGCGGCCTGGACGCCAGGGCCCACACCCCGTTCCTCCGGCCCCGACGGAACCGGGTTCTTTCCGTACCGGCCCCGACGACG
>NZ_ANAX01000330.1 GCF_000341065.1 Nocardiopsis halotolerans DSM 44410 | reverse complement strand
GGCGGGACGCTGACGGAGGAGGACCGCCAGCCGCTGGCCGTGGTTCGGCGATTGCTCCAAAAGTACCTTGTCAAAGAGGCGTTACACGGGTGTAAACCGGAGCCGCCCCCGGGTGTGAGTCCGCCCGCACCGGGGGTCGGTGCGGGCGGGGCCGTGGGAGGCGTCAGCGTGCGGTGGAGACGCCCGCGTCGTCGAACGTGGCGACGTCGCGCAGGACGCGCGCCGCGGCCTGGAGCAGCGGCAGGGCCAGGAGTGCCCCGGACCCCTCGCCCAGGCGCATCTCCAGGTCGACCAGGGGGCGCAGGCCCAGGTGCTCCAGGGCCAGGGTGTGCCCGGGCTCGCTGGAGCGGTGTCCGGCGAAGCAGGCGCCGACGGCCTCCGGGGAGATCGCCGCGGCGGCCAGGGCGCCCGACCCCGCGATGACCCCGTCCAGCAGGACCGGGACGCGCAGGGCGGCGCCGCCGAGGACGAACCCCGCCAGGGCGGCGTGTTCCAGACCGCCCAGGGCGGCGAGGGTCCCGATGGGGTCGTCCGGGTCGACCGGGTTCGCGGCCAGGGCGCGCCGCACCACGTCGACCTTGTGCGTGTACACGGCGTCGTCCACTCCGGTGCCCCGCCCGGTGGCGTGTGCCGGGTCCGCGCCGGTGAAGGCGCACACCAGGGCCGCCGCCGGGGTGGTGTTGGCGATGCCCATGTCGCCGGTGACCAGGCAGCGGTTGCCCGCCGCCACCAGGTCCCGGGCGACCTCGATGCCGCTCTCCAGCGCCTGGAGGGCCTGCTGGCGGGTGAGCGCGGGCCCCCGGGTGAGGTCGGCGGTGCCGCGCGCGACCTTGCGGGGCAGCAGTCCGGGGACGCTGGGCAGGTCGGCGACCACGCCGACGTCCACGACGGTGACCTCGGCTCCGACCTGGGCGGCGAAGGCGTTGACGACCGCGCCGCCCTCCAGGAAGTTGTGCACCATCTGCGCGGTGACCTCCTGGGGCCAGTCGGTCACCCCCTGGGCGTGCACGCCGTGGTCGCCCGCGAACACGGCGACGGAGGCCGGTGCGGGGATCGGCGGGGGGCACTCCCCGGCGAGCCCGGCCAACTGGACCGAGACGTCCTCCAGGACGCCGAGGGAGCCGGGCGGCTTGGTCATCCGGTCCTGCCGGTCTCTGGCCTCCTCCACCGCGCGGGTGTTCAGCGCTCCGATGGCGGTGATGGTCTCCTCCAGCAGACTCGTGGGCTCCTGGCCGGGCAGACCGCGGCGGCCGTAGCGGTCGTGGTGCACCGCCCAGGCCAGGGGGCGGCCCCCGGTCCGGCCGGAGGGGTCGGGCTCGGGCCCGGCGGGGAACTCCTCCACGTAACCGACGCACAGGTAGGCGACCACGTCCAGGTGGGAGGGGAGTTCGAGGGCGCGGGCCACGTCGCGTTCGTCGACCTGGGAGGCCCAGCCCACGCCCAGGCCCTCGGCACGCGCGGCGATCCAGAGGGTATCCACGGCGAGCGCGGCGGAGTGGGACGCGCTCGCGGGCCTGGCGTGGCGGCCCGGGGTGTGCCATCCGCCCCGGGTGGGGTCGACGGTGACGGCGATGTTCAGGGGGGCGTCGTCGATGGACGCGGCGCTGACTCCGAAGCGGGTGTTCGGCAGGGCGCGCGCGTGGTCCTCGTGTTCGGCGCGTGCGAGGTCGCTGACGCGGGTGCGCAGGCCGGGGTCCTCGACGACCAGGAAGTCCCAGGGCTGGGTGTGGCCGACGCCGGGCGCCTGGTGGGCGGCCTCCAGGACGCGGGTGAGCACGTCGTGGGGGACCGGGTCCGGACGGAAACCCGTCCGGACGTCGCGGCGTTCGCGGAGGGCCCGGTGGACGGCGGCGCGTTCGGCGTCGTCGTAGGCGTGGTCGGTCAGGCCCTCGGCGCCCGCGGGGGCCTCCGCGGGTTCGGGGACGGGCTGGACCTGCGCGGGCTGGGTCGCCGCGGGCGGCCCGGCGCGCTGCGGCTCGGGGGCGGCTGCTTCGTGTGCGTGCATGCTCTGTTCTGGCTCGGTGGCCGTGGGGTGGGCGGCCTCGGGCTCGGCGGGCCGCTCACCACCACGGAAGGGGATGACCTTGGTCCGGTGCGGTGGTCCGGTCGGCGGCGGCGCGTTCACCGGGGGCGCGGAGGACTCCCGCGGCTCCGGATCCGCGGGTTCGGAAGG
>NZ_ANAX01000329.1 GCF_000341065.1 Nocardiopsis halotolerans DSM 44410 | reverse complement strand
GGGGCGGCGGGGGCTGGGACGGGGGCTGCCGGAACGGGTTGCCGGCGGGGACGCGTGGGGGCTGGGCCCGGGCGCCGCGCCCGCTCTCGGGGAGTCCGTCCAGCAGGCCGCCGAGCCGGGGACCGGCTCCTGGTACGGGGCCGCCGGACCTCCTGCGGGGCGCGTCCTCGCCCTCGTCGACGCGCCGGGCGTCCTCGCGGTCATCTCTGGTCATGATCGCTCCCCGAAAGAGGTGTCTCGACGGCCCGTCCCCGCCTGATCCGGCATCGACCGGTAAGCGTAGTCCGCCGTGCCCCACGCCGTGCGCGGACCCCGCGCCCAAGTCATCACCAACTGTGCCAGAGTCCGCGCGGGCACGCGGTGGGTACAAAAGGCACGCCCCCTTCGACAGTCGTGCACCTTTCGTCCCGATACGGACGCGGACGTCACCCGGGTTGGTCGGCCGGTGCTTCCACGCACCGTCCGGAACCCCGGGCGGCGAGCAGTTCACGCAGGGCGCGGACGAGGACGCGATGGGTACCGGGGTCGCGCACCGCCACACGGAACCACTCCGGCCCGAGGCCGGGGAAGGTGTCGCCGCGGCGGACCGCGATCCCCCGTTCCCTGAGGCCGGCCCGCAGCCGGTCGGCATCCGGTGCGCCGACCAGAAGGAACGACGCCCTGGCCGACGGGACCACGGACAGACCCAGACTCCGCAGACCCTCGGCGAGGTCGTCGCGGTGCGCGGCCAGGGAGACCGCCCACGCGTCCGCCTCGGCCACCGCCTCCGGCGCGCAGCACGCCTCCATCGCGACCAGAGCGGGCGTGGACACCGACCACAGGGGCTGGGCCCGTTCCAGCCGGGCGACCAGGTCGGGAGCGGCGAGCAGGTATCCGGCGCGCAGTCCGGCCAGCGACCAGGTCTTGGTGAGGCTGCGCACCACCACCAGGCCCGGCAGGTCGCCGCGGGAGGCGAGCGACTCGGTCTCGCCGGGGACGCAGTCGGCGAAGGCCTCGTCCACGACCAGCACGCGGCCCGGGCGCGCCAGTCCGGCCAGGACGGCACCGGGGTGGAGCACGGAGGTGGGGTTGGTCGGGTTGCCCACCACGACCAGGTCGGCGTCCTCGGGGACCAGCGCGGGATCGAGCGCGAAGTCCGGTCGCAGCAGCACCCGCTCCACGGTGTGCCCGGCGGCGCGCAGGGCGGCCTCGGGCTCGGTGAACTGGGGGTGCACGACGACCGCCCGCCGGGGGGTCAGTGCCCGCGCGAGCAGGACGAAGGCCTCGGCGGCCCCCGCGGTGAGCAGGACGGCGTCCGTCTCGCGGCCGTGGCGCCGGGCGACCGCGTTCCGGGCCCGGGAGGGGTCGGGGTAGGCGCCGAGGCTCGTCAGGGAGTCGGCGACGCGTCGGCCCAGCCAGGCCGGAGGCGCCTGGCTCCGCACGTTGACGGCGAGGTCGAGCAGCCCGTCGCCGACCTCGGCGTCGCCGTGGTGGCGCAGGTCGTGACTCGTGTCCATGTGCTCTCCCGCTCCGCGTGTCCCCTGTTGCCCGGCGAAACCACCGCACACTACGACATCGCCGCCCTTCCCCCACCACGGGGCTGTCCCCAACCACGGATTCGGGCCTGTCGTCAGTGGTGTGGATCACCGTGCTGTGGAAGGGTTTCGTGGTCCCCCAACGCCCGGACGCCCCTCGAACGAACCGAAGGAACGGACCACGATGCGCAGACGCACCCTTCTGGCCGGTGCCACCGCCGCCGCGGGCATGACCGCGTTGGGCACCACGCTCGCCTCCTCACGCCCCGCCCTGGCCGGGGAGTCCACCGACCGCGTGGTCCCGCGGGTGCTGGCGGAGAACTCCGCCTCGGACGGACTCGTCCGGCCGGACCTGCGCTTCGACATGGTGGCCGTCACCGGGAGGCCCAAGGAGACCGACACGGCGGTGCGTTTCGAGACCGCCGAGGGTCTGGGTGCCTGGAAGCCGGTGCACCTCCACGCCGGGGGCCGCGACGACCGGGAGCCGGTCGCGGGTGCGCTGGTGCGCGCGCCCCGGGGAGCCGTCGGATACGAGGTGCGGTCGGGGAGGGAGACGGCCGCCGTGAACCTGAGTGACGGCGAGGGGCTGCGTTTCGGCGGCCCCTCACTGGTGTCGCTGTCCGCGGAGTCCTCCGGGGTGACGCGAGCACGCATCCCCTTCCGTACCCGCGCGGGCTGGGGCGCCGACGAGTCCTGGCGCTTCGACGAGGCGGGCGAGAACCTGTGGGAGGCGGAGTTCCACCCGGTGCAGGCACTGACCGTGCACCACACCGCCATGGCGACGGGGGACGACCACGCGGCGGACGTGCGCGCCGTGTACCACCTGCACGCGGTGCGGCAGGCCTGGGGCGACATCGGCTACCACGTACTCATCGACCCCGACGGGGTGGTCTACGAGGGCCGCCACTCGGGTGAGGACGGTGTACCGGTCTTCTCCGGGTTCCCGCTTCCGGGCCGGGCCCGTTCGGTGACCGCCGGGCACGCCTACGGGTTCAACCAGGGCAACGTGGGCGTGTGCCTGCTCGGGGACTTCACCGAGGAGCTGCCCACACGGGCCGCACAGGACTCCCTGGTCAACGTGTTGCGTGTGCTGTGCGCGCTGACGGGCCTGGACCCGGCGGGGCGGATCGAGTACGTGAACCCGGGTACGGGCGTGGTCACGCCGGGGGACGCGATCTCGCGGCACCGCGACTGGCTGGCGACCGAGTGCCCGGGCAACGCGTTCGCCGAGGTGTTCGACAGCGCCGTCCGCCAGCGCGTCGTCGAGGGCCTGTCCTAGCGGGCTGACCGGATACGTCGCCGGTGTGTCTGAAGCGCTCCGCCCTCGGATGACCGTGTACCCACGGCGAGGCCGGAGCGTCGGGACTCGCCACGAGCACGGGAAACGCCAGCTGGTGGACGTGGTCCACCGGGCGGTGGTCGCTGGCCAAGCCGGGCGGCGTCAGGCTGAGGTACCCGTTCGGCCTGCCGCTTGGCACGGAAGCGTCACGGCGTGTGAGGCGGTCACCGCACCGGCGTCGTTCTCCGGGGCCTTCCCGATCCCGGGTTCGGGCGTCCGGGAACGGAGGTTCGTGGACGCCCGAACCATCCCGCGGACGCTGACGCCCGGCGGGCATGCGGTCCCCCGGAGCGCCCTCCGAGGACGGGCCCGGTGCCCCGGGTGTCGTGAAGAACACGGTGAGGACTCCCCTGGTCGGCGCGTATCGTGAGCGCTCCCCGACCCGTTGGGAGAGGCGTGACCACCACCCACGACAGACAGATCCTGCCGTCCGTGATCCTGGAGACCGAGCGTCTGCGGCTGCGCGCGTTCGTCGAGGACGACATCGACGACGTGTACGCCTCCTGCACCGACCCCGGTCTCCAGAGGTGGATCCCCCTCCCCGGCCCCGGTGTGCCCTACACCCGGGAGGAGGCCGAGGCGTGGTGCCGCGAGACGGCCCCCGCCCTGCGCACCGGCGGTGACGGCCAGCAGTGGGCCATGGTGGAGCGCGCGACCGGTCGGCTGGTGGGTTCGATGGGCCTGGTACGCGTCCAGTGGGCCGCGATGAACACCGAGGTCGGCTACTGGACCGCCCCCTGGAGCCGCGGTCGTGGGTACGCGACCGAGGGGGCCGTGGCCGTCTCCCGCTGGGCGTTGGAGCAGGGCTTCCGGAGGGTGGAGATCAAGGCCGCCACCGGGAACACCGGGTCGCGCCGGGTCGCGGAGCGCGCCGGGTTCACCCTGGAGGGCGTCGAACGCAGCGCGATGCCGCTGCACGAGGGCCGCGCCGACCTGGCCGTGTACAGCCTCCTGCCCACCGACCTGGGGTGAGCCGGAAAGACGCGCCCTAACCCCACACCCGGGAGAGCAGCCACGCTCCGGTCGCCGTGTCGTGGCGCAGTTCGTACACCCCCTGGGACTGGGCCGTGCCGGCCTCCACCCGCCAGTGCCTGCGTTCGGGTATCTGGGATCCGTGCGCCGGGGCCCAGTCCATGCGCAGGGTGACCCAGTGTTCGAGGATCCTGCGCACCCCGTACACCCTGCCGTTCCAGGTGAACCGGGCCGGGCGCCCGTCGTCCTCGACGACGGTGACCTCCGCCCCGTAGTAGCGTCCCACGACACTTCCCCTCAGCATCATCCGCCTCCTGTCAGTCCCGGCACACGCCACCGGGACACCCACCCGTGGGGAAGACGCGGACAGGTGTTCGAACGTGTGTTCTAACCCTAGCGAAACCAGGGCTCCCGTGGAACTGTTTCGCCGTGGGAGGCGTCCTCCGCTCCGGAAGGCGACACGTCCGCCCTCCGCGCGTCCACCCCGGGCCGGTACGCTGGGCGACCAGCCCCCGGCACCCGCGACCCCCGCCCGGACGACCACCCCGTCACGAACCCTCCGGGGCGGGACGGCACGCCCCCGCCCGACGGCCCCCGGCCCGGCGCCGGGGAACCCTGAGGGCCGCAGTCCGAAACGCGCCCGCGTGCCGGCGTCGGTACGCTGTTAGCGCGAACTCCACGATTCAGGTGAGGGACCCCCAACTGTGACGTCGAACGGGCACCAGAGCGGCAAACCCCTGCGTGCGGGGGACCCGCGCGAACTCGACGGTTACCGCATCGTGAGCCGTCTCGGCCGGGGCGGCATGGGCACCGTCTACCTCGCCCAGGACCCCTCCGACCGCCTCGTCGCCGTCAAGCTCATCCACCCCGACCTGGCCGACGACGAGTCCTTCCGCCTGCGCTTCGCCCGCGAGGTCGAGTCCGCCCGCCGCGTGGCCCGCTTCTCCACGGCGGGGGTCATCGACGCGCGCCTGGAGGGCGAGCCGCTCCTCATCGTCTCGGAGTACGTGCCGGGCCCGAACCTGGACGAGGCGGTCCGCGAGGACGGCCCGATGGCGGGCGGCACCCTGGAGAGCCTGGCCATGGGCGTGGCCGCGGCGCTCACCGCCATCCACGGTTCCGGAGTGGTCCACCGCGACCTCAAGCCCGCGAACGTCCTGCTCTCCCCCGTCGGCCCGAAGGTCATCGACTTCGGCATCGCCCGCGCCCTGGACGACACCGGCAACGCGGTCACCCGCTCCAGCCAGATCATGGGCACGCCCTCCTACCTGGCTCCGGAACTGATCCTGGGCGAGCAGGCCACCGCCGCCGCCGACATCTTCGCGTGGGGCTGCCTGGTGGCGTTCGCCGGAACCGGATCGGCCCCCTTCGACGCTCCCACGGTGCCCGCGGTCCTGCACAGGATCTCCTCCGCGCCGCCGTGCCTGGACGGCCTGGACCCGAGCCTGCACGACCTGGTCGGCTCGGCCCTGGAGAAGGACCCGGCCAACCGCCCCACCTCCAAGCAGCTCCTGGCACGGCTGACCGGCCAGGAGGAGCCGGAGGAGACCGAGGTCAACCGCACCATCAGCACCTCGTGGGCCCCGCCGGGCGTCATCCCCGCCGCCGGGAGCCGAGACGCGGGAGCCGAGGCGCGGGAGGGCGGACCCGCCGCCCACCAGGCACCGAGCGGCCCCCAGCCCGCGGGCGGAGTGCAGCAGGGCGGCGGACCACGGCCGGGCGCGGTGACGCCACCCGACGGCCGTTCCCTCCAGGCGCGGCAACCGCCCCGGACGCCTGCCACGCCCCCGTACGTCCAGCAGACCTGGGTGGAGGGCCAGCCCGGGGGCCGGGGTCTCCCGCCCTCGGGTGCCGCGACGCCGTACGGCGGGCACCCCGCGCAGGGCCCCGGACTGGGCCAGCAGCCGCCGGGCCACCACGGCCCCTCGGGCGGGTACCCCGCCCAGACCCGGCAGATGCACGGCGCGCACCCGTCCCCGCCGTACGGCCAGCCCGCCTTCGGCGCGCACTCCGGCCCCGGAGGGCCGGGGACCCCGCCCGGACCCGGTGGCCCGGACCCGTCGCCCGGCCACCCCGACGGTTCCCCGAAGCGCCGCGGGAGGGCGCTGGTGATCGGTGCGGCCGTGGGCGCGGTCGCCCTGGTGGCCGCCGTGGGCGGCGTGGTCCTGCTGAACGGCGGGCCGAAGATCCCGGAGAACACCGTCCCCGAGTACAACCCCGACTTCAGCTCCGACCCCGGCTGGGTCAGCGACACCTACGAGCAGGGGGAGTCCGACGGCTACTGGGCCGAGCAGGAGGGCGTGATCCTCGCACTCGACCCCACCAACCAGCCCAGTCGTGGCGAGGTCGTGTCCCTGGACCGCGAGGAGGAGCTGCCCGGCAGCGTCCTGGTCAGCACCAGCGTGTACGCGGTCATGGGTCCCGAGCAGGCCCTGTTCGGCGTGCGTTGCTGGGACAACGACGGCGAGGACGGTCGCAGCCAGTACGAGGCCCTGGTGCGCTACGACGGCCTGGGCGCGTCGATCCGCCGGATGAGTGAGGTGGAGGGCGACAACGTCCTCGCGGACACCACCGAGGTACCGGGCTACGAGCCCTACCCGCTCTTCGACGCGTCCCTACGCGGCGGGTCCGGCTACGACGCGGACAATCCCCTCGACTTCGACCACCAGAGCATCCCCACCAACACCGTCACCATGGCCTGCCGCTTCAGCGAGGCAGGCGACACCATGGAACTGTCCCTGTGGGTCAACGAGGAGCACGTACTGACCACGGTGGACGAGAACCCCCTCCCCGACGACGCCGAGGACGTCGAGGACCGCCGCAGGGTCGGTTTCGTGACCCGGAAGGGACCGGGCACCCAGCCGCTCGCCGCCTTCTTCGCCGACTTCTCCCTCCACCGGATCATCGAGGAACGCTGAGGAGACGGGGCGACCCGCGCCGCCCCGCCGTGGCCGGTCCCGGCTCCGTGCTGACATGATGCCGGAAACCGACCGGAAGGAGCAGTGGACCCATGCGTGCCATCGTGATCGAGGAGAACGGCGGACCCGAGGTACTGAGGCTGTCCGAGAGGCCCGATCCGGAGCCGGGCCCCGGTGAGGTCCTGGTCGACGTGGCGGCCCGCGGGGTCAACTTCATCGACATCTACCAGCGCAGCGGCCTGTACGACGTCCCGTTCCCCTTCGTCCCGGGGATGGAGGCCGCCGGTGTGATCGCCGCCGTCGGCGAGGGCGTCACCGACCTGTCCGTCGGGCAGCGGGTCGGCTGGGCGATGTCCCCCGGCGCCTACGCCGACCTGGCCGTGGTCCCGGCGTCCCTGGTCGTCCCCGTCCCGGACGCGGTTCCCACCGAGCAGGCCGCCGCCCTGCTCCTCCAGGGCATGACCGCCCACTACCTCGTCCACTCGGTGTACCCGGTGGCCGAGGGTGACACCGTGCTGGTGCACGCGGCGGCGGGCGGTACCGGGCGGCTGGTCACCCAGCTGGCCAGGGAGCGCGGCGCGCGCGTCATCGGCACCGTGTCCACCGAGGAGAAGGAGCGCGTCGCCCGGGAGGCGGGTGCGGACGAGGTGATCCGCTACACCGAGACGCCCGTGGCCGAGGCGGTACGCGACCTCACCGACGGCGCGGGCGTCGCCGCGGTCTACGACGGCGTCGGCCGGGACACCTTCGACGCCAGCCTGGCCTCGCTGCGCCCGCGCGGTGTGCTGGCGCTGTTCGGCCAGTCCTCCGGCGCGGTGGCCCCGGTGGACCCGCAGCGGCTCAACTCCGCCGGTTCGGTGTACCTGACCCGTCCCTCGCTGGCCTACTTCGTGGCCGACCGCGAGGAGTTGCTGGGCCGGGCCCGCGACCTGTTCGAGCTGGTGTCGGCGGGCCGTCTGGACGTACGGGTCGGGGGCCGATACCCGCTCTCCGACGCGGGGGCCGCCCAGGGCGACCTGGCCTCGCGCAGGACCACCGGCAAGCTCCTGCTGGTCTGAGCCCGTCGCCCCGGGGAACGCGGAAGGGGGGAGGGCGTCGGCCCTCCCCCGACGTTCGTGGAGGTCACTCCTCCTCGCGCGGCTCCGGTGTCGTACCGATCCTCGCTCCGGCCCGCCGGACGTCGTCGCGGGCGTCGGCGACCGCCCGCTCGGCGGCCTCGGCGGCGTCCACGGCGGCCTGGGAGGAGGCTGAGTGGGCGGGGTCGGGTCCGCTGATCTGCGCCGGACCGGCCGGGGCTGTCTCGTCCTCCTTCTCCGTGGAGGGCGCCTCCGCCTGGGACGCGTCCCCGGAGAAGGCGTGCGAGACGTTCTTGACCGCCTCGGTGAGCTCGCCCGGGATCACCCAGAAGGTGTTGCCCTCGCCCTGCGCGAGGCTCGGCAGGGTCTCCAGGTACTTGTAGGCGAGCAGCTTGGCGTCGGCGTTGTTGGCATGCACGGCCTGGAACACCCGCTCGATCGCCTGGGCCTCACCGTCGGCGCGCAGGATCGCGGCCTGCTGGTCGCCCTGGGCCTCCAGGATGGCCTGCTGGCGGGCGCCCTCGGCCTTGAGGATGCGGGACTGGCGCTCACCCTCGGCGTGGAGGATGGCAGCGCGCTTGTCGCGGTCGGCCCGCATCTGCTTCTCCATCGCCTCCTTGATGGTGGGAGGGGGATCGATGGCCTTGATCTCGACCCGGTTGATGCGGATGCCCCACTTGCCGGTGGTCTCGTCCAGAACACCGCGCAGGCGGGTGTTGATCTCCTCGCGGGAGGTGAGTGTGCGCTCCAGGTCCATGGAACCGATGACGTTGCGCAGAGTGGTGACCGTCAGCTGGTCGATGGCCTGGATGTAGTGGGCGACCTCGTAGGCCGCGGCCTTGGGTTCGGTGATCTGGTAGTAGAGGACGGTGTCGATGTTGACGACCAGGTTGTCCTCGGTGATCACCGGCTGCGGGCGCGAGGTGAAGACCTGTTCGCGGAGGTCGAACCTGGTGTTGACGCGATCGACGCCCGGGATGAGGAAGTTCAGGCCCGGACCGAGTGTGCGTGTGTAGCGGCCGAAGCGCTCGATGTTGTACGCCCTGGCCTGCGGGACGATGCGGATCGCCGACAGGGCGACGGCCACGACGACGACCGCGAGGATGATGAGGACGATGGTCGATTCCATGTTCTGCTGCACCTGGCCTAGGGCTGGGGACGTGGCTGTGGCTGGGTTCAGGGCAGTGCCTCGCGCGGGTAGACCACGGCGGTCGCGCCGTCGATCTCCATGACGTCGACGCGCGTGCCCACCGGAATCACCAGGTCCTCGTCGATGCAGCGGGCGGACCACTCCTCACCGGAGAGTTTGATCCTGCCCTGGTCGCCGTCGACCTGCTGGAGGACGACGGCCGAGCGTCCGACGAGGGCCTCGGCGCCCGACCTGGTGGTGGGGCCGCCCCTCATCTGGCGCTGCATGATCGGTCGGACGAGGTAGATTCCGGCCGCCGCGGTGGCGGTGAAACCGATGATCTGCACGGCGACGGGGAGTCCGATGGCGCCGAGGAGGGCGGCGACCAGGGCCGCGACCGCCAGGAGGCCCAGCACGAACGTCAGGGTGAAGACCTCGGCGACTCCCAGGCCGATGGCGAGGATGAGCCAGATCAACCAGGCTTCCATGTTCCTGCGACCCTCCCGCTGTGTTCCGGGTAACACTTACGCTACCCACACAAGCCCGACGAAGCACGCGATCCGCGTCAGTGTTCCCAGGCCGTGACGCACGGACCGCGGCCCCCGGTGGCACCCGCTCAGGACCACCGCGGGCCGCGTCCGCTCCGCCCGTCCTACCGTCCGCCGGAGAACTGGTAGACGAGCTGGTACGTGGGCCGGTTCTGCCACGCGATCGGCCACATGCCGATACCGCCGACCGCCTGGTGGATCACCGTGTCGGCGCAGAGCTGGTCGCCCGCGGCGCAGTGCCCGTCGCCGGGGTAGACCTCCCCCGCCGGGGTGTCCGCGGCCTGGGCCAGGGTGTCCAGCAGCACCGTGCGACAGGCGTCCAGGTCGCCGCCACCGCAGTAGGCCTCGCCCAGCGGCCCGTCCACCTCCCGGCCGAGCACGGCGCGCAGGTCCTTGTGCACGTAGGACCACCAGCCGTACTGGAACGCCGAGCCCCGGTGGGGCTGGGCCTGGTTGACGCTTCCGGCGTCACCGCCGCCGATGGCGCCCGAGGGGGACTCGTCGATCTGCGCGGCCCTGGCGAGCTCGGTGTAGAGGTCCCCTCCCAGGCCCGGTTCGAACTGGGCCCGGACCAGCAGGGGCCACCAGGCGTCCAGTGTGCGGATGGCGTCGGCGTGGGAGTAGTACCCGGCGTCGCGGAAGGGCTCGCGGCGCAGGGAACCGGACTCGTGCCAGCTCCGCAGGCCCTCCACGGCGGAGGCCAGCTCGGGGTCGTCCACGGCCTCGGTGCCGATGACCTCCAGCAGGAGCGGGAGGACCTCCTGGGCACGCAGGTCGGCGACGCCGGCCTCCATCATCACCCGGGTGAGGCTGGCGGTGGTGAACCGGTGCCCGTCGGCGATCAGCGCGGAGACGCGGCCGTCGAGCAGGTCGCCGCGGTGCACCGGGCCGGTCGCCCAGCCGGAGGTGTAGCCCCGGGCGGGCTTGTTGTTCCAGTTGACGACGTAGTCGGGGTTGATCGCGTGCGGGTGGTCCTCCTGGGGGTGGTAATCGGCCCCGTTCGTCTCGGGGTCCCAACCGGACCACCCCGAGTCGGAGTAGGCGTCGATCGGCATGTTGGGGTTGGTGCCCTCGGTCCGGACCGGGTTGGCACCGGAGTTGACGAAGGCGATGTCCTCGTCGTCGACGTAGTGCCAGTTGAAGGCGTAGCCGATGTCCGAGGCCGCGTCGACGAAGTCCTCCGCGGAGGTGACCGCGTCGGGGTCGTTGAAACGCTGGAACCCGATGATGGAGTCGACCTCGCGCATGTAGGTGGAACGCAGCGTCGTGAACGCCACGGGGTCGCCGTCCACGGTCGCGAACGAGTGCACCAGGCCGAACTCCGAGCGCAGGGAGGTCAGCGTGTAGCCGCCCGCCGGGGTACCGTCGGCCACCGTGGGGGACCACTCGTTGGTGACGCTCAGCTCCTCGAAGGGGACACAGGCGCCGGAACCGTCCACGTAGGCGCGCGAGTCGGTGGTGGGCGCGGAGCCGTCGGTCTCACACAGGTCGACCGCGAAGGTGTCGGTGAGGTCCTGGCCCGCCGAGGTGGCGCTCCAGGCGTAGTCGACCCCGCGCCCCATCTGGACGTAGAAGCTCACACCCGCGAAGGAGGCGCCGCGCGCGCTGATACCCGGCCCCCGGAGTTCCTGGAGCATGAGCAGCTGCGGTGCGAAGTAGCCGGTCTGGGGGCCCATCACGGCGACGGGGTTGCCGCTCTCGGTGTGCTCACCCGAGACCAGGAGGGCGTTGGACATGCCGCGCGGCTCCATGAAGCCTTCGGGGAGGACGCCGTCGTCGAACACGCCCTCGACCGCGGACAGGTCCTCGTCCTCGACCATCCGCTCCAGTTCCTCGCGCTGCCCCTCGGTCAGGTCCTCGACGGTGGGCGCGTCGGCGCCCTCCTCGGGTTCCTCCGCGGCGCTCGCGAGCGGGGCGGGCTGCTCGGCCGTCTCGCCGCTGAGGGCGGAGCCGTGCTCGTCGTGGACGATGTCGTAGGGCTCGACGGAGCCGGGGTCGGGCACGACCTCGCCGGCCGGGGCCTCGGGGGTGCCGCCGTAGGGGAACTCGCCGTCGACGCTGACCAGGGCCTCGGGGTCGTTCTCCATCCGCCAGGCGTCGTAGAGTTCGGCGCCCCTCTCCGCGCCGTAGCGGTCCTGGAAGTTGGCGCGCACGATGGCCGCCCGGACCTCGCCGCCGCCACCGCCGCCGAAGATGCCGCCGACCATGGCGGCGATGCCGACGACGTCGGTGGGGGTGAAGGGCTCGATCTCCCCGGTGTTGGTGATGGCGTCCTTGTGGCCGGTCAGGACGTACTCACCGGGGTAGTCACGGTCGTTCTGGGACTCCTCGACGTAGGCGTTGACGCCCTCCAGGTAGGTCTCGACGTCGGCGAGGGCCCGCGCGCCGCGCTCTCCGCTGGCGGCGACCCGGTCGATCTGCGCCTGTTTGTCCTCCTCGGTGTAGGGGGCGGTGCGCCACAGGTCCTGTTCCAGGCCCCGGTTGCCCTCGGCGCCTCCGGCGAAGGAGGTGAGCTGGCCGCGGCCGACCCGGCGCAGCACGTCCATGAGGAAGAGGCGGTCCTCCGCGGCGGCGTAGCCGGCGCCGAACATGGTGCCCTCGCGCGTGGTCCCCCGGATGTGCGGGATGCCGTGGCTGGCGTCGCGGGTGATGGTGACGTCCTCGCGCGGCTGGTAACGGCGCCCCACGTCGTCGGGGTCGACGCCGAAGCCGGCGTCGAGGAAGAAGTCGTCCAGGCCCTCCTCGGTGAGGCCGTCGTAGTGGTGGACGAGGTTGTCGTACATGTCGAGCTGGCTGGAGGAGTGCCGGGGCCGGGTACCGAAGACCTGGTGGCCGAGGATCTCGACGAGTGTGGCGCTGCCGTTCTGGCCCGGGGGAAGGATGTCGTGGCAGCCGTTGGGGGCACAGTAGTCGGGTTCGGGCGCCGCGAGGGCCTCGGGGGCGGCGGGTAGGACGGCGACCGTGGCCGCGGTCATCGCCAGGGCGGTACCCGAGGCACCGGCGCGGAGCCGTCGTCGGAGTGAGGGGAACACGAGCTGTCACCACCTGGGGGTACGGGCGATGGATCAGCGGCATGCTAGGCATGGAGGAGGAAATCGCGAAAGAGTTTCATGTTTTGGCGGACTCCGGGACCCCGTACCAGAAAACCGAGGGGTTTGAGGTGATGGGCACCACACGCAGCCCGGACCCCACGACGCGGACCGGGAGGAGGCCAGCACGGAGGGCCCGGGAGTGGCCACATCCGGTCACGGCCCCGGGACGCCCGCGCAGCTGGGACGGAGCGGTGGCGGCGTCGGGAAAACGGCCCTGGGGGTCCCGGCCCTTTGACACAATCGCGGCATGGACGAGTATCCGAACCTCGGACCGGGCGAACCGTGGCACCAGCCGGGCGGCGGGCCCCCCGGCTGGGGTCTCCCCCCGGGGTACCACCAGGGCGGTGCGATGGAGCCCCACGGTGCGCACACCGGCGGCCACGTGCCCGTCCCCCAGCCCGGACACGGCGACGACGCCCCTCTCGGCACCATCGGCGAGATCGCGTTCTCCCAGCACACCGTGATGACCCCCGCCGGGCGCTTCCCGATCAGGGGAACGGTGTGGACAGTGAACGACATGAGCCGCACCGACCGGAGTACCCCCGCCTGGGCCGTCGTCGTGGCCATCCTGGTCTTCTGGTGGACCTGCCTGCTCGGGCTGCTCTTCCTCCTGGTCAAGGAGGAGAGGACCATCGGGCACGTGCAGGTCACCGTGCAGGGGCCGGACCGGTACTACAGCACGTCGATCATGGTGACCCACCCGAGCATGGTGGGTTGGGTCCACCAGCAGGTGAACTACGTGCGCGGTCTGGCTGCCTGAGCCGGACCCGTGTCGGCGCCGGCCACCGTCGCGGCCACGGCCAGGGCGCCCAGGTGGACCGTCCGCGCGAGACGGACGGCACGGCGGATGTCGGCCGTCCCCGCGCGGGGCCCCTCCCCCATCGTGGGTCGGCGGTCCTCGTGTCCGCGGTAGACGTTGACGCCGCCCAGGGTCCTGCCGAGCGCGCCCGCGAAGGCGGCCTCGCACTGTCCGGCGTTCGGGCTGGGGTGCCTGTCGCCGTCACGCCGCCACACACGCCACGCCGTGCGGACGTCGCCGCCCACCACGGGTGCGGCCAGGACGGCCAGGAGCGCGGTCAACCTCGCCGGGCCCCACCCGGCGAGGTCGTCCAGCCGCGCCGAGGCGGAGCCGAACCGTTCGTAGCGCTCATCGCGGTGGCCGACCATGGCGTCCAGGGTGTTGACCGCGCGGAAACCCGCCAGGCCCGCCACGCCGCCCAGCGCACCCCAGACCAGGGGGCCGGTCACGGCGTCGGAGGTGTTCTCGGCGACCGACTCGACCACCGCACGGGCGATCCCGTCCTCGTCGAGCTCGGAGGGGTCCCTGCCGCACAGGTTCGGCAGGAGCTCCCTCGCCCGTGCGAGGTCGCCTCGTTCCAACGCGTCGGCGATCCGGTCCGCCTCGCGGCACAGCATGCTGCCGCCGAGCACGGCCCAGGTGGTGGCCGCCGTCGCGGTGCCACCCCGCACCAGGGAGCCGACGGCCACGACGGGGAGCACGGCACCGGCCGTGAACAGGGCGCCACGCGCCCGGGAGTCGCCGTGGACGCGTTCCTCCCACCATCCCGCGGCACGCCCGTACAGGGCGACCGGGTGCCCCCTGCGCGGGTCGGGCACCGCCTTGTCGAGCAGGAAGCCCGCCACCAGTCCCAGAGATCGCACTCGACCACGTTAGCCGCGTCGGCGTGGTCCTCGGCGACGTTCCCCGCCCCACAGCACACGTTTGTTACTCTCCGTATCTACCAAGCACGCAGAGTAGCCAAATGAACGCAGGTGGCTCACATGGCGACCATGATGGCCGTGCTGATGGTCTTCGCAGGTCAGTGGTGGATGTTCTGACCCCGGCGGACAGGACTTCGCGAAACGCCCGGGGCACAGCGCCACACCAGGAGTTAATCACCGGTAACGTGGTGCGCGAGGCCCATAGCGACCGATTTGGTGGAACGCGCGTGGTAACGAGAAGCAACTACGAATCACCGTAGTTGATGAGGCTTTGCCCGCCTGTGGGCGACATCTGGCGAATACTCTAGAATGTCTGCCCGGGACGCCACCGGCTCCACGACACGGGACCCCCGGCCGTAGGCCCACCACCCGGCTCCCACCCGCCCCCGGCGAGCAACATCCTCTCGCAACCACGGGTAACAGCGTGGTCACGACCTGCCATGGCGGGCGACAATTGAATCAGGCACCCGTAGCTCAGTGGATAGAGCACCGGACTTCTAATCCGATGGTCGCAGGTTCGAATCCTGCCGGGTGCACCACAAAACCCCAGGTCAGACGGGGTACGCGAGTCGAACAGACGAGGCGCCGGACCCGGATCGGGGCCTGACATGCTCCGTGTGTGCTCCCCAGCGCAAGGTCCAGTACAGGTGGAGGACCACCTCCCGAAGCATTTTGCCATCCCGTGGCCGTGACGACCCGCGTTCGTGTGGCCCCGCGTCCGCCCACCAGGGGCGGACACAGGCCCTGTACCGCCACGTCCGCCCCCAACATCCCTCACCCCCCGGCTACTCGGCGGCCAAGTACCAGGCCAGCCGGGCGTAGCGCAGGTTGATGGTGCGGATCCGGTGGATCACCTCGGACACGATTGCCGATTCCACCGCGTCCACCCCGGCCGCGGTCAGGCCTCGGCAGGTCCTTCTGGCCGTGGAGCGCAGTGCGGGCATGCACAGCCCGAGCGCACCGACCATCCAGTCCTGGGACAGGCGGGCGGCACGGATGGTGTGCCGCCAGACCGCGTCGCGCACCTCGTGCGGGGTGCCCTCGTCCATCAGGACGTCGCGCAGCTCGTACAGGGAGTAGATGCGGTCCTGGAGCCAGGGGTGGACGTCGGTCCCCCGGAGGGTCAGGTGGGTGGGTGCCAGACGGATGAAGCCGTTCTCGACGACTGCCAGCGGTGACGGCGCGAAAGCCACGGATGCCCCCTCGGATACGGGCGGGAAATGACATCCGCATGGAATACGGGGCTGTTCTCAGGCAGGGTTCACAACGGGTTCAGTTCGCATTCTGAACCTGCTCAGAACGGTCTCAGTCCACGGGCGAGGAGGTAAAGAAACAGCCAAGGGCACACGCACGGGGAGCCCGTGAGGCCTTGCTCACCGCTCCCACTGAACCCCGACTGAACTCGCCCCCGCCTGCGCATATGCCGGTGCGAGCAGAGAGCGAGCGTCAGCACGGGACAGTACTCACCAAGGGCCTGAAGAGGAGGCGCATAATTTTTTCAGAACACACGCAGCACCAGATTGCCAGCAGGACTGACCCCAGGGAAGGCCAGCGGGCTGATGCAGCCAGAAAAAGAACAGCCCTGCCTCAAAACCCGGCAGGGCTGTTCACTTTCGGCGGGGGCTAACGGGAGAGCGCAGCGCCGAGGAACACGCCCCATTCCTTGCCGGGAAAGGACAGGCAGCCCAGCTCCCGGTTCTGGGTGTCCCTGACGAAGACGGCCTTCGGAGCCGCAGTCTCGTTGACCTCGACGCACTCACCCTGGGCTCCGCTGTAGCTGGACTTGTGCCACCCGTTGGTCAGGTCGATCACTCCAAGCCTCCCATGGCTCTCGAAATCACATCATGTGAGGCTACAGGGGGTAGCGCCCACGTTTGTAGCTCCCCGTACACGGCCAGAAGCCGGGTCACGGTGTCCCCGCCGAGCAGCTCACCACCGGAGGCGTGCTCGACTTCGACGAGCGTCTCGCGCTCCTTGAAGGACAGCAGCCGGAACGGGCCAGCGGCTCCCCCGTAGTACGGAGTGTCCGCTGGCAGGATCAAGATTCTCACGACCCCGGCGGAGTCCAGGTCGAGGAGATGATCCAGTTGTTCCTTCATCACCGCGGGCGAGCCGACACGGGCACGGACGACCGCCTCGGCGAGGATCGCGACCAGGCGCGGGTTGTTCATCTCCCTCAGCGCGTCGAGACGGCTGGCCCTCAGCTCCACGAGCCGGTCGATCTCCTCGGACGTGTCCAGAGGCCGACCGTCACGGAAGATCTGGCGCGCGTAGTCGGGCGTTTGGAACATACCCGGAACAAGAGCCGGATTCCATATCTGGATCCCCGACGCCTGCTCTTCGGCCGTGACGATCTTTCGGTGCCAGTCGGGGTCCTCCTCGGCCCGCTTCGCCTCAGCCCAACGACGGAGAAGGTCACCGTTTGTACTGAACAAGGCTTCAGCCTCGTTCAGAAAGTCCCTTTTTGGTGCACGATAGGCGTTCTCATATTTACTGATGGTTGACACACCGTAGCCGGTCGCCTCGGCCGCCTGGTCCAGCGTAAGACCACGACGATCCCGCAGCCGACGGAGCTCCTTCCCGAAGGTGACCCATGCTGACAGTGTCTTCTCAGGCATGTGTAGAACTTTACAGAGTCCTTCTACATTCTTGTACTAGTTCGACCAACTAGCGATCGATGCACGTAAAGCCATTGAGGCGAACTTCCTCACCTTGGACGATGGGCACCCCGGCGGGAAGCGTCGGCACAAGAAACCCCGGCAGCTGTGCCACCAGCCCCGGGAACGGCTCCCACCGAATGCGTCAGAGGTGAGAACGTGGCAAATCCTACCGAATCAGGGATTCCTTCCCGTACTCCGCGTACCCAGCCGCAGGAAGACGGTCCCCGGCTTCCCGGAGGGTGTCCGCGCATCCTGCATCGGGCTAGTGAAGTGACGCCCACGCCGGAAACCGGCTCGCCGGGCGGTGGGCCCGCCATGACCACCACCCGCCTTCGCACCGCACAGGCGGTCGCGCGAAGGTCCTTCCCCGGTGTTCCGGACTCGGCGGCGCGCGTACGCGAGTGGTCCGAGTGGACCTGCGCCCAGTGGCAGGTCGCCGTCCCCGAAACGCTCACGCTGGTGGCCTCGGAACTGGCCTCCAACGCTGTGTGCCATACCCGCAGTGGCCAGCCGGGCGGGCAGTTCGCGACTCGTCTCCTGCTTCTCCCCGACCGGATCCGGCTGGAGGTACGCGACGCCGGTCCCCTGTCCGGACGCACTCCTCTGCGCCGTACCCCTGCCCTCACCGCCGAGCACGGCCGAGGGCTGGTGCTCGTGGACGCCCTCGCCACCAGCTGGGGGCGGCTGCCCGTAGGAACCGGGGCCTTCGCCGAGCTCCCACGGGTACCGGGGAGGGACGCATGAGGCTTCCCCGGCTCACCGGCACCGGCCTCCGGGGCGTCCGTACTCCGACCGGCTTCGACGGTGCCCGGTGGAGCGCCGCCCAGCAGGGCTACGTCCTGACCCGTCAGAAGAGATTCCTCGGAGCGGTCTACGCACTCACACCGCTCAACGGGGACACCGTGATCCTCCACGACCTCGCTGAGGTCCGCGCCTTCCTCAACCAGTCCCCGTGACCGCGTGCAGCGACAGTCCCGTGGCCCGCCCGGCAACGGCGGACCACGGCATTCATGCCCTCCCCGACCAGGAACAAGGAAACCTGTGACCGTATCCGCTCCCCGCGACCTGACCGCGGTGCGAACCCGCGCTGACCTGTTGGCCGAGACCGCCCACCTGTCCTACGTCACTCGCGATGAAGCACGCCACCTCACCGGTCTGACCGGCGCGAAGCTGACACGCCTGGCCGAGGACGGCATCGTCCAGGCCGAGTACAGCAGCAAGGGCTACACCCGGTTCTCCACCTCCTCCCTGGTCCGGCTGTTGCGCCGCCGGAAGCAGCCCCTCTCCCTGTTCGATGTGCTGCGTACCGCAGCTGCCACGGGTCAGCACCTGACCGACGACGAGTTGGCCCTCGCTGAGACCGACACTCGGGACCGCAGGGATCTCCAGGTGCGGGGAGCACGGTGCTACCGGCTCCTGCGCCGCGACCACGTGGTACCCACCACCCCGGCCTGGATCGCCTGGTACCAGGGCAGGGCCGACTTGGCCGAGGAGCTGCTCCTCCAAGAACGCGAGAGGCGCACCGTCGAACGCGCGGAGTTCGCCTCTCACGGCCTCACCCTGACGACCCTGTGGATCCCCGATCTTCCCCTCACCTCCTACGGGCGGTACACCCTGGCGGCTCTGGAGCAAGCCCACCAGGCAGGCCAGCGCATTCGTGTGGGGAGCACGGACCAGGTACAGCACATGGAAGCCGACGAGCCGCTGCCGGAGATGACCGTCTACGAGGCGGCCGTGGTGTACCTGCACGCCTACACCCGCCTCGGACGCCGCGACGGTGCGGTCAGGGTCGCCGACCCCGACCTCGCCACCCACCTGTGCGAGCAGTTGAGGGGGCTGTGCCGGGACGCCGCGACCTTCGACACCTTTCGTAAAGAAGTTGCGTGAGCCGCCTATTGTACCGGCCGGTGCCCACGGAAACACCGGTCCGCACAAACAGCAGAGGGCCGCCCGTCCCGTCGGATTTATTCTCAAGCAGGAATATCCGCCCGGAGATTGACCGAGTCCGGACACCTCTCTACTGTAAATTACGTTTCGACCCTTTCAGAAAGGGCCATGCCCATGAAGTTCGAGAAGCTCTCCGGTGACTGCAACCGGGATGACTGCCCGGGAATCTACTCCACCGACAAAGGAACCGTCGTCGTGCAGGGAGACCTTCTGACCGACACCGCCGGCCTCACCCCGTCCCAGGGGGAGGCCGTCGTCGAGATTCCGGCACACCTGATCGAGGAGGCCGCCCGTGCGCTTGGAAGGTGACGCCTGGCGGGAGTTCTTCGACTCCTTCCAGCGTGAGGCGTTCCGGCTGGAGACCCTGCCCAGCTACACCGTGCCCGAGGAGGAAGAGGAACTGCGCCTGTTCCTGGCCGGAAAGACCCGTCCGGCCGAGGAGCTGCACACCGACAGCTACCTGCTCCGGGTGCGCAACCACGTCGAGTCCGGGCGCCGGATCCGACGCGTGCACACCCTGACCAGCCCCGTCGGCGACCACCTGCGGTTCCAGTTCGAATGGGGATACGCCTTCAGCGTGCAGGCGGGCGAAGAGGTCAACATCCTCGACTTCGCGACCACCCCCGACCCGGGCCTGCCCCGACAGGACTTCTGGCTCTTCGACGACACCCACGTGGTGCTCATGCACTACGCTGCCGACGGAACCCAGACCGGCCGGGAACTGTTGGAGGAGACCGACCCCTCCCCCTACGTCGCCTACAAGAACCTGGCCCTGGAGCACGCCACCCCCTTCACCGAGTACTACAAGGCCGACTGATTGACGCTTGAGCCCGACCGCGCAGGGCAGCCGCGCAGCGAACTGGCGGAGGCCCTGCGCAGCCTGCGCCGCGCTTCGGGGTTGACCGGTGCGCGGCTCGCCGCACGCAGCGGGATGAGCCAGGCCAAGATCAGCAAGATCGAGAACGGCCGCGTACTGCCCTCCGCGCTGGACGTCGAGCGCATCCTCCACGCGTTCGACGTCCCGCCCGGGGAAGAGGAGACGGCGCGCCTGCTGGAGCTGGCGCGTGTGGCCAACACCGACTACCAGGGGTTCCGTACCGCGCTCCAACGCGGCCTGGACGAGACACAGCGGGATCTGGCCGCGATCGAGGCCTCGGCCACCACCATCCGCTACTTCCTGCCCTGCATGATCACCGGGCTTCTGCAAACCCCGGACTACGCGCGTCAGACCCTCTCCCACTCGCTGGTGAACCGCGGTGCGGGCTGGGAGACAGCGCTCGCGCGGCGCCTGGAGCGCCAGACGGTGCTCTACGACGAGGGCAAGCACTTCGTGTTCGTGCTGACCGAGGCCGCCCTGCGCTGGCCGCTGTGCCGCCCCAAGGCGATGGCGGTGCAGATGGACCGGATCGCCTCCCTGAGTGAGCTGCCCAGCGTGGACATCCGCGTCGTGCCTGCTGATCCTCCCGTGCCCAGCGGGCCCCTCAACGGGTTCACGGTCTACGACGACCGCCTGGTGACCGTTGAGGTGTTCACGGGCAAGCTCGCCCTGCGTGACCCGAAGGACATCTCCTACAGCATGGAGATATTCACCTTCTTCCACGACCACGCACTCGAGGGCGAAAACACCAGCTCCTTCCTCCGCGATCTCGCCCAAGAATACCGCAACCGGGCATAACCGGCACGTGCGCGGACGAATTTATTCCCTGGCGGGAAACTCCTTCACCTGTCTCCTGCGGGTCCCTAATCTGAGCTGTGCTCACAGGCCCCCATGAGAAAGGAAAGACCTGTGCAGAACACGCAGGACAACACCCGCTCGGAATCTCCCTTCGCCCTCGACATCCGGCTGCTCGAGAACAGCGACTCCCTGGCCCAGCTGATCAACCTCACCGACGACGGCTGTGGGTCCAGCTGCCCCAGCGCCTGCACCACGAGCGCCTCGGACTGATCCGCACGGTCGGCACCGGTCCCCCTGGTTCCGGTGCCGACCCGCACTCCTGGGAGGGGGGAGATGGCTTCCGGCAAGGAGCAGCACGGGCGTTGGCGTGTGGTCGGCCAACCGCTGGTGCGGGCAAGCCTGCACAGCGGCCTACCGACGGGCGGCGTACCGGACCTGAGCGGTAGTGAACCAAGTCCGTGGCTGGAATGGCTGCGTCGCGTGTGGGAGCACCCGCGCCTGATCGAAGCGATCCGTCATGCCTCGCCCGGTCTGGCGACTGGCGTGGAGGTTCTGCTCAACCAGGATCCGGCCGCGGTGCGGGTGCGCCGGGCCCGGAAGGTGACCGCTTCCGTCCTGCGCTACGTGCTGCGGGCGAACGGCCGCGCCACCCCCTTCGGGTTGTTCGCCGGTGTCAGCGCTGCGACCTTCGCCGAACGTTCACGTGTGGTGTGGGGTGATGCCCACCGGGTGGTGGTCTCTCCCGGTGGAGCATGGGTGACTGAGGTCGTCAGCGCGTTTGAGGCCCTCCCCGAAGTGCGCGAGCACTTGTTGGTCGTCGCTAACAACACCGCCGTCGAAGAAGACGGATGCCTCGTCGTGCCCCAGTACGCACGCCCCGACCCGGGTCAACCCGGATCGGACACGGAGCAGGTCGAAGTCCGTATCAGCAGCGCCGTACGCCTGGTCCTGGAAGCAGCACGTCAGCCCGTGTCGTGGGCGACGCTCCGGGCCAAACTGGCCGCTGAGTACCCCGCTGAACCTGCCGTGAGCACGGACGCCATGCTCGCCCGACTCGTCCAGGTACAGGCACTGCTCACCTCTCTCGCTCCGGCGTCCACCGAAACCAATCCCCTCGACTGCCTCGTCTCTTCCCTCGCCCAGATCAACAGCTGCGCTCTGCCCGAAGTCCGACCGCTGGTGTCGCTTCTCCATGAGGCGCGCACGGCGGTGGAGAAGCACGACCGCGGCGGTGGCCCCCATGCGCGGAGGAAGGCTGACGATGCCCTCGCGTGTGTGTCCCGGATCCCGTCGATGGGTGTCGATGTCAGAGTGGACGCCGAACTGGCCCTGCCTGTGGCGGTGGCGCGCGCGGCGGAGCAGGCCGCGCACATGCTGACCGTTCTGTCCCCTCACCCAGAAGAACTTCCCGCGTGGCACGGCTACCGAGAGAGGTTCGCCGACCGCTACGGCGACGCGCTCGTGCCCGTCCCCGAGGTCGTGCACCCTCGGTCCGGATTGGGTTTCCCCGCCGGATACGCCACCACTGACGCCGCAGACTGCGCCGAGCCTCTCACCGGCCGCGACCAGTGGTTGCTGGAGCAGGCCCAGGCCGCCGCCCTGGACGGGCAGCGGGAGATCACCGCAAACCCGCTCCTGGACCAGCTGGCTGCCCAGCGCACCGCTCCGCCTCCCAACCACACGGAACTGAATCTGCGCGTGGAGTCGCCCTCACGAGCAGCGCTGGACAGCGGCCGGTTCCGCATCGCGGTGCTGGGCGCTTCCCGCAGTGCGGCCACCATGGCGGGCCGCTTCGCCGCCCTGGCCGGTGTCCGGGACGACCTGCGCGAAGCCGTCTCGCGCACCACCTCTACCGGGGCGGTGCCGGTGCAGCTGTCGTTTCCGCCGCTGCGAGCCCGCAGCGCCCACCTGGTCCGCTCGGATCAGCTTCTCGATCACGTCGTCAACGTGGGTGAATACCCCGGCCCAGGGCCAGGACAGCTGGGTGTGGACGACCTCTCGGTCGGGTGCGATGACGACGGTCTCTTCCTGTGGTCCCGAGCGCTGGAGCGCAGGGTCGAGCCTGTCGCTGCGCACTCGTTGAACCTGCGCTACGCCCCGCCGCTGGCCCGGTTCCTGGCCGAGCTTCCCCGTACCGGACATGCGGTGGTCATCGGGTTCGACTGGGGCGCGGCCTCCTCGCTGCCCTTCCTGCCCCGCATGCGCTCGGGCAACGTGGTCCTGGCCAATGCCCGGTGGCGGGTCAGCTCCGTCGACTTCCCTCCGCGTACCGCGCCGTGGCCGCGATGGCGGCAGGCGTGGACGGCCTGGGCTGAGCGGCGCAATCTTCCGAGCGTGGTGGACCTGGGTAAGGGCGACCAGCGGCTGCGGCTGGACCTTGCCGAACCGGCACACCTGTTTCTGTTGCGTTCCCGCCTGGACAAGGAAGGCGGCACTGTCCTCACCGAGGCTCCCGACCCGCGCTCGTTCGGATGGTGCGACGGGCGACCGACCGAGGTCCTCGTCCAACTCTCCCGGAAGGAGACCGCGTGACCGCGACGATCACCGCAGCGACAGAAGTAGCGGCAGCGATAGCTGACCGCCTGGCTACGCCCGAGCAGGGGCGTGCGTTGGCCGGGGCGCAGTGGTGGCCCCAGTCCCTGGCCCACGGCGCGGCCGGGGTAGCGCTGCTGCACATCGAACGCGCCCGTACCGGACACGGACCGTGGGAACGCGTCCAGCGGTGGCTGGAGTGCGCGGTCGCCGAGGGCGTGGACTCCTCCCCCAACGCGCACCTGTACTACGGCGCGCCTGCGGTGGCGTTCGTGCTGCACCAGGCCGCGACAGTTCATCCGGGGTATACGCGTGAGCTGGCCCGGCTGGACAGGGCCGTGAACCGAATCGTGGACTCCCGCCTGGAGCGGGCGCATGCGCGGCTGGACGCCGGTGAGCTTCCACTGCTCGCAGAGTTCGACACCATCCGGGGACTGACCGGGCTGGGCGCCCTGCTGCTGGCCCGCGACCCGCAGGGATCGCTCTTCCGCGACGTGCTGGCCTACCTGGTGCGGTTGACCGCGCCAATCACCGTCCACGGCCGTTCCCTCCCCGGCTGGTGGAGCCCAGTCGGCCCTGGTGGGAAGAAGAACGCCGCCTTCCCTGGCGGGCACGCGAACACCGGCATGGCCCACGGCATCGCCGGTCCTCTGACCCTCCTCACGGCAGCCCTGCGGCGTGGAATCGCGGTGGAGGGGCACACAGAAGCGATCGAACGCATCCTGGCCTGGCTCGATGCCTGGCAACAGGCATCTGTGTCCGGGGCGTGGTGGCCGTACTGGGTCACCCGTGCCCAACTCGACGGGGCATGCACCTTGGTCGGCCCGCAGCGCCCCTCGTGGTGCTACGGGGCCGCCGGTGTGGCCCGCGCGCAGCTTCTCGCCGCTGACGCCCTGGGAGACCAGCGGCGCTACGCCACCGCGCAGAGCACCCTCGCCCGCGTCTTCACCGATACCCCTACGTCACCGACGGGGCTGGACTCGTCTTTGTGTCACGGCCGTGCCGGTCTGGCGGTGCTCGCCCATACCACCGCGCTGGGCAACGCCTCCGGACTGTGTGCTTCGATCTCGGACGGCGACGCCACCGCGGCAGCGAACGGGCTGCTCGCCGGAGCCGGGATCGGACTGCTGGAAGGTGCCGCCGGTATCGCCACCGCCCTGCACACGCTGCACACCGCTACCCCCGACATGGAATGGGCCTCCTTCCTTCTCCTCGACCGCCAGGAGCACCACGTTGATGGGTGACGAGCAGCCACAGATCCTCATCCAGTGGGCCGACTGGACCGCCGCCGAAGACCTGGTCGTTCACGGCCTGGGCCCGGCCCTCGAACGGGCGCGCGACGAGGGGCTCGTGCCGACGTGGTGGTTCGTGCGCAAGAAGCCCCACTGGCGGCTGCGCTACACCGGAGGCCGCCCGGCCCGGCAGTTCCTCGACGCCGAACTGGAGCGCCTTCACGCTGAGGGTGCCGTCGCCCGGTGGGTGCACGGCATCTACGAGCCCGAGACCGGGGCTTTCGGCGGATCGGCGGGGATGGCGTTGGCTCACGCCGTGTTCTGCGAGGACAGCCGACGCCTCCTCGCCTACCTGGGACGCCGCAGCGCGACGTCCGGCACGGAGCTCGGCCGTCGTGAACTCGCCCTCCTCTTGGGCAGCGCCTTCCTGCGCGGTGCCCGGTTGGACTGGTTCGAGCAGGCCGACGTCTGGGCCAAGGTCGCCGCCCTGCGCGCCCTCCCCCAGTCCTTCGGCGCGAAGGAGGAACTGGTCTCCTTGGCGCGCGCCCTCATGACTCTCAACCCGCGTCCCCTTGCCGCTTCGGGGCCGCTGCGCCACACCAGCGACTGGGCGCAGGTGTTCACCGCGGCCGGAGCCGCCCTGGCCGGCCTCGCCGCCCAGGGCAGGTTGAGCCGGGGCCTGCGCGCGGTGTGCGCCCACCATTTGATCTTCGCCTTCAACCGGTGGGGCCTGCCTTACCGGGACCAGCACATCCTGTCCACCACCGCCAGAAAGGCCGCCATGACCGACACCACCCACCACACCACACCCGAGTCCGCCCAGGCTCTGCGCGAGGAGCTCATCCGGCAGCTACGGGAGAACGGTGTCCTCACCACCCCGGCGGTGGAGGAGGCGTTCCGCGCGGTGCCACGCCACGCCTTCGTTCCCAACGCCACCCTGGAGGAGGCCTACACCAACGCCCCCGTGCACATCAAGCACGACGACAACGGCGCCTCCATCAGCTGCGGCTCCCAGCCCGGAGTCGTCGTGACCATGCTGGAACAGGCCGCACTGGAGCCCGGCATGCGCGTGCTGGAACTGGGCGCGGGCACCGGATACAACGCCGCCCTCCTCGGCCACCTGGTCGGGTCGACCGGGTCGGTCACCACCATCGACGTCGACCAGGACCTCGTCGAAGGCGCCCAGGCCCGGCTGAAGGAAACCGGCGCCACCAACGTCACCGTGGTCCTGGGCGACGGTGCACTCGGCCACCTCGACGCAGCCCCGTTCGACCGGATCATCGCCACGGTGGGCTGCCACGACGTGCCCCGTGCCTGGGTGGACCAGCTCGCCCCCGGCGGCAGGCTCATCGCCCCGGTACGCATCGCCGGAGACGTCTCCCGCTCCATCGTCTTCGAAGCCCAAGGCAACCACTGGGTGTCCGTGGACAGCCAGCTGTGCACGTTCATGCCCCTGCGCGGCGGAGGCGTGGGCGACGACCCCCGCCGCATCCTGGCCCTGGACGCCGACGGGACGGTCGTGCTCCAGGCCAACCAGGACCAGAGCATCGAGGCCGACCAGGTGGACAACGTGCTCGACGAGCCCTCCACCACCACCTGGACGGGGGTGGACTTCGGCAAGGGCCAGCCCCTGGACCCGATGTGGCTGTGGCTGGCCACCCACCTGGACAACCGTGTCTCACGCATGCCCGTTCAGCCCCAAGCCGTGACCAGCGGCCTGGTCTCCCCGGGGCTTCCTTGGGGTGACATGGCCAGCGTCCCCGCGGGCGTGCGCGGGCTGGCTTACCTGACGATGCGCCCGGTGGAAGGCCAGCAGGGGCGTCACGAGATCGGCGTCATCGGACACGCCCCCGCCGGACAGAAACTGGCCAAGCAGATGGCCGAACACATCCGGGCCTGGGAACCCCACCGCAACGAGGAACTCTCCTTCGCCCTGCACTACACCCCCGCCCCGGAACAGCCCACCGCGACCCGGCGGGTACTGGAGCGGACCCACTCCACCCTGGTGGCCTCCTGGGGCGAGCCCGCATGAGGTTCGCACACTGGTTCCCCCTCATCCCCCGGCCACGCCCACCCGCAGACAGCCTGAAAGCGCGCGTTGAACGCCTCACCGCGGCGGGAAAGGTCGCGTGTTCCGGATCGGGTGAGGAGGCGCTGGCCGCCGCTGCGCAGGTCTACAACGGCGCGGCACTGCTCGCCTCCGACGTCGGGCTGCCCGAGCTGGCCCGCGACTGGTGCTGGGAGCACGCACACGCGTACCTGAAGCACCTACCGCTGAACGCCGCCATGGCCCAACGCACCCTGGAACCGGTGGTCAACCTGGCCCGGCTCCGCATTCGCGCGGGCAACGGCACAGAAGCCTTCGCAATGCTCACCGCCCTGCACGAGAGAGTGCGCACTGCCACACCGATCGTGATCGACGACCACGAGCTCCCCCTGGACCGACTCACCGTCTCCGATGAGGACCGGAGGGAGTTGCACCGCTGGCTGTGGACGGTCTACCTGGGAGACGGCATGCGGGCCCTGGCGTCGGAGGGAAAGTGGCAGGAGGCCGCGCAGCAGGCCCGGCAGCACGGCGGGATCGGCAGCCGTCTCTTCGACGGCCGCCAGGTCACCGTGATCGCAGAGATGATGTCTGAGAACCCAGCCAGCGCTCTGGCCATGATCGAGGGCAGCGTTGCCCGAGAACCATGGGAGAAGGCCGTCCAAGCAGTCCTGGCTCTGTGGTGCCTCAAAGAATCTGGTGAGACCACGGCCGACGATGCGGAGACGGCCCTGAACCGTGTTCGCGCTGTCGAGAGCCGCCAGGTCATGTTCACCACACGGCTCGGGATCATCGCGACGGAGCTCACCGGAGGATTCCGGGGAGACGCTCCTGCACTCGCGTCACAGCTAGTCTCCGCCGTGGTCCAAGCACAGGACGGGTACGCGGCCCGGGACCTGCTCACCGCGTGGAGGGGGAAGCTTTCATCTGACCAGGTGAGCTGCCTGGTCTCCGAGCTCGAATCCTCCGGTCTCGGCAGGAGAACCATCCCCGAGCCGCTACTCCACGAGCTCCGCACTGCAATCAGCGAAGCGAGCCAAAGACTCGGCGATCACTCGGTTCTTACATGACAGACGGTCCCCGTAGCTGAAGGGCTGCGGGGACCTGCGTGTATTCCCCTGGTCTGGCGTAGACCCGCGTGAACGACATAGACGGGAGGCGATCCCGCACACGCCCCAGTCTCTACCGACCCCGGCACGAGACACTCTCATCCGGCGTCCGGCTGCCCATCACTCGGGGAATCACCCTGGGTAGGAGTCATCCAGATGGTGGGGGTTAGCACGGTAGCCGCGATGTCGGTGCCTGCGGCTAGCCTGGTTCCCACACCTGGGGTGACGCTCGATGACCTCCAGGAGAGAGGCAGCGCATGAGCAAGTCTGAGTGGCTTCCCCCCGCGGCGTGGTGTTCTGGCCAGTGGGTACCGGTGACAGCACTACGGTAGTCGTGGACGATCTGGTTGTACTACAGGTCGATCTTCACGACATGGCGAAGGCAGATGATGAGACCACGCCGGAGGTTGCGGTGGTGGATCNCGTCGAAGCGCTGCCGATGGTAGCCGGTATGCCCTACCTTGCGACCTTCGCTCTGACCCACGCTGACAAAGACCACTGTCTGGGCTTTGCGGACCCGCTGGAGCGTGTGAAGATCGGAGAACTGTGGTCCACTCCTCGGCTGTGGCGTGAGTACAACGATCCTGACGCCCCAGATCTGTGCAACGACGCAGTCGCGTTCCGGGAAGCGATCCAAAAATACGGACGCGACGGCCGGGATTCCCTGCGGCCGACGTGAGTCCGATGAGCCGAACGTTGCCTGCTGGCCGACCTTACAGGCCACCACCGCAGTGCAATGCAGAGCTACCAAGCGAAAGCAACCTCCCCCAGAGAGTAACGGAAGACGGTCCCGGCACCCACCACAACTTCCACCACACCCGGCGCGAGACACCGGTCGCCGATTGAAGTGACCGCTTTCTGCCAAAGTTGGCTCTACACCCTGCGAACACGAAACAATCTCCTCATGGGACATAAGAAGGTTTGGATGCTGCCCCTGGGGGTGATTGCGCTGGTGCTGGCTGGGTTCTGGCTGACCCCTCGAGTGTTCCCCGATTTGGGGTGGGGGTTGAACCAGCTCAACCAGGTCGCCGGTATCGCGTCCTTAGCGGTGGCTCTGGCGACTCTGATCATGGCCCTGCGGCCCACTCCCGGCGACGCCGGCGGTCCGGACGATGGTGACGTCGTCGAGCTGGACCGTGTCCGGGCCAAGGGCGCGGTCAAGGGCAGGATCGGCTCCTCACCCACCAAGGGCAAGAGCCGGACCCGGCTGCGACGTATCCGTGCCGGAGGCGATGTGATCGGCCAGCAGGTCGACCCGCCCACGGAGTCGCCCCGGTGACTCACACCAGCAACAACCCTCAGAACTCGGCGTCCTCCATCGAACTGCGGTGGATCAAGGCCGGACGCGACGTCATCGGCCATCAACAGGTCATCCACCTGCCCCGTCCAAACCTCGCGGCTCTGCACACCCTGCCCCCGCCCCCCGCTACTCTGGTCGGCCGCGCAGAGCCCTTGAAGGAGCTGTTGACCGCACTCGACCCCACTCCCGCGAACGCGGCGTCTTCTTCTGAAAACACCGGGGGTTCCCACGAGGAGCACGAGGAGCAGGGCCGTGCGCACGGCTCAGTTGGGAGGGTGGTCGCCGTGCTGGCGGGCATGGGCGGGGTCGGTAAGAGCGCCCTGGCCCTGGCCGCCAGCGCGATTGCCCACCACGAGCAGTGGTTTTGCGCCGAGCTGTTCGTGGACCTGCGCGGTTACGCCCCCGGCACTGAACCCCTGTCCGCCGAAGTAGCCCTGGATGTGCTGCTGCGCCAGATGGGGGTAGACCCCAAGGACATCCCGCCGGGCGTGCAGGAACGGGCCTCCTTCTACCGTTCCGCACTGCAGTCTCTGTCCGCATCCGATGAACAGGGACGTCCGGTGCTAATGGTGGCTGACAACGCCAGCTCTGCCTCTCAAGTGCGGCCTTTGCTGCCCGGTGTGGGTGAGCACAGGCTGGTGGCGACTAGCCGCGGCGGCCTGCACTCCCTGGCCGGAGCACGCCATTTGGACTTGGACGTCCTCGACCTCGAATCGGCCATCACGCTGCTGGCCTCGGATCTGATCTCCCACACCCCCGAAGACCAGCGTGCCGAGGATGAGGCAGGATTGGGCCGGTTGGCTGGCTTGTGTGGGTTGTTGCCGCTGGCGTTGGAGATCGCCGCCGCCTACCTCAAGCGCAGCCCCAGACTTACCCCGAACCGATTGGCCGACCGGTTGGAGCAAGCCGTTTCGCGGGTGGACAAACTTAAGGATCCCGACCGCGATGCTGGGCAGGCGCGAGTGCTGCGGGCGGTCTTCGACGCCTCCCTGGGCTTCCTGGACCGGACCGAGGCCGAGGTGTTCCTGCTCGTGGCTTCCACGCCGGGCCCCACCTTGGGCACGGCTGCGGCCGCAACCCTGACCGACCTGCCCTTGGAGGAGGTCGAGGAGGTGCTGGAGGAGTTGGCGGCCGCACACCTGCTCACCCAACCCACTCCCGGGCGGTGGGGGGCACACGACCTGCTCTCCGACTACGCCCGCCACCACCCCCACCCGCCCAGTGGGCGGGACCAGGCGTTGGGGCGGCTTCTAGACCACTACACCACTACCACCAGTGCCGCTAACGATCATCTGGAGGCCCTGCCCGGGCAGTTGGTCCCCGACCTCTTCTCCGGCTCGGATGCAGCGTTGGCGTGGTTGGACGCCGAGCGGACCACCCTAGTAGCTGCGGCCCTGGCAGCCCCCGCCCTCGGAGACACCGATGCGGCCATCGCCCTGCCCCTACATCTGAACGAGTATTTGTATCGTGGGCGGTACTTCGAGGACCTGGAGCAAGTCCTGCGCTCCGCGCAGGCCACAGCCCGTGCCACCGGCGACCACATGCGAGAAGGGAGGGCGTGGAATTACCTCGGCACAACGCTGAGACAGGTACGCCGGTTCAACGAGGCTATCGAAGCCCTCACTCACGCACGCGACCTGAGCCACCAAATAGGCAACGTCCACGGCGAAGCAGCGGCATGGACCAACCTCGGCACAGCACTGACGGAGGTGCGCCGGTTCGACGAAGCCATCCACGCCCTCACTCACGCACGCGACTTGCACCACCAAACCGGCGACCAGGCCGACGAAGCAGCCACGTGGAATAACCTCGGCACAACGCTGAGACAGGTACGCCGCTTCGACGAGTCGATCCAGGCCCACACCCGCGCACTCAACCTGTACCAACAAATTGGCCACACCCATGGCGAAGCAGCAGTATGGACCAACCTCGGCACAGCTCTGAGACAAGTACGCCGCTTCGACGAAGCCATCCACGCCCTCACCCAAGCACGTGACATGCAGCAGCAACTCACCGATGCACACGGTGAAGCACAAGCGTGGACGAATCTCGGCACAGCGCTGCGGGAGACGGGGCGCTTCAAGGAGGCCATCGACGCCCTGACCCACGCATGCGAGACCTTCGACAAGCTAGGTGATGCCCACGAAGAAGCAACCGCATGGACCAACCTCGGGGTGGCACTCGCGCAGGTGGGTAAGCCCACCGAGGCCGTCCACGCCTTGACCCGCGCGCGCGACCTGTACGACCAGACAGGTGACGTCAACGGTGAAGCGCAAGCGGGGGCCAACCTCGGCATGGCGCTGGCGCAAGCGGGCCAGCCCACCGAAGCCATCCATAACCTGACGCGCGCACGCGAGGCCTTCAACCAGACAGGTGATGTCCATGGCGAAGCGCAACTGTGGAACAACCTCGGCCTAGTACTGCTCGAGTTGGGTCAGCAGGCTGATGCGGTCAGGGCGGTACAGCGAGCGGTCGACCTGTTCGAGGCCACTGGGGATGAACACAAGGCAGCCCTCGGAGGGGAGTTGCTCAGGTGGATCCAGCAGGATGCCGACGCTGACGACCCGGCCTGACCGGATGCCCCGGTTCTGGGTTTCGGGGACAAGGCGTCAACGCACCAGGGTTCGGTCGGCGGCCTCAAGACGACGTCTGGCACACGCTGTCACGGAGCAAACGGGCCTCGTCCAATGGGGTTCGGAGAGCTGTTTCTTACCTCGGTCGCCCCAAGGGCGACCGTCACATTCCCTCCCGGTCGAGGCTCAGCAGGCGTACTCGGCTGCTGTGATCTCAGCCGCCCCGACGGAGATCCATTCACTCGTAACTACCTTATGTGAACGTTCTTCCTAACCAGACAAACGATGAGTGAGAACCTCGCGAGGTGCCATCGGACGCCGCCAAGGGCCGGTGTGTGCTCCGTTTGTGCTCCGCAGTTCCGGACTGGCACGACAGCGGACGGCACCTCTTGACACGAAACGATGGCGATGATCGGATGGATAGGGACGAAACGGCATCCCGTGGCACGTAGAGGCACGAAAAAATCGGACTTCTAATCCGATGGTCGCAGGTTCGAATCCTGCCGGGTGCACCACAAAACCCCAGGTCAGACGGGGTGCACGAGGACCTCGAAGGAGATCCTCGTCGCGTTTGGGGCCCATGTGTGCTCCTGGTGTGCTCCGCAGTGCAGGGTCCAGTACAGGTGGGCACCCACCTCCCGGAGTACTTTGCCGTCCCTTGACCCTGTGGCCCCGCCCGGCACGGTCCCGCGTCCGCCCACCAGCGCCCCACAGCCGCCCCGGCACCGCTGCGTGGGCCCCCGGCGCGCCCTGTCGCCCCACCGGCCGCATACGGCCGATGCAGCCGAAACCTCCTACCTCACAGGGGTTCGCGCACCACAACCAGATGCCACAAGCAAGATACGGGAAGCACAAGGCCACGTCGCCAACACCGTGAATCGAGCCCCGGAGCAGGACCACCTGGCCCCAGGCCCATCACGAACTCCAGCGCTTGCGTGTCAGGGCCTGCACTGCCCCTTCCGGAAAGTTCTGTCCGGCATCGGCCTAACCAAGCCGAAGACCGACCTGTTTCGTACCGTGGCCGTATGAGCGATGGAATCCGATGGATCGGCGAACACAGCCTCCAAGAGCCGAACTGGAATATCCCGGGGATGCTCAGCGGCATATCCCTCACCGCAGCCCGAGGCATCGACGCAAAGGGGCTCCTCACCTGCCTCGGTGCGGACCCCCGCCAACTCGACGAAGGCCACCTGTACAAGGACCGGCGATCAGCACCCCTTCCTGACGAGGTCGAGGACCTCGACTTCGCCATGTACGCCACCTACGGGGACTGGGTGTACGTACTGGAGAACTGGGAGATGGCGACCTGGCGCCTGCACCATTCCGAGGAGCTGCCGATGACCGCACTGTCCGGGGTGGAAATCGTCTGCGTGAGTTTGAACTTGCACGACCCCCCTCCCTATATCTTGCACGCCACCCCCGATGGCCACATCGCCAGTGTGGAGTACGGCAACGACACGGGCCGCGGATCAGAACTCGATGCCGCACTGCACGCGGCCGGTGCCGTCTACCCATCTGTGCTGGATACGCCAGAGGACGAGGTGCACCTGTACTGGGAACAGCACAGGAAAGAACTCCTGCCAGCGGTGTTCTCCGCGGTTGGGAACTACTGCGGACTGTCCATCGACCAGACCGAAGCCGAATCCGGGAACCTTCCGCTTGCTGTCATCCCCTCCCTGTTCTGAAAGGCCAGGAGGGACCACTCACGAGGTGGCCCCTCCTGGTGTTCTGACGGTGGCGGTTACTCAGCGGTCATGTCGCAGATGACAGGGTCGGCCGGTGTGCCCCACTCGGTGGTGTAGATGCAGTTGCCGCTCATGCCAGGGTCCAGCCAGTAAGCATCCCTGTCCATGATCCGCATGTCCCTCCTGAACGCGGGGAAGCGGTTCATAGATCCTTGGTTCTGCCGTCCAGACATCGCGGAGCGCCCGCAGACCTCGGTGAAGTCGGGGATCATGCCGTCGATGTTGTACAGGTGGATCTCGTCCTCGTGTTCCTTAGAGCTCATCTCATTTGGGTTCTCGG
>NZ_ANAX01000328.1 GCF_000341065.1 Nocardiopsis halotolerans DSM 44410 | reverse complement strand
CGCAGACTCACCAAATGATATGAGCTCTAAGGTGGGCGGCACGGTGCCGCCCGTGACCGTGGGCCCACGTACATCCGGTCAACCGCCTCCCGCGAACGCCGGAGAGTCCCGGCTCCGGCCTGTGGACAACGGAGCCGGATCCCCGCGTCAGTCGCAGACCTGGGAGGAGACCTCCTCGGTGGCCGCCAGGCCCCTCGCCACGTTCTCCGAGATCTCGTCGGCGGTGAGCACGTAGCCCGTCTCGGGCTCGTTCGTGGCCGCGGCGAAGACCACCCCGTACACGCTGCCGTCCGGCGCCAGCAACGGCCCTCCGGAGTTGCCGGGGCGCACCACGGCGCGCACCTGGTAGATCTCCCGGCTCACCTGCCCCGAGTGGTAGAAGTCCGGTCCCTGGGCCGTCTGGCGGGCTCGGATGCGCGCGGGGACTGCCGTGAAGCCGCTGTTGCGCGGGAAGCCCGCCACCACCGCGTCACTGCCCTGCGGAGCCTCGTGGTCGAACTCCAGCGGCTCCAGTTCCAGACCGGGCACGTGCAGCACGGCCAGGTCCTGCTGGGCGTCGAAGAGCACGAGCGTGGCGTCCAGCTGGTACCCCTCCCGGGTGACCACCCGCAGGTCGTCGGTGACCCCGGCGACCACGTGCGCGTTGGTCACGATCCGGTCCTCCCCGTACGCGAAGCCGCTCCCCTCCACGCGGCGCTGGCAGGCGGGCGCGGTGCCCAGCACCTTCACCACGCTGCGGCTCGCATCGATCAGCTCGGGGGTGGTGAGCACGTCCGGGTCCGGCGGCGCCACCTCGGCCAGTTCACCGGTGCCCAGGCCGCTGAACACCTGCGGGAAGGCGCTCTGGTCCACGATCCGGCGGAACGTGGAGAAGCCGCTCCGGGCGGCCTCGGGCATCAGCGCGTCCACGGACTGGAGGATGCGCGAGTCCTTCACCTGCCCGGCCACGAACGGCAGCGCCGAGTTCGCGACGGTACTGCCGATGAACCAGGCCACCAACAGCACCGACAGTCCGCTGATCACGGCGCCGCCGACGGCGTCCAGGACCCGGGCCGAGTCCCACGTCACCTTGTTGCGGAAGAAGGTGCCCAGGTAGGAGCACAGGAACTGGCCGAGCGCGGCGGACAGGAACACCACCGCGATCGCCAGCAGCGCCTGTCTGCCGGGATCGTCCAACCACTCCTGGATGTACTCCGGAGCGGTCAGGGCGGCGAGGACGCCTCCACCGATGAAACCCGCGAAGCTGAAGACGCCGACGATGAAACCCTGCCGGTACCCGGTCACCGCGAACAGCAGCAACAGGACGACCAGGATCACGTCGAGCACATTGCCCTCCAAGACTGAGCGCTACCCGACCGGACGCAGGCCCTGCGGGGTCGCTTCGAACACATCGGTGAGACCCTCGTCGCGCCACGGAAGTTCCCAGCCGCCCAGAACGAGCAGACTGTCGATGATCGCCCCGGTGAAGCCCCACACGAGCATGCCGTCCACCCGGAAGCCCGGACCCCACCGGGGACCGCCGCCGTAGCGCACCATGACCCGGTTCGCCGGGGCGGCGAGGTCGGTGATCGGCACACGGGAGACGGAGGCGACCTCGCCCAGGTCGGTCGGGCGCACCTCGCTGGGCTCGCGCCACCAGCCCAGGACCGGCGCCACCCGGAAGTCGCTGAAACTCAGGTACAGCTCGGGGAGCCGACCGACGACGTCGACCCCGTCGGGGACGAGCCCGGTCTCCTCGGCGGCCTCACGGAGTGCGGCGGCCTCGGCCGAGCCGTCGGACGGCTCGATCCGGCCGCCGGGGAAGGCGGGCTGCCCGGCGTGCCGGCGCAGGCCCTCGTTGCGTTGGATCAGGAGGATGTCGGGTCCCTGGGGCCCCTCACCGAAGAGGATGAGGACGGCGGACTCGCGACCGCCGTGCGCGGGGGGCCGCATGGGTGGGGGCACGGTCATCGTCTCGGCGGCGTCCGCGAGCGCGGCCAGCCAGAGCGGGGTCGAGTTCATACGGGGAACCTGTTCCGGTGTTCGTGGCGCCGTCGGATGGGTGCGGGAGCCGTGCGCCGGACGTCGCGGGGGGCCGTGGGGCACCGTCCGGCCACGGGGGTGTCGCCGTGTGGGGAGGCCTGCTCCGGGAAGGTCCTCACGTCGTCGGACCTTCCCCGGCGCCGGAGGGCGGGGGCGGGTCCGACGCGCGGATGTCGCGGGGCCGGGAGGCCCGCGGCGGGACCGATGTGCGCACACTCACGTGATCAGGGTACAAACTGGCGGCGCGTGCTCCCGAGGCGCCCGTGCGGCACACGGGTGTTCCCGGAGGCTTCACGGCGCCCCTCCCCCGCAGGTCGGTGCGGCCTCGGGCGCGTCGGCCCGCGCCCGTGAACGGTCCGGCGACGGACGATGGGTGGTGGGCGGTGGACGGTCAGGAGAAGGAGCGCATCCGCAGCAGCTTGGTGGCGGTGGCGGTGTCCGTGGGCCCCTCACCGAAGGACGGGCACAGGCGGGCCAGCCCGCAGGCGCCGCACGCGGGTTTGCGGGAGTGGCAGACCCGGCGGCCGTGCCAGATCACGCGGTGGGAGAGCATCGTCCAGTCCCGGGGCGGGAAGAGCTCGCCGATCTCGTGCTCGACCCTCACCGGGTCCTGCTCGTCGGTCCAGCCGAAGCGGCGGACGAGCCGTCCGAAGTGGGTGTCAACGGTGATACCGGGCACATCGAAGGCATTACCGAGCAGTACGTTTGCGGTCTTTCGTCCTACACCGGGTAGTTTGACCAGGTCGGAGAGTTTCTTCGGAACCTCTCCACCGTGCCGTTCACACAGCTCCTGCCCGAGTCCGATGAGACTGTTGGCCTTGGACCGGAAGAAGCCGGTCGAGCGGATCATCTCCTCCAGTTCCTCGCGCCGCGCGGAGGCGTAGGCCTCGGCGTCGGGGTAGCGGGCGAAGAGGGCGGGGGTGACCTGGTTGACCCGCTTGTCCGTGCACTGCGCGGACAGGATCGTCGCGACCAGCAGCTCCAGCGGGGTCGTGAAGTTCAGTTCGCAGTGGGCGTCCGGATACAGCTCGACGAGCTCCCGGTACATCTTGCGGGCGCGGCGGACCAGCGCGAGTCGGCTCTCCCCGGTGGGTGTGGTCGTCCGCTCGTTCGCTTCTGGTGTGTCACGGGGCATCGTCACAGGGTAGGCGCACCGACGGAGGCGCGAACCGCGCCCACCCACCGGTGACCGTGGCTATGTAACCAATGTCCGGTGGCGCGGCGCGGACAGCCCTGGTACAGAACTGATGACGACTAAGATCGCAGGGGCTGACGTCGGCTGTTGTGGGCACGTTGTCTCTCGGCGGACAAGCCGGGATCACGACCTGGTTTCACACCCGGGTGCGATATACGTCACACTGTTGGCGGTCAGGTTTTAGGAGGACGCGTGGTGGACGAGATCAACGAGGTGCTGCGGAAGGCCCCTCTGTTCGAAGCTCTGGACGAGGAGGACACGGCCGCACTCCGCTCCTCGGTGAACGAGGTGCGCCTCGGCCGCGGCCAGACCCTGTTCAGCGAGGGGGACGAGGGCGACCGCCTGTACGTCATCCTCAGCGGGAAGGTGAAGCTGACCCGCACGGCCGTGGACGGCCGCGAGAACCTGCTCGGGGTGCTCGGCCCCAGTGAGATGTTCGGTGAGCTGTCGCTCTTCGACCCGCGCCCGCGCACCGCGAGCGCCGTCGCGGTCACCGACTCCGTGCTCGCCGGGCTGGGCCACGACGACCTGCGCCCGTTCCTGTCGAGCCGCCCGCACGTGTCGCTCCAGCTGCTCAAGGCGCTGGCCGCCCGCCTGCGCCGGACCAACGACGTGATGGCCGACCTCGTCTTCACCGACGTGCCCGGCCGCGTCGCCAAGGCCCTGCTGGAGCTGGCCGACAAGTTCGGCAAGGAGGGTGAGGACGGCCTGCACGTCCACCACGACCTCACGCAGGAGGAGCTCGCCCAGCTGGTCGGCGCTTCCCGTGAGACGGTCAACAAGGCCCTCGCCGAGTTCGCCCTTCGCGGGTGGCTGCGGATCGAGGCCAAGGCCGTCGTCCTGCTCGACGTCGAGCGGATGCGCCGCCGCGCCCGCTAGCGCGCGGGCCCCGGCGCCGACGTCCGCGCCCGCCCGGGGCACCCCGGGTCTGAACGCTGTGTGGCCGCTCCCCCACGGGTGGGCGGCCACAGCCGCGTCCGGGGTCCTTCACCGCCTCGGGCCGGGTGCCCGTCCCCACCCGGGCCGTCCCCGGGTCCCTGGTACCCCGGACGGGATGCGCACGGTCCGTGGACACCCGTCGCCCGGTCGGCGTGGTCGCCACGCCCCGGACCGGCCTTCCCGGAACCGGTGTCCTCAGGGTTCGACGCCCTCGGGCAGTTCCCCGCGCGACGACAGGTAGCGCAGCTGGGCGCGTACCGATGAGGCCGCCGCGAACCGGATCTGCTCGGTGACGTCGGGGTAGACCCGGTCGACGATCTCCTCGACCTTGGTCGCGCCCGCGCGCACCGCGCCCAGGACCTGTTCCAGGCGCGACTCGCGGTGCTCGATGTAGGCGTCCAACGCCGTCACCGGGGACGTGAGGATGGGACCGTGTCCGGGCAGCAGGGTACGCACGTCGTACTCGCGCACGAGGGTCCGCAGCCGATACAGCGACTCCATGTAGGGACCCAGCCCGTCGTCGCCGTCGATCACCGTCGTGCCGTGGCCCAGGACCGTGTCGCCGGTCAGGATGGTGCTGTCCGCGTCCACCATCAGGCAGACGGAGTCGTCGGTGTGGCCGGGGGTGGCGATCACCCGCACCCGCAGGCCGTCGGCCTCCAGGACATCACCGTCGGACAGGCCGTGTCCGCCGACCCTCACCTCCGGGTCGACCGCGTGCACCGGAGCGCCGGTCAGCTCCGAGAAGTACCGGGCGCCTTCCCCGTGGTCGGGGTGCCGGTGGGTCACCACGGCCATCAGGACCTGCGCGCCCTGCTCCTGCACGGTCCGCGCCACCCGCTCCAGGTGGCGTTCGTCGTGGGGGCCGGGGTCGACGACCACGACCCCGCGCGCTCCCGGCTCCCGCAGGATCCAGGTGTTGGTGCCCTCCAGCGTCATCGGGCCGGGATTGGGGCACAGCACGCAGCTGGCGCGCAGTGTCCCGGAACCGTCGATCCTCATCGCACCTCGCTTCGCTCGCCGAACCGGTCCGGGGACCGTCCGGGGACGCGGGGACACCAGGCGCGGTCCGCGCCTCTGCGGCCCCTCAGGGGTCCTCAGGGGGTCGCGCCGGGTTTCGGCAGAGGGTAGTCGACCCCGTTCGGCGCGACGACGCGGAGCTGGCCGTCGACCTCCCGGACAACCGGTTCAATGGGGACGATATCCCGTCGGGCCTCCCGAACACCTCGGAGGGTCCGGCGGTCCGCGAGTTCGTCGCAGGCCACCACCGTGGGCGGCAGCATCGGCATCCGGCCCGCCTCCCACTCGGCGGCGACCGCGGCGGGGTCGGTCCAGCGGGTGAGGTCGGCCTCGCCGCCCACGTCGCGCGCGGCCTGCCCCGGCGGAAGCTCGGCGACGAAGAACCAGGTGTCGTAGCGGCGCGGCTCGGCCTTCGGGGTGATCCAGCGCGACCACGCGCGCAGCCACTCCGAGCGGAGTACGAGGCCGCGCCGGGCCAGGACACCGGTGAAGGAGCGGGAGCGGTCGATCAGCCCCAACCGGTCCCGCTCCCACTCCTCGGAGTCCGTGTCGAGGGTGATGGCCTCCTCGCCCGCGCGCTCGGGCTCGCTGGCCAGGAGGACACCGGTCTCCTCGAAGGTCTCGCGGACCGCGGCGCACACGAGTGCCCGGGCCATCGGAACGTCGGTGCCGAGCGTGCGCGCCCACTCCTCGGGGCCCGGCCCGGTCCAGGGCAGGTCGCCGTCGGCGTCCCGCTCGTCCACTCCGCCGCCGGGGAAGACGTAGGCGCCCGGCGCGAAGCCCATCGAGCGAACGCGGCGCATGAGCAGGACCTCCATGGGGCCGTCCGCGCCGCTTCCGCTCCGGTCGGCCGCGGCCCGGCCGCCGGCGGGCCGCAGGAGCATGACCGTGGCGGCGGGCCGGGGCGGGACGACGCCGCCGGGGGCGTGCCCATCCCGTCCCGTACCGCCGCGCGTGGTGCCGTCGGACGCCTTCCGCATCGGCCTACCCTCCTCTTCGGGGCCAGAGCGCCACAGACCGAGAGCAACGACCCCGAACAGGGCAGATTGCTCAGCGAACCTCGACGATCATCTCAACCTCGACCGGGGCGTCCAACGGCAGGGCCGCCACGCCCACGGCGGCGCGCGCGTGCACGCCGGCGTCACCGAAGATCCGGGCCAGGAGGTCGCTGGCCCCGTTCACCACACCGGGGTGGCCGGTGAAGTCGGGTGCGCTGGCCACGAAGCCGCCCACCTTCACCACGCGGACCACGTCGGACAACTCGCCGATCTCGGCGCGCACGGCCGCGACCGCGTTCAACGCGCACAGCGCGGCCAGCTCCTGGGCGGTCTCCGGACTGACCTCCGCGCCGACCTTGCCGGTGGCGGGCAGCTCGCCCTCCACGAACGGCAGCTGACCGGACACGTACACGTGGTCGCCGCTGCGCACCGTCGGCGTGTAGGACGCCACCGGCGCGGCCACCTCGGGCAGCGTCAGGCCCAGCTCGGCGATCCGCTCCTCGGGGGTGGCCATCACAGCTCCCGCTTCATGTACGCGACGTACTGCTGGTTGCGGGGGTCGGTGCCCTCGGGCAGCGGGGCGGGCACGACGGAGACGAGCTCCCAGCCGTCGGCGCCCCAGTTGTCGAGGATCTGCTTCGTGGCGTGTGACAGCAACGCCACGGTCTGGTACTCCCACTTGCTCATACGTCCCTCACCCCTACTCACTCACCGGTGACCCGCCCGCGGCGGGGCACCGCACGTCAACGCCGCCACCCTACTCATCCGCGCGCTCCGCCGCGTCCGGTGACGACCCGCGACCCACCGGGCACCCGCCGGACGCCCGCATAGACTGGCTGGGGTGAGCGAGCGCGAGCACGGACCGCGGCCTCCGGGTGAGGCGTGCGCGGGAGCACGACTGCACATCGTCACCGGCAAGGGCGGGACCGGCAAGACCACGGCGGCCGTGGCTCTGGCCCAGTCACTGGCCTCCGGCGGCGGAAGGGTGCTGCTGGTCGAGGTGGAGGGCCGACAGGGCATCGCCGCCCTCCTCGGCAGCCCTCCGCTGCCCTACGAGGAACGGGAGATGATCGCCGCGCCCGGCGACGGCGGGGTGAGCGTGCTGGCGGCCGACGCCGAGGCCGCGCTGCTGGAGTACCTGGAGATGTTCTACGGGATGCGCCGGGCCGGTCAGGCGCTGAACAGGCTGGGCGCCGTGGACTTCGCCACCACCATCGCCCCCGGGCTGCGCGACGTCCTGCTCACCGGCAAGGCCACCGAGGCGGTGCGCCGCCGCCGGGGCGGCCGCCGCAGGACCTCCGAGGGCCCGTCGACCGCGCCCTTCCACTACGACGCGGTGGTGATGGACGCGCCTCCCACCGGCCGGATCGCCCAGTTCCTCAACGTGAACTCCGAGGTGGCGGGGCTGGCCCGGGTGGGACCGATCCGCAACCACGCCGACCGGGTCATGGAGGTCATCCGCTCGGGGCAGACCCGGGTGCACTTCGTGTCCCTGCTGGAGGAGATGCCCGCCCAGGAGACCCGGGACGGAATCGCCGAGGTCGCCGGGCTGGGGCTCAACGTCGGCATGGTGATGGTGAACATGGTGCGACCATCGCTGCTGGACGAGGCCGACCTGGCCGCCGCCGCGGAGGGGGAGACGGACCTGGAGGAACTCACCGCCGGGTTGAAGGAGACGGGCATGGAGGACCCCGGGGAGCTCGCGGCGTCACTGGCCGGTGAGGTGCGGACACACGCGCTGCGGGTCCGCCTGGAACAGCGGGTCCGCTCGGGCCTGGAGGACCTGGGCCATCCGCTGCTGGAGCTTCCGCTGCTGGAGGGCGGGGTGGACCGCACCTCCCTGGACTCCCTGGCACGTCGGCTGGTCGAGCAGGGGGTGCGCCTGTGAACGGGGCGACGGCGCCCGGGCGTCTGGACGTGGACGCCCTCGTGGACGATCCCGGGACACGGATCGTCGTGTGCTGCGGCGCGGGCGGGGTCGGCAAGACCACCACGGCCGCGGCGCTGGGTCTGCGCGCCGCCGAGCGCGGACGGCGGGCCGTGGTGATCACCGTGGACCCGGCGCGTCGGCTGGCCCAGTCACTGGGGCTGGAGTCGCTGGACAACACCCCGCGCCCGGTGCCACTGCCCGAGGCGGCCCGGGGCAGCCTGCACGCGATGATGCTCGACATGAAGCGGACCTTCGACGAGGTCGTCAGGGAGCACGCGGACCCGGAGCGGGCACGGCAGATCCTGGCCAACCCCTTCTACCAGACCCTCTCCACGAGCTTCTCGGGCACGCAGGAGTACATGGCCATGGAGAAGCTGGGCCAGTTGCGCCAGTCGGGGGACTGGGACCTGATCGTCGTGGACACCCCACCCAGTCGGTCCGCCCTGGACTTCCTGGACGCGCCCGAACGGCTCGGCCGGTTCCTGGACGGACGCCTGATCCGGTTCCTGAGCACCCCGGCCAGCACGGGGGCGTTCCGGCTCCTCGGCGCCGGGTTCAACCTGGTGACCTCGGCCATCGGCAGGATCGTGGGCGCCCAGCTCCTCGACGACCTGCGGGCCTTCGTGGCCGCGTTCGACACGGTGTTCGGCGGTTTCCAGGAGCGCGCGGAGCGCACCTACCGGTTGCTCCAGGCTCCGGGGACGGCGTTCGTGGTGGTGGCCGTCCCGGAGGCGGACGCGATGCGTGAGGCGTCCTACTTCGTGGAGCGCCTGGCCACCGACGCGATGCCGCTGGCCGGGATCGTGGTCAACCGCGTCCACCCGCTGCCCGAGGGGCCCGGCGCCGACCTGGGCGCGCGGGAGGCGGTGGCCGCGGCGGAGTCCCTGGAGCGCTCGGGTTCGCGTCCGCTGGCGTCGGCGGCCCTGCGGCTGCACGCGGAGAGGGTCCGTACGCACCAGCGCGAGACCCGGTTGAGGAACGTGCTGCTCTCCAGGCACGGCGGCGTGCGCGTGGCCGAGGTGGCCGCCCTGCCCGAGGACGTGTACGACCTGGCGGGACTGCGCGGGATCGGTGAGGCGCTGGCCGGGGTGTCCCGGACGGCCCGGGAGGGGTAGAGCCCGCCTTCGGACGGCCTCAGCGCCAGGGGGCTCGTTCGGGTGCCCACGGGTCCTGGGGGAGCTGGAGGTGGGGCGACGGGTACCGCGCCGCAGGCGTCGTCCGAGGGTGGTGGAGGGCGACGGAGAGGGAAGGACCGCGGCCGGGGCCGTCCGTTGAGGGTGGCGGCCCGCCCCGGCGCGAAGCGCCCCGGAGGGCGACGGGCGGGCGGGGCGGAGACCCGGGGAACACTGCTGGACGCGGTCAGGCCGCGGACGCGCGATCGGCGCGCTCGGCCACGTAGCGGACGAGGTCGCCGTCAGTCTCCCTGCGCGCCTCCTCCAGGAGCGGCCCCCAGTCGGTGACGCCGGGGTGCTTGCGCAGCAGAGCGCGCCGCTCACGCTCGGTCATACCGCCCCAGACGCCGAACTCGATCCGGTTGTCGAGGGCGTCGGCCAGGCACTCGGTGCGTACCGGACAGTCCCGGCAGATGAGTTTGGCGCGGTGTTGTGCCGCGCCCTGGACGAACAGCGCGTCGGGGTCCACCCGGCGGCACAGCGCCCTGGTCGTCCACTGGTAGGTCCACATGCCCTGCTCCCCTGTGCGCGTACCCGGTCCGTGCGCCGGTGGCTCCGGACGCCGGGCACCCGCGTGCTCCGACCGGAGGGGGAGAACACGGTAGGCTCCCGCTGCCGCGTGGATGCGCCGCGTCCGTCCCCGTTCGTTGTCTAGAAGTTACGAACTCGGACGCCTCACCAACAGAACCCACCCGGCCCACTTTCCGTCTCACACGTATGGCCCGAGCGGGCCATGGCGTGGGGCGCGGTAGCTCTCCGTGTCGAACGGACTTCCCGCATCGCCGAACCGCACAACCGCTGGTCGGCGATAAGCATGGAAAGATGGCATGGGGGCACAGCCCGCGGTGAGGCGGGCGTTTCGGCGCGTTCGCGCACTATCCGTTCCACATCGCACCAACTCAGCGCGTTCGTGGTCACCTAGTCTGATGAGGTGGGTCAGGGGACATTGCTTCAAAGAATCAGCCAACTGCTCGGCGTCGGTGTCATCGCGGGTCTCCTCGTCGCGGCGCTCGCTCTCCCCGCGATCGGCGGCCTGGGCATCACCGCGCGCAACGTCGCCAGCGGCTTCCTCGAGATGCCCGGCAACCTGGAGACTCCTCCGCCCCCGCAAAGGTCGACGATCTACGACAGCGAGGGCGACGTCATCGCGGAGATCTTCGACCAGAACCGCGAGCTGGTCGAGATCGAGGACGTCTCCCCGATCATGATCGACGCGATCCTCGCCATCGAGGACGCCCACTTCTACGAGCACGGCGGGATCGACCTGTCGGGCACGCTGCGCGCCGCCATCCGCACGCTCCAGGGCAACACGCAGGGTGCGTCCTCCATCACCCAGCAGTACGTCAAGAACGTGCAGGTCGAGGCGGCCAGCAACCCGGAGGAGATGGAGGAGGCCACCGAGACGACCATCGCCCGCAAGATCCGTGAGCTGCGCTACGCCGTGGCCCTGGAACAGCGGATGACCAAGGACGAGATCCTCGAGGGCTACCTCAACATCGCCTACTTCAGCGACGGCGCCTACGGCGTCGAGTCCGCGGCACAGCACTTCTTCGAGGTGTCCGCCGACGAGCTGGAGCTGCACCAGGCCGCCACCATCGCGGGTCTGGTGCGCTATCCCTACCTGTACAACCCCCGGATCTTCCCCGAGCAGGCCACCGACCGCCGCAACGTCGTGCTCGACCGGATGGCGGCGACCGGCGCCATCACCCAGGCGGAGGCCGAGGAGGCCAAGGAGATCCCGATGGAGGTCGTGGCGGACACCCCTCCCAACGGGTGCATGCCGAGCGACCAGCCCTTCTTCTGCGACTACGTGGTCCAGGAGATTGAGGAGGACGATCGCTTCGGACAGAACGAGACCGAGCGCGCGCGCTGGCTGCGCACCGCGGGTCTACAGATCCACACCACGTTGGACCCGCAGACCCAGAACGCCGCGCAGGACGCCGTGGACAAGTGGGTGCCGCGCGAGAACGAGTCCCGCAAGGTGGCCGCCGAGGTGGTCATCGAACCGGGCACCGGCCACATCCTCGGCATGGCGCAGAGCCGCAACTACGGCCCCGACGAGAGCAATCTCGGCGAGACCTCCATCAACTTCGCCACCGACTCCGCCCGGGGCGGCAGCCAGGGCTTCCAGGCGGGGTCCACGTTCAAGGCCTTCACCCTGGCGGCGGCCCTGGACGAGGGGCTGCCGTACAGCACCTCGTTCAACTCGCCGTCCCGGGTGAGTATCAGCGGTCAGCGCAGCTGTAACGGCGGCCTCCTGAACACCTGGGAACCCAGTAACGCGGGTGACACCAACTCCGACACCAGGCACAACATGCTGTCGGGGACCAGGGCGTCCTCCAACACCTTCTTCGCTCAGCTCCAGGAGAGGGTGGGCATCTGCGACGTGATGCAGATGGCCGAGACGCTGGGGATGCGGCGCGCGGACGGCACGCTGTTCACGGAGAACGATCGGTCACTGGCCAACAGCAGTTTCACGCTGGGCAGTGAGGAGGTCTCCCCGCTGCGGGTGGCCAACGCGTACGCGGTCTTCGCCTCGGGCGGGATGCTGTGCGAGCCGCAGGCCATCACCAGGATCGTTGACCAGCGGGCGCAGAACACGATCGAGATCGAGCCGGAGTGCTCGCGGGCGATCGACCAGGAGGTCGCCGACGGGGTCAGCCANAAGCAGCCGTTCAACGGCGGTACCGCCGCGGCCCTGGACATCGGCCGCCCGGCGGCGGGCAAGACCGGTACCACCGACAACTCGGCCGCGGCCTGGTTCGCCGGGTTCACGCCGCAGATGGCCGGTGCGGTCTTCGTCGGCGACCCGCGGGGCCCGCAGCAGTACCCGCTGCGCAACGTCACCATCGGCGACCGGTACTACCCGGTCGTGTACGGGGCGACGATCCCCGGTCCGATCTGGGAGGAGACCATGATCGGTGCCCACGAGGGCCTGGACGTCGAGCAGTTGCCGTCGCCTCCGGCGCGGTTCACCTCGGCGTCGGACTCCGGTGGCGGGAACACCAGCACGGCCGGTGACGAGGGCGGCGTGCCCAACGTGCTCGGCCTGTCCGAGGCCGCCGCGGTGGCCGCCCTGGAGGACGCGGGTTACGAGGTGAACGTGTCCTCGACCGAGATCCGCTCCGAGGAGCAGGTGGGCACGGTCGCCGCGGTCAACCCGGACCCGGGGACCCGGCTGCCGGACGGTGCCACGGTGAACGTGTTCCTGAGCAGCGGCGGCGGCAGCGACAACGCCAGCGACCTGCGGGGGGACGACGAGGACTGGTTCCAGGGCGAGCCCGCGTCGAATCCGGCCAGGACCGAGGACTAGGACGGCCACGTGAGAGGGGCGGCGGTGGAGACACCGCCGCCCCTTCGCGTTCCGGGCCGCCCGGACGGGTCAGCTCACCCGGCGAGCTGGCGCTTGACCTCGGCGGCCACGCGGGCGCCCTCGGCGCGGCCGGCGATCCTCGGGTTGACGACCTTCATGACCTGGCCCATGGCCTTGGGGCCGTCGGCGCCGGTCTCGGTGACGGCGGCGGCCACCAGGTCGGAGAGCTCCTCGTCGGTGAGCTGCTTGGGCAGGTAGTCGGAGATGACCTCGCTCTCGGCCCGCTCGGCCTCGGCCTGGTCGGACCGACCGCCCCTGTCGAACGCCTCGGCGGCCTCGCGGCGCTTCTTGGCCTCCCGGGTCAGCAGCCGGGTGACCTCGTCGTCGTCGAGGGAGCGCTGGGCGGAACCGGCGGCCTCCTCGGTGGAGATGGCGGCCAGGACCATGCGCAGGGTGCCGGTGCGCACCTTGTCACGCGCCTTGATGGCGGTGGTGAGGTCGTTCTTGAGGCGGTCTTTGAGTTCGGACATGGGCCTGATCCTACGGCGGCGGGCCACGGGGTCACCAACGGTTTGTGCGGGGTCGCGGATCTGCGACGATCTCTGTGACAACGAAGGAGGACGATGGGCGCCGACAACAGACGACTCCTGCGCCGGGTGGGGCGCGCCGCCGCGATCACGGGCGCCGTCGGAGCGGCGGGGCTGGTCTACGCCTCGGTCATCGAGCGCAACTGGTTCCGTCTGCGCCACCACGAGCTGCCGCTGCTGCCGCCGGGCAGCCCGCGGCTGCGGATCCTGCACCTGTCCGACGCGCACCTGACGCCCGGCCGGAGGATGCTCATCGAGTGGATCCGGGGACTGGACGCGTACGAGCCGGACCTGGTGGTGAACACGGGTGACTCGCTGGCGCATCCGGACGCGGTGAAGCCGTTCACCGAGGCGCTGGGGCCGCTGCTGGACCGGCCGGGCGCGTTCGTGTACGGGTCCAACGACCTGTTCTCGCCGCAGCCGAAGAACCCGGCCCGCTACCTGTGGCGGACCAGCGGGAACGACTACAACAAGCGCCGGGTGCCGGACCTGCCCTGGCGCGAGTTGGGCGCGGCCATGTCCGCGTCCGGTTGGCTGGACCTGAACAACCGCAAGGGGGCGCTGAACGCGGGCGGCCTCGACGTCGCCCTGGCCGGTGTGCACGACTCGCACATCAAGCTGGACCGGTACGAGGAGGTCGCCGGTCCGGCCGACCCGTCGGCGGCCCTGCGTCTGGGGGTGCTGCACTCGCCGGAGCCGTCCAACCTGGACCGGTTCGCGGCCGACGGCTACCAGCTGCTCCTGGCGGGGCACACGCACGGGGGCCAGCTGTGCCTGCCGTTCTACGGCACGCTGGTCACCAACTGCGGGATCGACCGCGAGCGCGCCTGGGGCCTGCACGGGTACGGGGACGCGTGGCTGCACGTGTCCGGCGGCCTGGGCACCTCCCCGTACGCACCGGTGCGGTTCTGCTGCCGTCCGGAGGCCACGCTGCTGGACCTCGTGGCGGCCTCCTGAGGGTCCCTTCGTAAGTCGGCCCGGAAAGCGTGCGCGAGCACTCCCCGACGTCCGTTAGACTTGGGGACGTTGCTTCGGGGTGTAGCGCAGCTTGGCAGCGCGCTTCGTTCGGGACGAAGAGGTCGTGGGTTCAAATCCCGCCACCCCGACTCAGGCCAGGTGCCCGGTAAGATCCTTCTTGCCGGGCACTTGGTGTTTCAGGGAACCCTGAAGGTAGTCGATGACGTATCCCCACCTCGATGAGCCCGATGCCCTGATTCCGCAACCCGCGCAGAGATTCCCCGAACTCCGGCAGGCGGTCGCGACGGTCGCGCCGTCGAAGCTCAGCGAGCTCTTCGAGGAGATGCAGCAGGCCTTCACCAGGGCGGGGGAAGAGGACAGCGTCATCCCCATCCGCATGTNCCCGCATGTCCCCCCGCCGATGGGCGGTCACGGCGGCGATCGAGCGCAGGCCCGACGTCGCGGCGCGTCTGCGTCAGGCGGAACTGGACATGGACAGCCCCGACTCCCATGTCAGGGACCAGGCGATCCGTACGGCCGGGGACATCGTCAGGGCCGCGCACCGAGAGGTCGAGGGCGGCTGACTGGCACTGGGAGGTTCACCCCGACGACCTTTTCTCCGGGTTCCCGACCAATGCGGCTCAGGAGGCTGAACGCCTGGCACAGGAGATCGCGGTGCGTGAGTCCATGGTCTTCCTGGACGGTCAGGCCTTCTCCGGTGCCGGGCCGGGACGGCGTACCGAAGAGCGGGGAAGCCTCATGCTGACGTTCCTGACGGATGTGCGTGGTGAGCGCGTCGTCACCGTCCAGGTGACCTGGTTCGGGTAGCTCCTCCACCGCGGTCACCCAGCCGTGAACAGCCGGGTCCCCGGCCCGGGTGCGGGTCCGGGCCGGGGACGGCGGGGGTCCTAGCGGATGTTGACGTCCACGCAGGAGTAGAAGGCGTTGGCGGTGTCGTCGACGTTCCACCGGGCCAGGATCGTGTGGCGACCGTTGTAGCCGGACAGGTCCACGGTGTGCCGGACGGTCGACGGCGGCCGGGCTCCGTGGTCCTCGAAGTTGGCGATGCGCTGGCCGCCGATGAAGTACTCCCAGTTGTCGGTGGAGTGCATGGCGGTCAGGGTCCAGGTGAAGGTCAGGGAGTTACCGACCTGGGCGACGTGCCAGCCGCGGCTGTCGTCGTCGAGCTCGGCGAACCGGGAGTTGCCGCCGGAGCAGCTCATCAGGCCCTTGGGGCCCTCCACGCTCTGCGGTTCCCACCTGATGCCGCCGCACTCGACCATGACCGCCGCGCACTGCGCCTGGCGGCTCATGGGCGCGGAGACGTAGCCGTGCGCGCTGGCGGCGCTGGTGGGCATGAGGGTGAAGATCAGGGCGGTCGCCGCGGCGACGGCCGAGGCGGAGCGGATCCTTCTGCGGGTCTTCATTGAGCGGGGCCCTTCTTTTCGGGTCACGATCCCGTCCGGCCTCACGGCGCGGTTCGGGGGATTCGTAGCGGGGTGACCCGGACCGTTTCCGGTCCAGGCGGGCGGAGCACGTTCACCGGAGCTCGGATATACCTCCTGCGAACGTCGGACGGCGTTGTCCCGGAAATGCCGGGCGTCCCCGGAATTCCCTTCCACCTGTTGACGCTAGACCGTAAAGAGCCCTTCACCACACGTCAAGACTCCTGTTGTGCGGGGGGACTTGGTACCACCCGTACCACGCGAACCGACCATTCACTCGTTCACCACGACTGGTACTGCTGCCATGTCCACCTGCATGTACGCCTCTAACTGGAAAGACACCTTACAGTAATAAGTCCCGGTCTATGGTCAAACGTTGTAGACCAATGTGTGTTCGGCCCGCCGAACGAACCAGACCTGACCGGATGGACATATTTTTCTACCCCCTGCTTTTCCGTCCGGTCGCGCACCGGGAAACCCGTGGCCGCGACCGGGACGGCGCCCGTACGCTCACGTGCATGCCCCCGGTCTTCCTCCCCGGCCTGGAACTGTCCCGGGCCCTGTACACGGACGCGGTCGCCCCGCTGCTCGCCGCCGGACACCGACCCGTGCCGCACGCCGCCGCGCTCCTCGGCCCCGGGTCCGAGGTCCTCGGCCTGGACACCCCACGCTCCACCGACCACGGCTGGGGACCGCGCCTCCAACTCTTCGTGGACGACCACGGCGACCGCGAGCGGGTACGGAAGCTACTCGACGACGGCCTGCCCGAACGCGTGCGCGGCTGGCCGACCCGGTTCGCACCCGGTGAGGGGCCGCCGCGGACCTGGCGGCCCGACGCCGACGCGCCCGACGGCCGACACAGGGTGGAGGTCGTCGACACGGGCGACTGGTTCCGGGGACAGCTGGGCTTCGATCCCCGAGCGGGTGTGGCCACCGCCGACTGGCTCGCCTCGCCCACCCAGCGGCTGGCCGAGGTGGTGGGCGGAGCGGTCTTCCACGACGGTGTCGGCGGACTCACCCGGGCACGGGGGGACCTGGCCTGGTACCCCGACGACGTGTGGCGGTACGTGCTGGCCTGCCAGTGGCGGCGCGTGTCCCAGGAGGAGGCCTTCGTCGGCCGCTGCGCGGAGGTCGGCGACTCCCTGGGCACCAGGGTCGTCGCGGCCCGGGTGGTCCGCGACCTCATGCGCCTGGCCCTGCTGCTGTCACGCCGCTACCCGCCCTACTCCAAGTGGCTCGGCAGCGCCTTCTCCCGGCTTCCCGGCGCGGAGGAGCTCACCCCACCGCTGTCCCGGGGGCTGGACGGGGACGCGGAGGCCCTCGCGGAGGCGTCCGGCCTGCTCGCCGGGTGGCAGAACGGAACCGGGCTCGCCGCCCGCCTGGATCCCCGGCCCCGGCCGTTCCACGAACGCCCCTGGCCGGTGCTGGACGCGGCACGGTTCACCCGGGCCCTGCTGGAGGAGATCACCGACCCGGAGCTGGCCGGACGGACGCCGGTGGGCGCGATCGACCAGTTCGTGGACGACACCGACGCCCTGACCCGCCCGGAGGTGTTCCGCTCCCTGCGACCGTGACCGGACACGGACCGGCCGCGCGTGACGCCTCCGACGGAGCGCGTCCCCATCGGCGCGGGCGGGCGGGGTGCCGTACGATCCCAGGCATGGGCCGACCGTCCGACGAATCACCTCTGCGGCGGATCAGCGGGGAAGCCTGCGTCCTCGGCGGCGCCGGGTACGCCGTCCTGCTCCAGATCGCCCACCCCAGCGTCGCCCGGGGGGTGTACGACCACAGCGACTTCACCACGCGGCCGTTCAACCGCCTGCTCGGCACCCTCTACTTCGTGTACGGCACGGTCTACGGCACGGAGGAGGAGAAGGAGCGGCTGCACGCCATCGTGCGCGCGATGCACCGCAAGGTGAACGGCCCGGGGTACCGGGCGCTCGACGACGACCTGCTGCTGTGGGTGGCCGCCACCCTGTTCCAGTCGGCCTCGCGTCTGCACGCGATGGTGTTCGGCCCGCTCGACGAGGAGGAACGCGTCCGCCACCTGCGCGAGGCGGCCGTGTTCGCCACCGCCCTGGGCCTGCCCGAGGAGAAGTGGCCCGCGACCCCGGAGGAGTTCGCCGACTACTGGGAGGCGGCCGTGGAGCGTTTGCGCGTGGGGGAGGAGGCGCGCCGCATCACCGAGCAGCTGTTCCACCCGGCGAACGTGGCCCTGCGGCCGTTGACGCGGGTGCAACTCCTGCTCACCGGCGGACTGCTCCCGCCGGAGCTGCGCGAGCGGTTCGCGATCCCGTGGTCGCCGGTACGTCAGCGCCGGTTCGACCGGATCGTACGGACGACCCGCGCGGTGTACCCGCGCGTCCCCCGGCCGCTGCGCTTCCTGCCCACGACGCTGTGCCTGCGGGCCATGCGGCGCGGAACACTGGGGCCGCGCTGGCTGGCACCGCCACGGCGCCGGTCGGGGGCTGGGTTCCGTGGGGCCGGGAAGGCCCTCGGGTGAGGGGAGGGCGTCACCCGGGGGGTGGGGGGAGGTTCTCCAGGGCCTCCCTGGCCTGGTCGGCCTCGGCCAGGCCCAGTTCGGTGAAGATCTCCTCCGCCTCGCGGAGGAAGTCGCGCGCACGGTCCACCGGCATGGTCGGCGCGGGCAGTCGCCCGAGCGCGAGCGCGGCACGACCGACCATGTAGCGCTCGCTGCGCTCGACCGCGATGGCGTGGGCCTTCTCCAGTTCGGCGACGGCCTCGTCGTGGCGGCCGGCCGCCGCGTAGGTCATTCCCAGGTCGGCCCGGATCTCGGCGTCGCCGCTGCGACGCCCGTGCTCCTCGGCCAGTTCCAGAGCCGTGGTGTGGGACGCGATCGCCTGCTCCCAGCGCCCCGCGGCCCGGTGGGTCAGGCCCAGGGAGTTGTGGATGTAGACCTGGTTTCCCACCAGGTGCAGTTCCAGGGACAGTTCCAGGGCCTCGCTCAGGTCCTGGGACGCGGCTTCCAACTCACCCAGTCCGGTCCGGGCCTCTCCCATGACGCGCTTGGCGTGGGACCTGGTCACCTTCTGCCCCTCGCCCACGGCCTTCTCCATGGCCTGCTGGGCGCAGTGCAGCGCCTCCGCGTACACCCCGAGTGTCTGTTTCAGGACGGCGAGGTTGCCCCACTGCAACGCTTCCAACCGGGTGTCCTCCAGTTGGATCGCGAAGTCCAGCACACCCTGGATGGCTTCGGCGGCGTCCGCCAGGCGTCCGACCCGCTCGTAGACCATCCCCAGGTTGGCCAGAGCTCGGATGATCCCCCTGCTGTCGCCGATCGAGGTCAACAGGTCACGGGCCTCCGTGAGCAGGGCGAGCGATTCGTCGAAGCGCCCCGAGAGACAGTGGGCGATGCCCAGCCCGATGAGTGTCACCGCTCGTCCGCGCCGGTTTCCCTGCTTGTCACTGATCTGGAGTGCCCGCTGGTGGGAGCTGATCAGGAGGCCCATCTGGCCGTGGAGAGCGTAGAAACGCCACACCGCGTCGGCCATCCGCCAGGCGTACTCTCCGTTGTCGTGTGAGGCGAAGTACTCGATCGTGTCCGCCAGGTTGTCCTGGTGCAGGGTGAACCAGTTCTCGGCGTCCTCCCGCCCCGCCAGTTCCGTGCGGTAACCCTGGCTCACGCCGATCTCGTCATCGTGCGCGCGCGGGCCCATGAGATCGGCGGCGTGCTGGGCGGTCGCCATGTACTGCTCCGCGAGGCGCAGCCTGGCCGCGTCGATCTCCTCGGCGTTCAGGACCACGGCGGCGCGGTCACGTGAGAAGGCGCCGATCAGGTCGTGTAGACGGTAGACGTCTCCCTGGGGTTCCTCCAGCAGGCACACCCCGACCAGTTCCTGGAGGATGTCGTCGGCGTCCTCCACGGACATGTCCAGGAGGGAGGCCGCACCGCCCAGGTCGACCGTGCTGCCGATCATCAGTCCCAGTAGGAGGAAGGCCCGGCTCTGGTGCCGGTTGAGGCTCTGGAAGGACAGGTCGATGGCGGCCTCGACGCTCTGCCCCTCCACCTGGAGTTCCCGGAACCTCCGGTTCTGCTCTCCGAGCCGCCGGGCAACGTGGGCGAACGACCATCTGGGGCGGCTGAGCATGCGTCCCGCGACCACGCGTAGGGCCAGGGGAAGACCACCGCAGATCCGGATGATCTCGCGCGCCTGTTCGGGTTCGCTCCGTACGCGTTCGTCCCCGAGGACGCGTCCGAGCAGCTCCAGGGAGGACTGCTCGTCGAACACCCCGAGAGAGAGGAAGCGGGCACCGCTGAGCCCCGAGAGTTCGTTGCGGGTCGTGATGAGGGTCATCGAACCGGGAGAGGACGGCAGGAGCGGGCTGACCTGGGCGTAACTCAGGGCGTTGTCGAGGATGACCAGGACCCTGCGCCCCATGAGAGTGGCCCGCCACAGTGCCGACCTCTCGTCCAGGGACTCGGGCACGGCCTCGGGCTCAACCCCGACGGCACGCAGCAGGGCACCGAGAGCGGAAGCGGCGTCGAGCGGTTCCCTGTCCGTGGTGTAGCCGTACAGATCGATGAACAACTGTCCGTCGGGATAGCGCTTGGCCGCCTCGTAACCGAAACGGACCGCGGTCGTCGTCTTCCCCTCACCACCGCTGCCCGTGATGACGCAGACCTGGGCCCGCCCCTCCCCCGTGCGGGCCACCTCGTCCAGCTGACGCAGGGATTCCTGGCGTCCGGTGAAGTCGGGGAGGTCGCGGGGGAGGTCGTTGCGCATGACGAAGTGCGTCTCCGGCCCTCCCGTGGACGCGTCCTGCGTCTCTTCCGCGGGAAAGTCCTCCTGGAGGATCCGGGTGTGCAGGGTGGCCAGTTCCGGGCCGGGATCGACGCCCAACTCGTCGGCCAGCCGGTTCCGGAACTCCTCGTAGACGGCGAGCGCCCTGGCACGCTCGTTGTCACGCCACAGGGCCGTGATGAGCAGATGGTGCAGGCGCTCCCCGAAGGGTTCCTCACTGACCAGGGACGTCAGTCGGGAGACCACGTCGGAGTGCCGTCCCAGTTCCAGAGCGCACGTGGCCCAGGCGATGACGCAGGACCAGCGCTCCTCCTTCAGGGGTGTGACGACGGAGTGGTCCAGGTACTCCGAGCCGACACCCGAGAAGGGCACTCCGCGCCAGCACTCCAGCGCCTGCTCCAGCAGTTCGACGGCCGCCTTGGGCTCGGCCGCCGTGGCCCTGTCCCGAAGCTTGCGGAACCGGTGCAGGTCGACGGAGTCCGGGTCGACGTCGAGGGTGTAACCGCCGGGGGTCGTGGCGATGGTGTCCGGAAAGGTCCGACGTAGGTGGGAGATCTGGACCTGGATGACGGACCGCGCTGTGCGGGGCGGATCGTCGCTCCAGAGATAGCCGATGAGTTGGTCGATGGTGACCTCACGGCCCAGATGTACCAACAGCGCACCCAGCACACAGCGCTGGCGCGGACCGCCGACCGGGACGGGTCGGCCGTCGGACCAGACGGTGATGGGGCCAAGCACGCCGAATTCCACAAGCAGCAACCCTAGCAAGGGCCATTGCCGTGAAATAGGGAATGCGGACACGCCAACGGCTCCGAGTACCCCCCTCCACACAGGTACTCGGAGTATCCGTTGGACTACCCGGAAAGGCCCTACTTCTCCTCGGCCGGCTTCTCCTCTTCGGGAGAGCTCTCCACGGGCGGAGCGGACGGGGCCGGCTTCGACGGGTCCGGCTCCTGGTAGGGCTGCATCTTGTCAGCACGCACGTCCCGGGAGACGTCGGCGACGATCGCCTCGAACTCCTCGTCCACGGTCAGCATCTTCGGCACTCGAACTCCTCGTCTCACAGCACTCGCATAGAGCCGCAGCGTGGCTCTACGTCGTCTACGAAGCATCAGGGGACCCGCCCTCCGGCGGACGAGCCACCCGTGGCGGGTTCCGCCTCAAAGCACACCACGGGTGGCCATGTGTCCAACGAACGTCGCACTGTGCCGGACCCGCGAGCCGTCCTCTCGCGGGTCCGATCGCGTCGAACGTGTTCCACACTAGAGAGATCCTCTTCCACTCCGCTTTCAGTCTTCTTTCAGCTCTGAAACCGGTGTGGCGGCGGTGGTTGCGGGGCCGCGTCATCATTGCCTCCGAGGCCCCCGACTGGCCAGTGATTGGCCGGTTGCGGACAGTCAGAGACGCCCGCGCCCGACGTCCGACCGCTCCGGGGAGGGCCACGACCAGGGAGACCCCCTCCGGTGGGGACGGCACCGCACTCACCACAATCTTCCGAGAAACGAACAGAGTAAACACGCCCGTTCCCCTGCTTTTCGGATTCGTGCACACACGAGTCGTCACGGAAAGCGATTGTGGGCGTGCTCCGGGAACTCCGCCCCCAGACGGCACGGACGACCGGCCGTCTGCCTTCTCCGAGCGCCTCGGGACGCTTTGTGACCTTCGCCCCCATGGCCCTCTTGGGTTCTCCGCGTCGGCCGCGCCGACATACGACGGCGGAGGCTCGGTGGTGCCTGCGAGATCGGGCACGTACACCGGGGGCTGCGGAAGTCGGTGGACGGGCCGTAGGTTCTACAGAGTGTGTCGAAGACGGCACCGGGTCCGGCGCGGAGTTGGAGGACGTGATGCTGAAGGGCGACGGGAACGGCTGGGTGAGCCTGCCGGACGGTTCCCGTAGGTGGGGGCTGTACGGCGCGGCGGGTCTACTGCTGTACGCCGTCGACGCGGCGGGCGACGGACACGTGCTGCTCCAGCACCGGGCGGGCTGGACCCACATGGGCGGCACCTGGGGCATCCCCGGCGGCGCCCGGGACCGGGACGAGACGCCCCTGGAGGCCGCCGTCCGCGAGTTCCGTGAGGAGGTCCACGGGGACCTGGGCGAGTACACCCTGCTGGGCGTCCACGAGCAGGACCTGACCGTGTGGCGCTACGACACGTTCATGGCGAGGCTGCCGACGCTGACGCCGTTCCGTCCGGGCAACTCCGAGAGCCAGGAGATCCGGTGGGTGCCGGTGGACTCCGCGGCCGCCCTCCCCCTGCTGCCCGCGTTCCGCTCCGCATGGCCGTACCTGCACGCGGAACTGACCTCCGCGTCCTCCTCCTCGCACAACGGCCACGGCCCGGGCACTTCCACGACCGGTTGAACGTTGAACCCTGTGCGGGCCCTCCCGTCGTCCTCCCCGGACGGGCGGCGGCGTCCCGGCGGTGTCCCGGCGGGGCGCTCGTCGGGAGGCGGACTCGGGGGAATGTCAGGGACGGAACCCTGATGCGCTCCGGGCCCCGGACCTGCATGCTGGAGGGGACGGCCCGGTGAAGAGCGGTCGTCACGCCATTCGACTGGAGCAGCGGACATGACACTGGAGCGGGGTAACTCATTCACTCCCGTCGCCTCGGCGACGATGATCTGGCCCTGGACCACCTCCGTGCTGGGCGGCGCGGCCGGTGGTGCCCTCTTCTTCCTCCTGAACCTGGGTTCGGGCCTGGGCGCCATCGCCTCGGGCCTGACCGCCGCGGTGGTCTTCTTCGCGCTGGTCGGCGGCGTGGGCGGCATGATCAGTAAGAAGGCCGACCGCCGGGGCAAGCGCTACGCGTCCACCTACCCGTTCCGGTACGCGGCCGTGCCGGCCGGAATCGGCGGTGCGGGCTACGCCCTCGTCAGCATCTTCAGCGGCGCGATCATCGGCGGACTGTTCGGTGGGCTCTTCGTCGCTGCGGCGATCTGGGTCACCGTGGGCCTCATTGCGATGGTGGTCGGGAACAAGAACGCCTAGGCTCGGTGTTTTCCGCCTTCGGCGGGAGGCCAGACACTCACCTAGGGAGACGACCGGGCGCCGATGACTGAATCTGCTCGTCAGAAGATGGTCGAGCGGGTCCGCGGGCTCCTCCGCATGGCGGAGGACCCCGCGGTTACTGATGCCGAGAGCCAGGCGTTCACCGCCAAGGCAGCCGAGCTGATGACCCGCCACGCGATCGCGGAGGCCGAGGCCCGCGCCGAGAGGGGCGAGGAGCCGGACGCGATCAACCGCATGGACTACACCGTCCCGGGGGTGGGTGGCCACGGCAAGGCGCGGGTGCGGGCGCTGGCCGACATCGCCGCCGCCTACGGGTGCCAGTCCGCGGTGCGGGGGAACACCTCCGAGAACACCGACCGCCTCATCATCCTCGTGGGCACGGTGAGCGCGCTGGACGCGCTGCGGATGCTGCTGCCGTCGATCTCCATGCAGATGGAGGCGTCGGCGAAGTTCATGAGTTCGTCCCACGTGGCGGACATCCGGGAGCTGCGCAACTACACGCGCTCGGAGCTGGAGACCGAGCGCAAGCGCTACTACCGGTCGTTCGTGCGCGCGTACGGGCAGGCGGTGGCCGAGCGGATCCGGGAGTTCCGGGCGCGGTTGCAGGAGATGGCCTCGCCGGGCGGCTCGGGCGGTTCCGGTGAGGGCGTGGACTCCGGGCGCGGCGCGGAGCTGGTGTTGCGGGACGACGTGCAGCGGGTGAGCGAGGAGTTCCAGAAGCAGTTCCCGCAGCTGCGCAAGCACCGGCCCGAGCGCACGCACAGCGCGGCGGGGTACCGGGCGGGTTATCGGCGGGGGCGCCAGGCCGAACTGGGCCTGGACACGCCGGTGGGAAGCGGCGGTTCGTCCTCGTTGGGCGAGGGCGAGTAGGCCTTCTCCGCGAAGTTGTCCACAGGCTGTGCACAGAACCGCCCCCGTGGCTGTTCTCGCATGTCAGAGGGGAAATGCGAGAGTTCCACAGGGGCGGTTCGCGTGTTCCTGAGGGTGATTACCCCGGGTTATCCACAGGCAGAACGCCCGCCTGTGGATAACTCTGTGGATAACGTGGCGGCACGGTAGAGAAAGGGACCAAAACTCTTGTTCAGGACACCCGCAAAGGCTGAACCAGGTAGCGGAAGGACGGCTTCTCACCTTCCTTGACCGGCACGTCGGTGAACACCGCGGGTTTGGTCGGTTCGGTGAAGTTGAGGTGGGCGGTGTCGGTCTCCACACCCGACAACCCGTCCATGAGGTAGTCGGGGCGGAAGGCCAGCCGCAGCGGATCACCCTCGTACCCCACCTCGATCGCCTCCATGGCCTGGGCGTCCTCACCCGAGCCCGCCTCCAGCACGACCTCGTTCCCGGAGAAGGCCAGCCGCAGCGGGGTGTTGCGGTCGGCGACCAGCGCGACGCGCTTGACCGCCTCCGCCAGCGGCGCCACGGCCACCTCGGCGCGCGCGGAGAACTCCTTGGGGAACCAGGCGGCGTACTTGACGAACTCGCTGTCGATCAGCCGGGTGGTGGTGCGGCGCTCGCCGTTCTCGAAGCCGATCATGCCCTCGCCCGGGGAGAGGCTGACGCCCTCGCCTCCGCTGACCGTGGACAGCGCGATGTCCACGTTGGACCGGGTGACCAGGCCGCGGACGGTGTCGTTGAGGGTGCGCGCGGGGACCAGGGCGGCCACGTCCAGGCCCGGGTCGTCGGGGCTCCACCACAGGTCGCGCACGGCGATGCGGTAGCGGTCGGTGGCGACCACGCTCAGGGTGTCGCCGGTGAAGTCGAGGTAGGCGCCGGTGAGCATGGGCAGGGTGTCGTCGCGGCTGGCCGCCGGGGTCACCTGGCGCACGGCCGCGGCGAAGGTGTCCGCGGCGACGGAACCGACCCTGCCGGGCATGCCGGGCAGGGTGGGGTAGTCCTCCAGCGGCATGGTGATGAGGGTGAAGCGCGCAGCCCCGCCGACGATGCGCAGTTTGGGGCCGTCGGTGTCGATGTGCACGGAGCCGGAGGGGAGGTTGCGCACGATCTCGGCCAGGAGGCGGCCGGGGACCAGTGCCGCGCCGGACTCCTCGGAGAGGACCTCGACCGAGGCGCGGGTGGAGACCTCGTAGTCGAAGCCGGACAGGTGCAGGGAGGCGCCGTCGGGGGAGAGCTCCAGCCGGATCCCCGCGAGCACCGGGACGGCGGGCCGGGAGGGCAGGGCCCGGGCCGTCCAGGCGACCGCCTCGGCGAACGCGTCGCGGTCCACTCGAAGTTTCACGGTGAGGCCTCCTCGTAGCGCTGTCGTCCACGACAACGTACCCAGCGGCGACGACAATGCCCCCTGCTTCGGACGAACTCGGCCGGAGGTTCCGGGCGGGCGGCGAGGGCCGATGGTCGTGGGCTACCATGACTGGCGGAGAGTTCCTCTCCGCGGGGAGGGTTCGCATAGCGGCCGAGTGCAGTGCTCTTGAAAAGCACCAAGTCCTTGACGGGACTTCGTGGGTTCAAATCCCACACCCTCCGCAGAAACCGGGGCCGGTGGCCCGGGACGTCACGACCAGCGACTCCCGGGCCACCGGCCCTTCTCCGTGTTCAGCCGCTACCTGTCCGATCGCCAGGGTTCGGGCAACAGCCCGCCCGCGCGCAGGTGTGCGTCCAGCGACGACAACAGCCGGTCGGCCTCGCGCAGGGCCGAGTAGGCCTCACCGGCGTGGCGGGGGCGGGCCCGGAGCGCCTCGGACAGGGAGTCGTACAGCTCCGTGGCCACGTCCGGGTCGAGGACACTCCATGGAATCGGCGTGCTCATGCGACCGCCCCCAGACCCATCAGGACGTCACCGACCAACTGCCTTCGCTGCCGAACCTCGTGAGCCACGTAGTAGCCGCGAACAAGGGCTTCCGGCGGGTCGACCACGGGCAGCCGCTCATGCCGGGTGTCGTCGGGAGCCGGGCGCGGAGCCGGAACCGGGAGAGTCGAGGAAACCGGCCCGCTGGCGACGGTTCCGGGATCGGCGGCGTAGCGACGCACCCGGGAGGCGCGGCACCTGCGGGCCTCAGCACGCACCTCGCGAGCGAGGACACGCGGCGCCGCGTGGAGCCCCCGCGACGGGCGAAGGCATCGGAGGATGACGGCCACCAAGGCCGTTACGATGTGCACTTGTCTGCCTGCTTTCATCAGGTTGACCGCGCCCCCGGATGCCTAGCCCGCATCGCGGGGGTCTGTTGTCTGTGGAGGTTGCGTCTGCACCGCAAGCCATCCCTTATACATGGGAGCAGCCTATCCACTCATGTATAGGAGTAGCGAGATTAGGTTGCCTTACTCATGTACATGAGTCAACCCTGTGGAGCAAAGAAGCCGCTCTACGGCGCCAGTAGCCATGCACCTCAGTCCGTGGCGGGGATCCGGTAGTCAAGTACGAACTGGTCAGCGGCCATGATCGTGTCGCACACCTCCACCACACGGCCGACCGTCGTCGCGGCGTTGCGCGTCAGGTGGATGATCGCGGAGCCGGGACTCAGGCTCAGTGCGCTCGCCTCCTGCTTGGTGGCCAGACGCGCCCGCACGGTCTCGGTGTACTCGGCGAACTCGTGACCGTGCTCTTCCAGCCGGGCGTAGATGCCACCGCCGCCGGGGTTCTCCTCGAAGAGTTCGGGGATGTCCCGCGCCACGTCCCACGGCAGATAGGACGTCGCTTCCTCGGTGGGGGTGCCGTCGCTGAAGTAGAGGCGGCGGCGTGCAAGGACCTTGTCGCCCTCGTCCACGCCCAGGCGCTCAGCGATCTCGGCGGGAGCGGGGACGGGTCCAATGGAAAGGACCTGAACGGTGGGCTTGACCCCGGCCTGTTCGGTCTCCGCGATATAGGCCGCCTTGCCCGCACGGCGGTGGGAGCGCCGGAAGCGGTCCGATGACTTACGGGTGACGGGAGGTCGGGACTTCACGAACGAGCCCTTGCCCTGAAACGTTTCCACCAGGCCGGTCGTGCGGAGCTGGGCCACGGCTTTGCGCACCGTGCCTGAGGAGACGCCGTAACGCTCCATCAGCGCGGTCTCGCTTGGAATCTCCTCGGCGGGAGCCAGGCACCCGGCTCTGATCTGCTCTTCGATGTCGTCCGCGATCTGGAGGTACCGGGGCTTGCCGGACCGCGCCCCTACAGTGCTCGCCATAGTCCTTCTGTTCCTCCTATGCTCCTGCACATGAGTAACAGCACCGGAGACAAGCCGTCAACGCCGTTGCACTCCGTGTCCGTGGCGGGAGCCGTCATCCGCGAGGACGGGCGGATGCTGGTGATCAAGCGCAGGGACAACGGCAACTGGGAGCCACCCGGCGGCGTGCTGGAGTTGGACGAGACCCCCGAGGAGGGTGTTGTCCGCGAGGTCTTGGAGGAGACCGGCATCCGCGTCGAGGTGGAACAGCTCACGGGCGTCTACAAGAACATGGCCCGCGGAATCGTCGCCCTGGTCTTCCGCTGTAAACCGTGCGGGGGCACAGAGCGAGCCACCTCGGAGGCGACCACCGTCGAGTGGCTCATGCCAGATGAGGTCGAGAAGCATATGGTCGAGGTCTATTCCGTGCGACTTCTGGACGCACTCACGTCGGGCACACCACACATCCGAGCCCACAACGGAGTACGCCTCAGTCCAGCCAGGTAGGCATCAGGACCTTGGTTAAAAACCACACATTCACGTGGTGGTGACCGCGAAACGCTGGAGCTGGCTCTTTGGTCGCGGACGGTGAGCGCAGGGGACCGGCTGGTTCCGTGGTCGGCCGACGGGTTCGGGAACCGGCAGATCGCCCAGCGGGGCAGCGTCTCTCCGGGCCAGCGATAGATTTTCAGTCTTCTTCCGCACAACCCTGCATATCAACTCTTATATTCTTGCAGGATCCAGCAATGTGCGTGAGGAGTAATCTGATCGAAGGAGTTTACGGAAATGGCAAGACTTCGGCCTGCAAAGAGTTGCAGCGACGCGTCTACCGTGCCATTCACGGTGACCGGGAACTGAGCCACCAAGGCGACCCGGGAACCGGCGATCGGACGGACGGAGTCAGACACGAGCACCACATTTTGTATATCGATAAGGTAAAATCACTGGTCGAAAACCAAGACAACATGGCGGCCTTCTTCTGTGGCGGATCCAGAAGTTTCCCAAAGCTCAGCACGTAGGCGTCGGCCATGTCGTCATCGGTCGGGGAGGCCTGGGACCAGGGCACTCCGCTTGACTGATGCGAGACTGATGGCCATGTTCGAAAGATACACACCCCAGGCCCGGCAGGTGGTCGGCCTGGCAGAGCACGAGGCGAAGAGGCTCAAGCACAGCTACATCGGGACCGAACACCTGCTTCTCGGGATCATCGGGGAACGTGAAGGCATCGCCGCTCAGACCCTGAAGTTCTTCAATGTCGACTACGCGACGGCTCGGGCGGCAGTGGCCAGGATCGGTGAGCGGGGAACCTGGTTTCGGCCAAAACATCGGCCCTTCCACGTGGATGCCAAGACCGCCTTCATGGGAGCCCTACACGCGGCTACCGAGCGGTCACACAACGCCATAGGCACGGAACACCTACTCTCCGGCCTGTTGCACGAGCAGCACAACGCAGCATCACGCGTACTCGAAAACCTGGGTGTCTCCTCTGAGCACGTCTCTCAGCGGATCAACCGAGCCTTGGACTATGTGACGCATTCAGTTGAGGAAAGGTCCACAGGCAGGAGGATCGACTACTACGACGACCCCGAGGCCCCAGCGGCGAACAGTCTCGTCCCGTCGGTGAACGTGTTCGTGGTCAACGAGTGCAACGAAGTACTGATGATCCGTCGTACCGACAACGACAACTGGGCCGTGCCCGGTGGCACCCTTGACCTGGGCGAGTCGGTACCGCAGTCCGCCGTTCGGGAAACCCTGGAGGAGACGGGGGTGACGTGTGAGATCACCGGAATCGTGGGCATCTACAGCGACCCGAAGCACATCATCTACTACACCAACGACGGTGAGGCCCGACAGGAGTTCTCCATCGCCTTCACCGCACGTCCGATGTCGGGTGAGCCCACACCGAGCGACGAGTCCAAGGAAGTCGTCTGGGTACCCAAGGACAAGCTGACCGAGTACCGCATGGACCGGTCCATGCGTGTGCGCGTGGACCACTTCCTCAGCGGAGGCCCCACCCACATCGGTTAGCGCTGGCCTGAGGAAGTGACCTCACCGTCGTTCTCCGAGTCCACATTCCAGCGCTCGGGCAGTTCGTCTCCGCAGAAGACGCAGACGAACTCGCCTTCACGCACGATGTTGCGTTCCTGGCACCAGGTACAACGGCGGAAGACGAACTCGTACGTGAACCCGCAGGGGCGTTCCAATCCGATGCGATCCAGGGCTTCGGCGACGGCGGGCCACGAGTCGGCATCCGGACAGTAACCCGTCGACTGGTTACTGATCTCGTGGACCACCCAACGATCGCCCCTGCGGAAGAAACCGATCTCGCCAGCGCTCAGTACTCGCCCGCCACCGGCACACGCCACGTGTTCGCTGCGCCGCGGTGCCAGCCGTAGGGCACCCTCGGTATCGACGACGAAGGTGAACGGTTCCGCCCACTCGTCCGCTGAACGTGCGGCGGCCCAGGCATCGAAGTCATCCGCGGAGTGAACCCGCCGCCCTTCATCGCCGGGGCGGACCATCGTCTTCAGTTCGGCAGGACCCACATACCGGTAGCTCCGACCCGGCGTGATCATGTCGTTCCGGATGCGGCCAACCGCCTCTCTACGTTTCGTACCGGCGCCGTCAGCAGCGCTGAGGAGCGGGTGATGGAGCGGCTCCCGCGCCCCGTGGACATGCCTCACATGTACCACGCTAACCTGCGTCCGTTTCGACTTCTTCGACGAACCGACCCCTGCCATGGACAGCTACGAGTCCGGTCCCCTCCAGTTCTGAGAGGGACAGTCGTGCCCCTTCGTGTGGTGTGACTTCACAAGATCACGAAGGGGCAGCATCTGGTCCAGGCCGGGTCTCGTTGGGGCCATCTTCCAGCGTCTCCGGGCGCCTCGGCTCGGTACCTTGTGGCCCAAGACTGTGTCAGGGGCAGCGGTCCATGCGGTTCAAGGGAGGCCCTCAGCAGTGCGCTGGCGAGAGAAGGGACGTGTGTGAAGAACGAGGCGGTCGGCCTCTCACCGGGTGACCTCGTCCGCGTCCGGGTCACGAGCCATCAGCCCTGGGGCGTGACGACCCGGGTGGTCGGACACGAGGGCACGGGCTCATCCGTCGACGCGGTACGCATCGACTCCCCGGAAGGCGGGCGGGCTGACGACCCGTACTTTCCCGAGGTCGGGGCCGAGCTGACCGCCGTCGTGTTCCGGGTAGGGACGGAGCAGCGCCCGTGGGTCCACCTCTCCCTGCGTCGCGCCCATCTTGAGAACCCCACGAACCTGATCGAACGGTCACCAGCGTCCGAGCTCCTGAAAGAGCGCGGTCAAACGCTGCGAGGTCAGTACGCACGGCGTCGGGAAAGCTGGAGGCACCTTGCCTGAGGAGTGGCGCAGCATCGACCGGCTGATCCTGGACGGACAGAACATCCAGGCCATTCAGGCGATCCGTGAGAAGTTCGGCCACCTGCGTCTACACGAGGCCGTCGATCTTCTGGAAACGCGCTTCGAGCACCTTCATGACAGCCGACCGGATGACTCAACGGTGAGCTCCGAAGGCCACCGGGGCAACCTCCACTCGTACGTGTTGGACGAAGCAGGAGATCAGCCACCTACCCAACCGAACTCAACTGTGGAGCAAGGAGCCAGCGCATGAACCCCCTCGGCTGGCGTTACGTCATCACGATCATCGGGGTGAGCGTTCCCGTCGTTCTGATGATCTCCCTGCCACTGGCCCTCCTGACCGACTGGGCGCCGGGGATCGCGACTGGGCTGGGAGGGCTTGCCGGGGGCCTCGTGGCTCCGCTGGCCGCCCACTGGTTCTGGTCGGGGCGCGGCCGGTCGCAGAACTCCTCCGGGAACCAGAACCAGCGTGAGAACCATCGCTGAACGAAGGGCTCCGGTGCCGCTGATCCGATGGAGCGCCGTTGTGGGTTTCGGCGTTCCCTACCTGGCGGGAACGCTCCTGCTCAGCTACGTGAGCGCCGCGTGGGCTTTCGTCTGGGCGGGGCTGTACTTCGCCGTCCTGTTCGGCTGGGCCGCATGGGAGCGGCGACGGCGTTCGAGGCGATCTCGTGGGCCCACCCCTCCCACCGGAGAGAAGCACGTCCCGTAAGCGTGCGTTACGGCGGCACCGAACTGCTGGAGTCTCGCTTCGAGCACCTTCCTACAGCCGACCGGATGACTTCATGGTGAGCCCCGACGGCCACCGATACGACTTCCGCCCACAGGCACTGCTCGGCGATCCGGACTGTGCCCGGCCGCTACCCGACCAACCGCCAGGGCTCTGGCAGCGGTCCACGGTGCGGCGTGCCATCGCGGTGCTCGTGGAGGAGGAACCCGTGTCCACGGTGCCCCAGCGCGGCACGTTCCGGAAGTAGCTTCACGAACCAGTGGGCTGGCCCGGGGGCGCTTCGGCGACGTGTCGACATGTCGGCGCATCGTTTCCGCGTGGCTGGGCAGTATGCGGCACATGATCGGACGACTGCACACCATCGCCATCGACTGCCCCGACCCCGACGCGCTCGCGGACTTCTACGCCGAACTGCTCGGGTTGCCCGTGACCAGGCGGAGCCGACAGTGGGTGGTCCTCGGCGAGGGGTGGCCGCAGGTCGCCTTCCAGCGCGCACCCGACCACAAGCCCCCCGCCTGGCCGGACCCCGAGCGGCCCCAGCAGATGCACCTCGACGTCTGGGTGGAGGACATCGAGGCGGCGGAGGAACGCGTGCTGGCGCTCGGGGCCAGCAGACTCGCGGTCGCGGAGGACGACCCCGGTGACCTGTTCCGGGTCTACGCCGACCCCGCCGGTCACCCCTTCTGCCTGGAGTACTCGCGGGACACCTGATCCCCGGGGCGCCCGCACGGGCGCCCCTACTCCTCCTCTCCGGCGTGGTGCGGGAGGATCACCACCGGAACCTCGGAGTGGTGCAGTACGCCCTGGCCGACCGAACCCAGGAGCAGCCCGCGCACGGTCCCCCGCCCCCGGGAGCCCACGACGATCGCGTCGGCGCGCGGCGCGTCCTCGGTGGCCTCGGCGGCACGCAGCAGCGCGTTCACCGGACTGTCCTGCGTACGCACCACGCTGACCTCGATGTCGAGGTCCTCGCGCCGCCTGCCGGTGGCCTCGACCAGCATCTCGCCCACCAGCTCCTCGGACCTGCGGTCGAACAGCTTCTCCTGGGGCTCGTAACCCATCGCGGTCATCGCGACCGGGTCGTACGGGTAGGGCACCTCCCAGCTGTTGACCACGACGAGCTCACCGTTGCTCTCCCGTGTCAGGTCCACGGCCAGGCGCAGCGCCCGGCGCGAGTTCGGGGAACCGTCCACCCCGACCACGATCCGCCGAAGGGAGGTGGTCTCGGGGCTGGGACCGTGCGAGGGCACCACCACGACCGGACACGGCGCCTGCGCGGCCACGCGGACACTGACCGAACCCACGAACACGGACGCGAACGCGCCCAGCCCCCGCGTACCGACCACGATGAGGTCGTGCACCCGACTGTGGCTCAGCAGCGCCAGCGGCGGCTCCTCCATCGCGGTCTCGGTCTCCACGACCACCGACGGCTGAACACGCCTCGCATGCTCCGCGGCGCTGGTCAACACCTCGTCGGCCTGGCCGGAGATCTCCTCGGTGGGGTCGAAGCGGGCGTATCCGGCGTTCGCGGACACGATCAGCGGCATCCCCAGCGCGTGGACGATCCGGAGCGGCACCCTCCTGCGGACGGCCTCGGCCGCCGCCCACTCCAGCGCCGCACGCGAGTGGTCGGAACCGTCGACCCCGACCACGACCCTGGCCGAATGCTCCTCGTTGCTTGGCATGGTTTCCCCCTTAGCACTGCGGTCCATCATCACCGCGAAAGGCGGTCGCCCCCGGCAACGGCGCGGGGACGCACCGCATCACTCGTCTCCGGAGTGCGGCGGCAGGACGGCGACGGGCACACGAGCGTGCCGCAACACCCCCTGGCTGACCGAGCCCATCACCAGCCCCCGGACCCCTCCGCGCCCGCGCGATCCCACCACCAGCAGGTCCGCGTCCTGCCCGGCCTCCAGAAGGGCGTCCACCGGGTTGGACTGCGTCCGGAGCGCCGTGATCTCCAGGTGCTCGGTCCGGTCGTCGACCACCTCCGCGAGCAGCCCCGCGACCACCTCCTCGGACTGGCGGTCGAACATGTCCTCGTGCAGGAGGCGGGCGTCCGCGGTCAGGGACTCGGCGTCCGCGGGCAGCGGCATCTCCCAGCTGTTGACCACCACGACCTCCGACCCGCTCACCAGGGCCTCGTGCAGGGCGAACCGGAGCGCCCGGCGGGAGGAATCGGAACCGTCCACACCCACCACGACACGCCCCCGGTGCGGCGGCGGGTTCTCCACGTGCGGGACGACCACCACGGGGCAGGGCGCTTCGGAGGAGGCGCGCACGCTGACCGAGCCGAGCATGATCGCCCGGACCCCGCCCAGACCGCGCGTCCCCACCACGATGACGTCCTCGGGCAGGGCCTCGTCGAGCAGGGCCGCGGGCGCGTCCTCCGGCGCCAGGACGGTCGCCACGTCCACCTCGGGTCGCGCCTGGTCCGCGTACGCGGCACCGGCGGTGAGCAGGTCGTGTCCCGCCTCCCGCAGGTCCTCGACGGTCGCGCGGCCGGACGCGCCGTGGGCACCGGTCACCACCGGCGTCCCCACGCCGTGCACGATCCGCAGCTGGACACCGCGCCTGGCGGCCTCCTCCGTCGCCCAGACCAGGGCGGCGTGGGAGGCGGGTGTACCGTCCAGGCCGATCACGACCGCGGGCGGGCGTTCCCGTTCGTCCATCACGGCCCCCTTTCCCTCACTCCTCCCCTGTCCGGAAGCGGCCCCGGGAAAACAGTGGGAGGGCCGGTGTGCCGTCTCCGGCCCCACCTCCCCCCCGCCGGGCGAACGCCTCCCCGACGGTCGCGGCCAGTTGGAGGTAGGCGTCCCGTGTGGCGGGTNAGGGCCGGTGTGCCGTCTCCGGCCCCACCTCACCCCCGCCGGGCGAACGCCTCCCCGACGGTCGCGGCCAGTTGGAGGTAGGCGTCCCGTGTGGCGGGTGCGAGCTGTTCCAGGTCCACCTCCGCACCCTCCTCCAGGTGACCGTCCCAAGGAACCCGCACCACGTCGCGGCAGCGACCGGCGAAGTGCTCCTCCAGCCTGTTGAGGTCCACGCTGCTCTTGCTGTTGGACCGCACCATCGACAGGACCACCACGGCGTTGCCGACGAGCGCACCGTGGCCGTGCGCCTCCAGCCAGTCCAGGGTGGCGCTGGCGCTGCGCGCCCCGTCCACGGACGCTGAGCTGACCAGGACCACCTGGTCGGCCAGCCCCAGCACCCCGCGCATCGCCGAGTGCAGGAGGCCGGTGCCGCAGTCGGTGATGCAGATGGAGTAGAAGTGCTCGACGATCCGGGAGACCTCCCGGTAGTCGGCGTCGCTGAACGCCTCGGAGACCGCGGGGTCGCGGTCGGAGGCCAGGATCTCCAGGCGGCTGGGCGCCTGGGAGGTGAACCCGCGGATGTCGGCGTAGCGCGACACCAGGTGGCGCTCGTTGAGCAGGTCGCGGATGGTCGCGGCGGTCTCCAGCCGCACCTTGTCCGACAGCGTGCCCCGGTCGGGGTTGGCGTCCACCGCGAGTACCCGGTCGCCGCGCAGGGACGCCAGCGTGGCGCCGAGGGCGACCGTGGTGGTCGTCTTGCCGACCCCGCCCTTGAGGCTGAGCACGGCCACACGGTGGTGCCCGGACGCCACGGGCGTACTGGCGCGGGCCACCAGCTCGCGTTCGCGCAGGACCTTGGCGGACTCCCCCGGGTTGATCAGGCCCAGGGTGGCGGTGTGCACGGCACGGCGCCACCCTCCGCTCGGACCCTGCCGCCGGTTGCGCACGAGGGTGGCGGCGTTGAGCGCGTCGGAGGTCTGCCGGTCCTGGTCGGTGCGCCGTTGGACGGGCGGGCCGGAGGACGCCGGTGCGGCCGGTGGCGGCGCGAGGTCCGCGCGCGGTCCGGTGAGCGCGGGCGGCGGTTCGGGGGCATGGGGCGGTACCGGCCGGGAGGGCTCGCCCGGCGCTGGCGCCGGAGGAACGCCGGGTGCCGGGTGCCCCCCTCCCGGCGGAGACCCCGGTTCCGTCCCGGTCGCCGGTCCCGTCCCCCGTTCGGGGTTGGTCTCCTGGCCGGGGTCCGTTCCCCGGACGGGCCCCGGCCCCTGGTCCGGATCGGTTTCCTGGGCGGGCCCCGGACGCGGTCCCGACACCGGTCCCGACGGCCCCGCGAGCGGACCGTCGCGTTCGGTCTCCAAGGGAGGCAACTGCTCGGGTTCGGGCACGTCGGAGTCGCGGCGCGACCTGCGGGGCGCCAACGGATCCTCCCCGCCCGGCCGGGCGGGGCGTTGGAGGCGCTGTCGCTGGGGGCGTCCGGGGCGTTGCGGGCGCCTGCGCGAGGCCCCCGGCATCAGGCGGACGGTGGCACCCCTCACCTCGTCCTCGGAGTCGTCGGAGGCGTCTGAGTTCTCAGAGCCGTCGGAGTCCTCCGTGGCGCCGGGGGATTCCGCCACCTCGGGAACCTCACGGAACACGGAGGCTTCCGGCCCCTCGGGCACCTCCGGCTCCGCCTCTCCCCCGACCTCCCCACCGGTGTCCCCGGCACCGTCCGCCGGGGCCGCCTCCCGCGGTCCCGACCCCGGCGGCAGCGGGAACGGGGTGTCCTCGGGCATGCGGGCGTAGGGAGGCGGAGGCGGCGCCTCCCCCTCGAACCCGCCGAACCACTGCTCGCGGGGAGAGGGCGCGGGCGCCACCGAACCCCGCACGGTGGCGGCCTCCTCGAACTCCTCCGGGCCACCCTCCGAGGCGCCCGGTTCGACGTGCTCCTCGGCCTCGGGTCCGGAGCCCGCCTCCGAGCCCTGACCCGACCCGTTCTGTTCCTGGTGTGCCACCGGAGTTCTCCTGCTTCAAGGGGGTGTGCTGTGGTGGGAGGGATACCCCAGCGGGGAAGAGACGGGATCCGCTCCCTGGGTTCACTCTTACCCGCCCAGCACCTCCGAAGCATCGGACGGGTGGACGGAGCGATCCGTTGCTTGCCGTGGAGCCTCCCCGGGTACTGTCTGGCTCATGCACGCGATCCGTATCACCGAACCGGGCGGCCCCGAGGCCCTGGCCTGGTCCGAGGTTTCCGACCCAGTCCCCGGCCAGGGAGAGGTCCTGGTGGACGTGGCCGCCAGCGCGGCCAACCGGGCCGACGTCGCCCAGCGCCAGGGCAACTACGCGCCGCCGCCCGGAGCCTCCGAGTACCCCGGGCTGGAGTGCTCGGGCACCGTCGCGGCGCTCGGCCCCGGCACCGAGGACTCGGGCTGGTCCGTCGGCGACCCCGTGTGCGCCCTGCTGTCCGGGGGCGGCTACGCCGAGAGGGTCTCCGTGCCGGTGGGCCAGCTGCTGCCGGTGCCCGAGGGCGTCGACCTGGTGGAGGCCGCCGCGCTGCCCGAGGTGGCCTGCACCGTGTGGTCCAACCTGGTGATGGTCGGCGGCCTGCGCGCGGGGGAGACCGTCCTGGTCCACGGCGGCGGCAGTGGCATCGGTACCTTCGCCGTCCAGTTCGCCCGTGCCCTGGGCGCACGGGTGGCGGTCACGGCGGGCAGCCAGGAGAAACTGGAGCGCTGCCGCGCGCTGGGCGCGGAGATCCTCATCAACTACAAGGAGGAGGACTTCGCCGAGCGCATGCGCGCGGAGGGCGGTGCCGACCTCGTCCTCGACATCATGGGCGGCGCCTACCTGGACCCCAACCTGCGCTCACTGGCCACGAACGGCCGTCTGGTGATCATCGCGCTGATGGGCGGGCGCCGGGCCGAGGCCGACCTGGGTCGTATGCTCGCCAAAAGGCTCTCCGTCCACGCGACGACCCTCCGTTCCCGTCCCCTGGACGAGAAGGCGGCCATCGTCGCGGGAGTACTCGAGCAGGTGTGGCCGTTGGTAGAAAATGGAACCATCCGCCCCGTCGTCGACCGTTCGATCCCGATGCGGAACGCGGCGGAGGCGCACCGCGTCATGGAATCGAGCGCGCACACCGGCAAGATCCTTCTCACCCTCTGACGGCGTGCCGACGACATCCACGTAAGGGGACTGATGAGCAGCGCAGACGACCGGGACGAGCAGTCCCGGGTACTGGTCATGGGAGCCGAGGAGAACGGCGTGACCGACGATGAGGGTTCGGAGGAGCCCCGCACCCTCGCCGACATGGTGGAGCAGCCCGCAAAGGTGATGCGGATCGGCAGCATGATCCGCCAGCTCCTGGACGAGGTGAAGGCCGCTCCGCTGGACGAGGCGAGCCGGGCCAGGCTCAAGGAGATCCACACCTCGTCCATCAAGGAGCTGGAGGACGGTCTGGCGCCCGAGCTCATCGAGGAGCTGGAGCGGCTGCCCCTGCCGTTCGCCGAGGGTTCGGCGCCCAGTGACGCCGAGTTGCGTATCGCGCAGGCGCAGCTGGTGGGATGGCTGGAGGGCCTGTTCCACGGCATCCAGACGACCCTGTTCGCCCAGCAGATGGCGGCCCGCGCCCAGCTGGAGAACATGCGCAAGGCCCTGCCGCCCGGCGTCGCCGGTCTCCAGGGCCAGGGCCCCGGCGGCGTCCCCGGTGGCCCCGGCGAGGAGCCGCACGGCTCGGGGCCGTACCTGTAACGCGCACGACGAAGGAGCCCGCTCCCGGTGGGGGCGGGCTCCCTCGTGTCACGGGTGGCCGGATGCGGCCGGGCGTTCGGCGGCCTACTTCCTCCCGCTGACCGGCTCCAGGACGTCACGGCCCAGGTAGGGGCGCAGCGCCTCGGGGACCACCACGGAGCCGTCCTCGCGCTGGTGGTTCTCCAGGATGGCCACGATCCACCGGGTGGTGGCCAGCGTGCCGTTCAGGGTGGCGGCGAAGCGCGGCTTGCCGTCCTCTCCCCGGAAGCGCACGTTGAGTCGGCGGGCCTGGAACTCGGTGCAGTTGGAGGTGGAGGTCAGCTCGCGGTAGGTCTCCTGGGTGGGGACCCACGCCTCGCAGTCGTACTTGCGGGCGGCGCTGGTACCCAGGTCACCGCCGGCGATGTCCACCACGCGGTAGGGCAGTTCCAGCTTGTCCAGCATCTCCCGCTCCCAGGCGAGCAGCCGCCCGTGCTCCTCGTGCGCCTGGTCCGGGTGGGTGTAAACGAACATCTCCACCTTGTTGAACTGGTGGACGCGGATGACGCCGCGGGTGTCCTTGCCGTAGGAGCCCGCCTCGCGGCGGAAGCACGGCGACCAGCCGATGTAGCGGTTGGGCAGGGCGTCGGCGGGCAGGATCTCCCCCGAGTGGTACCCGGCCAGCGGCACCTCGGAGGTGCCCACGAGGTAGAGGTCGTCCGCGGGCAGGTGGTAGACCTCGTCGGCGTGCGAGCCGAGGAACCCGGTGCCCTCCATGGTCTCGGGCCGGACCAGCACCGGCGGGATCATCGGTGTGAAGCCCGCCTGGACGGCCTGGTTCATCGCCATGTTGAGCAGCGCCAGCTCCAGCTGGGCGCCCACGCCGGTGAGGAAGTAGAACCGGGCCCCGGAGACCTTGGCGCCGCGCTCCATGTCGATGGCGCCGAGCATCTCGCCCAGCTCCAGGTGGTCGCGCGGGGTGAAGTCGAACGAGCGCGGGGTGCCGACGGTCTCCATGACCCTGAAGTCGTCCACGCCGCCCTCGGGCGCGCCCTCCTCCACGAGGTTGGGCACGCCGCCCAGGACGGTGTCCAGCTCGTCGGCGAGGCGGCCGGCCTCCGCCTCGGCCTCCTTGACCTCGGCGGCCAGCGCCTTGGCCCTGGTCAGGAGCTCCTCGCGCTCCTCGGGGGAGGCCTTGGAGACGGACTTGCCCACGCTCTTCTGCTCGGCGCGCAGGGTCTCGAACCGGGACAGCGCGGCGCGGCGGTCGGCGTCGAGCCCGAGCAGCTGGTCGACGACGGAGGAATCCTCCCCGCGGGCCCGCTGCGAGGCACGGAGTCGTTCGGGGTCTTCTCGAAGAGCGCGAAGGTCGATCACGTCTTGCAGGTTACCGTCCGGGCCCCGTCCCCCCGACATCTTTTCCACAACCGCGCCCCGAGCTGTGGAAACGGCTCAGCGCCCGTTCGCGGGCGGGGGCGCCGGCGCCGCGGGGATCGTTCGGGCGCCGGAGCGGGACCGCGCGCGGTGAGCTGACCGGATCCGTCGCCGGTGTGACGCGTGGGTTTCGACCTGCGCTGATCCTGTACTTCTGGCGAGGTTCGACCGTCGAGGCTCGCCACAGGTACGAGGTCACGGCGAACCGGGCGGGTCGGTGCACCCTGACGGTCACCGCGCCACGGGCGTGCGGTGGCCGCTCAGTCGACCTGACCGGCCCGGACCCGTGCCAGCCACAGTTCGGCCTCGGCGAAGTCGGCGTCGGTGGCCGTGCGGGGCCGCAGCGGCGGATCGGTCTCGACGGTCCGCCCACCGCGCGGGTAACTGCCCAGGAAGCGGACGTCCCGGCACACCCTCCGGATGCCCATGAGCGCCTCGCCGACCCGGGCCTCGGCCACGTGTCCCTCGGCGTCGATGCAGAAGCAGTAACTGCCGAGCCCGTCGCCCGTGGGGCGCGACTCCAGCCGGGTGAGGTTGACCCCGCGCACGGCGAACTGGTTGAGCACCTCGATCAGGGCTCCGGGGTGGTCGTCGGCGATGAAGGCGACCAGGGACGTCAGGTCGGACCCGGTGGGCGCGGGCGGCACGCCGGGGCGGGACAGGTAGATGAAGCGGGTCGCGGCGTCGGAGTGGTCACCGATCCCGGAGGCCAGGGAACGCAGGCCGTACCGCTCCCCGGCGATCACCGCGCAGATGGCCGCGTCGTAGGGCGCGCCCGGCTCGGCGACGGCGCGCGCGGCGGCGGCCGTGGAGGAGACGGTGTGCGTGTCGGCCTCGGGAAGGTTCCGGGCCAGCCAGCCCCGGCACTGGGCGAGGGCGTGGGGGTGGGTGGCCACCCGCTTGACGTCCTCCAGGACCGTCCCACCCCGGGCGAACAGGGAGAACTCGACGGGTACGGCCGTCTCCCCGGTGATGAGCAGCGGATCGCCGTTGACCAGTTCGGCGATGGTGGCGGTGACGCCGCCCTCGACCGAGTTCTCCAGGGGGACGACGCCGCCGTCGACCTCACCGGCGCGGACCGCGCCGAAGACCGCCGCGACCCCCTCCCGGGGAACGCGGGCCGCCGCGGGCGCTTCCGGGCGCAGGTCGCGCAGTGCGGCTTCGGTGAAGGTGCCCTCGGGGCCGAGGTAGGCGTAACGGTTGGGCATACTCACCAGGCTATACGGATCGCTGGGCGGCGGTGGTCTCCGCGCTCTCGTGCCCTTCCGCGCCTCCGCCGGTCCCTCCACCGCCGTTCTCCGTGCGGCTCTTCTCCGTACGACCGCCCCCGGTGCCCGGCGGGGTGGAGGCGACCCGCACGTCCGGTGGCATGGGGTCGACCGACGTGTTCCCGGCCGAACCGCTTCCGAACAGGCCGCTTCCGGCCGGACTGCTTCCGGCCGTCATGGTGGCGCCGACCCCCTCACCCAGCCGGGCCGACCGGACGACCCGGTGTTCCTCCGGGCTGAGCAGGATGTCGGAGTCCCCGCCCACCACGGGTTTGGCGTAGGTGCGCGACTCGGTGCGCCCGTTGATGGAGGTGACGACCACGCCGTCGCCCTCGCTGTTGAGCAGGGCCAGGGAGAAGGAGCGGGCGCCGGACATCTCCTCCAGGGCGTCGTAGTGGAGCACCGCCACGTCGCGGACGGCGAGCGGGTCCGCGCCCGAGGCGCTGACCTCCGCCCTCCGGTGAGCGAGTGCCTGGAACTCGCTGCCGACCTCGCGGATTCTGGACAGCGCGTACCAGCCGAGGGCGAGCGCGCCCAGACCCAGGAGCATTCCCGTCAGAGCCAGAATCGTAGTGAACACAGGGCGAGCGTATAGCTACGGACTGCACCCATGGGGTCACTTCGTGCGGTTTCTCCAACTCATGTGCCCGACTTTGCGCGACAGTTGCCCTCCTGACGCGCGTGTGCGCGTCCGCGTCCGGTCCCATCCGCGCCGGACCGCGGGCCGGAACTCGCGCACCGCGAGGGCCCGCGCCACGTCGGCGAACTGGTGGGCGCGGTGCAACTGCGCGCGCAGGTCGGTGCCGGTGGCCCGGTGCTCGAGGGGCACCTCCACCTCCAGCACCCGGAAGCCCGCGCGCAGCACGTCGATGGTCAGACCGGTCTCCACACCGAAGCCCGCGGCCAGCGGCTTGGCCGCCTCGAAGGCGGCGCGCGTCAGGCAGCGCTGGCCGCTGAGGGGCTGTTCGGGTTCCCAGCCGGTGGCCTTGCGGACGCCGCCGCGCGCGAGCCGCACCACGAAGCCGTGGCCGCCCAGACGCATGCGGGTGGCGGGGAAGAGCGCGATGGTCATGTCGGCCTTGCCGCCGGTGACCGGTGCGATCAACGGAGCCGCGTCCGCCGCGGTCGCCTCCAGGTCGGCGTCCAGGAACAGCAGGTGACGCGGGGGGCGGGACGCCCCGCCCTCGGTCCCGTGCTCCTCGTGCTCCTCGATGAGTCGGACGCCCTCCGCGCCCGTCTCCATCGCCGCTCCCTTGCCGCGGTTGCGGCTGTGCCTGAGGACACGGGCCCCGGCTTCGAGCGCGACGTCGGACGTGCGGTCGGCGGAACCGTCGTCGACCACGACGACCAGGTCCACCCCGGGCAGTGCGCGTGCGGCCCGCACGGTGCCACCCACGCGTACCGCCTCGTCCTTGGCGGCGATCACCACGGCGACCCCGGATTCGTCCGGTCCGCCGCCCTCCCCCCGCAGCACGCGCTGTCCGTCTACTGGGCGGTGCCGGTACCCGCGGCCACCGGCAGCGCGTCGAGGTCGGGGTGGATCACGAACACCTCGTCCAGTCCGGTCACCTCCAGGACCTTGGTGACCGCGTACTTGGGCGCCGCGAGTTCCACGTCGCCGCCCTTGTCCCGGGAACGCTTCATGGCGGAGAGCAGCACGCTGATGCCGGTCGAGTCGCAGAACTCCACCCGCGACATGTCGACGACCAGACGCCGTGCCCCGTCCTCCAGGGCTCCGATGAGCTCGTCGCGCAACTGGGGTGCCGTGTACAGGTCGATCTCACCGCCCACGGTTACCACCGCGACGTCGTCCTGAGATCGGCTTGATATCTTCAACTCCACAGTCGTGACTGTAGCGGCCACACCATCCCCGGGCCACCTCGTTGACGGTGTTTCGCGACATCGGTGACGTTCCTCCGGAGAGGACCGCCCACCCTTCCGCGGAGCGGGCTCCCTCAGAGCAGGGCGCTCCGTGCGTCCGCGCCCCCGCTGGTGTGGACCCGCAGTTCGACGACGTCCGCGGCGGTTTCCGGGTACGGGACCTCCACCTCGTGGGAGGCGCCCTCGGCGGGGATCTCCAGGACCGCCCACACCGTGGTGGTGGTCGCCTCGATCTCGGTGCCCCACCGGCCGGACAGGGACTGGACGATACCCAGGCCCCGGCCGCCCAGGCCGGACAGGGAGGGCCGCGCCACCCGGGGCATGGTGCTGGAGCCGCCGTCGCGTACGGCGATCTCCACCCAGCCGCACGTCTGCGACGCGCGGTCCACCTCGGCCCTCCAGGACACGCCGACGCTGTCCTCGGGGTTCTCCGGGGTGGGCAGGGGCCTGGCGTGGCGCAGGGCGTTGCTGACGAGTTCGCTGAGGACGAGGGCCGCGTCGTCCACGCAGTCCTCGCTGATCTCCATGGACCGCAGGTCACGACACAGCCGCTGTCTGGCACCCGTCACGCTGGCGGGTGCGTGGGGGAGCGTGACGCTCCGCTCGACCGTGTGCGGGCGGTCGCCCGCGTCGAGTGGGGTGTGGTCTCCTGACACGTTCAGTCCCTGCGCGTTGATACTTTCTCGGGCCGTCCGGAACCCGCCCGATGTGTGCCAGCGAATTCCACCAGGGGTGGAAATGCCCCGATCACCTCGGAAGGAAACCCACCGCGAGGTGAATCACGGCGTACGACTCGCACGTCGGCGCGGGGATCCCTGACGTGACAGGGGTTCGGGGGTTGGTGATGTTTTTGTTGATTCCTGGGACTCAGGTGGCCTGTGAGGTCCCTCGACCCGTGTGGGGGGAGCGGACGGAGGGTCCTCCTCCCTGTACAGGGGCACCGTGAACCGCATGCGCGCCCCGTGCTCCAACCGCTGGGCGGTGACGTCGCCGCCCTGATCCCGGGCCAGCTGGCGGACGATGTACAGGCCGAGGCCGAGACCGCCGAAACGGGACTCCTCGCCGCGCACACCGGACTGGACGAAGCGTTCGAAGATCCGCTCCTCGTCCCCGGGCCGCAGCCCCACGCCCTCGTCGTCGACCACGACCGCGACGGCGTCGCCCTCCTCACGTGCGCTGACGTGCACGTTGCCGCCGCCGGGGGAGAACTTGAGGGCGTTGTCCAGCAACTGGTCCATGATCATGCCCGTGGCCAGCGGGTCGCCCGCCGTCGGAGGGAACTCGGGAAGGGCGTCCAGGACCACGTCGTGCCGGTCGGACAGGGGCCGGAAGGCGCTGACCGCCTGCCGCAGCACCTCGGGCAGGTCGAACCGGTCGCGGCTGACCCGCATCTCGCCGCGCGCGACGTCCGAGCCCAGCTGGAGCCGGTCCACCAGGGCGGCCAGGGCCGCGGACCTCTCCGCGATGGTGCCGACGGCCTGGTACTGCGCGTCCGGGGTGAGCCGGGACCACTTGCGCAGGAGGGTGGTGGCGTAGCCGTGGATGACGGTGATGGGGGTGCGCAGCTCGTGCCCGCTCGTGGCCAGGAAGTCCTCGCGCTCGTCCTCCATGGCCTTCTGCGCGGTGATGTCGCGAAAGTCCACCACCCACTCGTGGGTACGAGGGATCTGCGCCATGAGGATCTCCAGCCAGCGGCCGTCCCCGAGTCTGTGTTTGACCGGCTGGCCGTGGCACGCGGGCAGCGGGAACGGCNNNNGAGCTCCCCCGCCGAGCGGTTCCACTTGCGCACGCGTCCGCCGAAGTCCAGCACGGCGATCCCGTCGGCGCTGGAGTCGGCCACCGCCTGTTCGTGGACGCGTTGTCGGTTGAGCTCCTCGTAGGCCAGCGCGTTGCCGATGGCCACCCCGGCGTGCGCGGCGAGCAGTTCGAGCAACTCCAGCTCCACGTGCCCCACCTTGCGCTGGCTGTAGAGCGCGTACAGGGCGCCGTAGGGCCGGCCGTGCACGTTGGACACGCCCAGCGCGATGGTGTGCAGCCCGGGCAGGTCGGCCCAGACCAGGTCCTGGAGACCACGGGTGTCCTCGTTGGCCAACAGCACGGACTTGCCACTGCGCAGCAGCTCGCCGAACAGGCTGTCGTCCAGTGCCGCGCTGAAACCCTGGAGCTCCTCCGACAGCTCCGAGATGCTGACCAGCTCCACGCGGTCCTCGTTGAGCAGGACGAAGCCGCCCGCGTCAGCGCCGGTCAGTTCGGTGATCCCGCGGGAGATGCGGTCGAGCACGGTCCTGCGGCTGAGGTCGGCGTTGATGTCGACGACCACGTCGGTGAGCCGGCGCACGAGGCGGGCGCGCTCCATCGCCGAGGAGCGGGCCTGGACGTCGCTGTCCGAGGGGTAGAGGTTGAGCACCCACCCGGCGACGCCGCCGTCGGCGTCGGGCACCCGGTTGGTGTTGATGCGCACGTCGACGACCGTGCCGTCCTTGCGGATCCGGCGCGTGTGGATGGACAGCGGCGTCCCGGCGCGCACGTGTTCGAGCACCGCGCCGTGCTCGGCCCGCAGCTCGGCGGGGACGATCGGCAGTTCGCCCCCGAGCACCTCCTCCGCACTCCAGCCGAACAACCGCTCGGCGGCCTGGTTCCAGAGGGAGACTCGGAGCTCACTGTCGACACAGACCACCGCGTCCGCTGAGGCGGCCAGCACGGCTTCGGCGCTGAGGGGCGCGCGCTCGGAACTCACGACGTCATAGTGCCACCCGGAGGCGGCCGAAGGGCAGGCCTTTGCGCAATCGGAGCCAAATCGACCGGGTCGGCCCCGGACGCCGGCCCTAGATGACGCGGGGCTCGGCCCCCGCCTCCGCGGCCATGTCGCGCCCGGCGTGGTGCCAGGCCTGCATGCCGCCGGAGACGTTGACCGAGTCCCATCCGGCCTGGTTCATCGCCGCGACGGCCTGCGCGGAACGGCCGCCCGCACGGCAGATGACGTAGACCCGCTGGTCGCGCGGGACCTCGTTCGCGCGCTGGTTCAGCTCGCCGAGCGGGATGTGCGTCGCGTCGGGCGCGTGGCCCGCGTTCCACTCGTCGTCCTCGCGGACGTCGAGCAGGTAGGCGCCCTCGGGCACCTCGGTGACGTTGGCCTCCGGAACACCGTTGCCGAACATGTGACCCCCTGTATCCGTGTACTTCGTCAAATGTGAGAATTCGGGGAACCCCGAGGAACTTCCCCACGTCTGAACCGTATGGCCCAGAACACACTCGCGACGGCTCTGCCGGTCCGCCTCGCCGCTCTCGCGGCCCTTGGCCTGCTTATCACGGCCTGTGGCAACGAGCCCGCCGAGGTGAGCGCACCGGCACCCGAGTCCGCATCCGACGAGACCCCGAGTCCCTCCGAGTCCGAATCCGGCGAGGACACCTCCTCCCCACCGGAGGGTTCCTCGGAGGAGGCCTCCCCCGAGGAGCCCTCCGAGGGGGACGAGGGCACGAACGCCGACACCCGACTGACGATCGAACGCTCCCTGAGCGGCGACGAGGCCCTCGAACCCGCGGAGGGCTACGAGACGGGGACGTGGACCCTCACCTGCGCCCCCGCGGGCGGCGACCACCCCGATCCCGAGGCGGCGTGCGCCGAGATCGAGGAGGTCGGCGTGAACCCGTTCGTCCGCGACGACACTTCCGACATGATGTGCACGATGCAGGTGGGCGGCCCCGAGGTCGTCCACGTGACCGGGCACATCGGTGAGACCGAGGTCGACACCGAGTTCAACAAGCGCGACGGCTGCGAGATCGACCGGTTCGAGACCGTGTCGACGGTCATCGCCCCCTGACCGACGCTCCGCGCGCCGGGGGACGGCGCCGTCCTCATGGGGAACGGCGCCGCCCCCGTGTCTTCGCGGAAGGCGGTGTCCCGTGAGCGCGGTTGTCCACAGGTGACGGAACGGGGTTGTCGCCGGTCGGGAGGATGGCCGACTCTGGAACACGGGGGGACGCACGGCGCCCACAGGGGGAACGTGGTCCCCCCGAACCCAGGCTAGATGCCGCCTTCCGGGTGTCACCAGACCGATCTTCGTCCTGTGGACAACCCCGTGATCGCTTCCGTGTGCGCCTCAGCCTCAGGAGGCGCGCACGGTGAACGGGGTGTCCCAGAAGGCGACCTCGTGGCGCATGCCCTCCAGGAAGAAGCGCTCGGCGCGCTCGGGGTCCGGCTCGGCCTCCTCCAGCATCCGTGCGTAGTGCTCGGTGAGGGTGGTGAACTCCGGGTCGGCGTAGGTGTCGACCCACCTGCGGTAGCGCGGCTCCTCGGGCCGGTTCTCGGCCAGCGCCAGGCCGAGCTGGTTGTACCCCCACATACACGGGTAGACGGCGGCGAGCCCGTCGCGGTAGTCGGCGGCGGCGTCGAGCAGCCAGGCGGTGTAGTCCGCGCACGCCGGACCCTTGTCCCGGGTGCTCAGGTCCGCGCCGAACTCCCCGGACAGGGAGCGGTGCAGCTCCAGCTCCTCGGTGAGCGTGCTGTGCGCGATGCCCACCAGGTCGGCGAGGTGGCCGTCGGGCGCCTGCCAGGCCAGCCGGGAGAAGGCGCGCGCGTAGTCGAGCAGGTAGAGGTGGTCCTGCTCCAGCCAGTACCGGAAGGCCCGCTCGTCCAGGTCGCCCCGGGCGATTCCGGCGACGGTCGGATGCGCCAGCTGCTCGGCGACCAGCGGCCGCCCGATCTCATGGAGTCGTTCGGTGATACCCACGCCCGAAGTGTCCCATCTGCCCGTTCGGGCGCACGGAGCGACCCTGACAACCGCACGACAGACCCTCCGAAACTTTCGAAATCGAAGCGGTTCCCTGCATTCGCTCGGCGAAACCTTTCCTTTTTCTGCCATCGCGAGCCCCCTTCGGCATCGCAGGTCATGACACACATGTGACTTGTACCTCCGGAGGGGGTTGACCAGATTTCCGCGAATACGTACATTTTCCGTCAGTAAGTTTCGATACTAGTTTCGAAAGTTTCGAACACCCATGGCACGCGGACCACCACCCGGGCGCGTCTCCCCTTCGCACCCCCACCGAGCACAGAAAGGCACACCCACATGACCGGACCCTCGGACCACGTCGCTGAGGAGGCCACCGCCGACGGCTGGCGGGACCCCTCCCTCCCGGCCGCGACGCGCGTCGAGCGACTTCTGGGGGCGATGACCCTGGAGGAGAAGGTCGCCCAGCTGCACGGTGTGTGGGTGAGCGCGAACGCCTCCGGCGAACCCGTCGCACCGCACCAGCACGACCTCACCCAGGAACCCCCGGCGTGGGAGAAGGTCATCGAGCACGGCCTCGGCCAGCTCACCCGCCCCTTCGGTACCGCCCCGGTGGACCCGGCCGCCGGACGGGCGTCCCTGGCCCGCAGCCAGCGCGAGATCATGGCCGCCAACCGCTTCGGCATCCCGGCCGTCGCCCACGAGGAGTGTCTGGCCGGGTTCGCCGCCTGGACCGCGACGATCTATCCCGTCCCCCTCGCCTGGGGCGCCAGCTTCGACCCCGACCTGGTCGAGCGCATGGCCGCCCAGATCGGCACGAGCATGCGGCGGGTCGGCGCCCACCAGGGCCTGGCCCCCGTCCTGGACGTGGCCCGCGACCCCCGCTGGGGCCGCACCGAGGAGACCATCGGCGAGGATCCCCACCTCGTGGCGACCGTCGGCACCGCCTACGTGCGCGGCCTCCAGTCCGCCGGGATCGTGGCCACCCTCAAGCACTTCGTCGGGTACTCGGCCTCGCGCGGCGGCCGCAACCTGGCACCGGTCTCGATCGGCCCGCGCGAGTTCGCCGACGTCCTGGTTCCCCCCTTCGAGATGGCCGTGCGCGAGGGCGGCGCACGGTCGGTCATGAGCGCCTACAACGACAACGACGGGCTGCCGGCCGCCTCGGACACCGGCCTGCTCACCGGCCTGCTGCGGGATCAGTGGGGGTTCGAGGGCACCGTGGTCGCCGACTACTTCGGCATCGCCTTCCTCCAGACCCTGCACCGCGTCGCCGACACCACCGCGCGGGCCGGGGGCCTGGCCCTGACCGCGGGTGTGGACGTCGAACTGCCCACCGTGCACTGCTACGGCGACCAGCTCACCGACCTGGTCCGCTCCGGCGAGGTGTCCGAGGACCTGGTCGACCGGGCCGCCCGGCGTGTGCTGCTCCAGAAGTGCGAGCTGGGCCTGCTCGACTCCGGATGGTCGCCCGAACCCGAGAACCCCGACGGCCCCGTGGACCTGGACCCCGCGGAGCACCGCGCGCTGGCCCGCGACCTCGCCGAGCGCTCCGTGGTCCTGCTGTCCAACCCCCGCGGCGTGCTCCCCCTGGCCGACACCGGTGACCTGGCCCTGGTCGGTCCGCTCGCCGACACCGCCGACGCCGCGCTCGGCTGCTACTCCTTCCCCGCCCACGTGGGCAGGCGCCACCCCGGGACCGCGGTCGGCGTGGAGATCCCCACCCTGTTGGAGTCCCTGCGCGCCGAACTGCCCGGCACCCGCGTGGAGCACCTCGACGGGTGCGCGGTCGACGACGGCTCCACCGAGGGGTTCGACGAGGCCGTACGGGCGGCGACGCGCGCCCGGGTGTGCGTGGCCGTGCTGGGTGACCGCTCCGACCTGTTCGGCCGGGGCACCTCCGGTGAGGGGTGTGACGCGGAGGACCTGCGCCTGCCCGGCGTCCAGCAGGAGCTCCTGGAGGCCCTGGTCGAGACCGGGACCCCCGTGGTCGCGGTGCTGGTGTCCGGGCGCCCCTACGCGCTGGGCCCGGTCACCGACCGGCTCGCCGCCGTCGTCCAGGCCTTCATGCCCGGAGAGGAGGGCATGCCCGCCCTGGCGCGGGTGCTCACCGGCCGGGTCAACCCCAGCGGACGTCTGCCGGTGTCCGTGCCGCGCGCGTCCGGCGGCCAGCCCACCACCTACCTCGGCCCCGACCTGGCCCAGCGCAGCGACGTCAGTTCGGTGGACCCGACCGCGCTGTACCCCTTCGGGCACGGCCTGTCCTACACCCGGTTCGACTGGGAGGACCCGCGTGTGAACGGCCTCTCCGCGAGCCCGGACGGGGCCCTCGTGATCGGCACCGACGGGGAGGTCACCGTCGGCTGCACGGTCCGCAACACCGGTGAGACCGCCGGGACCGAGGTCGTCCAGCTCTACCTGCACGATCCCGTCGCCCAGGTGGCCCTGCCCCGCAGACGCCTGGTCGGCTACGCGCGGGTGCACCTGGAGGCGGGCGAGGAGCGGGCGGTCGACTTCACCGTCCACGCCGACCTGTCCTCCTACACCGGCCCGGACGGTCGACGCGTGGTCGAGTCCGGCCGCCTGGACCTGCTGCTGTCCGCGTCCAGCGACGACGTCCGGCACACCGTCCCGGTCATGGTCGACGGACCGACGCGCGTCGTGGACCACACCCGGCGCCTGACGTGCGACGTCCGGCTCGGCCCCGTCGACCGGGGCGGGAACGCCGACCGGAGGGAGGTCGCCGCGAGCGGCTGAGCGGTCCCCGAAGGCACGAACCCCGCCGCCCGCCCGACATCCGCCACCGTCCGTCCGGGTGCCCGCCCGGGCACCCGGACCGCACCGGCCCACGCACACCAGGCAAGCGCTTACCAGAGAGGAGCGACTCCCCCACCACCGACGACTCCCGCGAAGGCTCCTCGATCCCACCACCCCACCCCCCGTTTCAGAGGAGAGAACGACAGATGCACACCCCCTCCCCCTCCCCGGCCGCCGGCCCGTCCACAGGCCCGGTCCGCGTCGCGCTCGTGGGCGCCGGGAACATCGCCCGCTTCCACGCCGAGGCGCTGCGCTCCCTGCCGGACCGGGCCGAGATCGTCGCCGCCGTCGACGTCGACACCGACGCCCTGACCGCGTTCCGCTCCCGCTTCGCGATCCCGGCCGGCCACACCGACCTGTCCGAGATGCTGGACCGGGAACGGCCGGAACTGGTGCACGTGTGCACCCCGCCCGGTCTGCACCGGCCCCAGGTGGAGACCTGCCTGGGCGCGGGCGCGTCCGTGCTGGTGGAGAAACCGCCGGCGCTGAGCCTGTCCGAGGCGGAGAAGATGGCCGCCGCCGAGGGAGGGGAACGCGGGCCGTGGATGGCCACGGTGTTCCAGCACCGCTTCGGCTCGGGCGCCCGCCGGGTCCGCGCGCTGTCGGAGGCCGGTGTGCTGGGACGCCCCCTGGTGGCGGCCTGCCACACGACGTGGTTCCGGCCCCAGGAGTACTTCGACGTGCCGTGGCGCGGCAGGTGGGAGACCGAGGGCGGCGGTCCGACCATGGGACACGGCATCCACCAGATGGACCTGCTGCTCTCCCTGCTGGGCGAGTGGACGGAGGTGTCGGCGGTCGCCCGGCGCCAGGCCCGCGACGTCGAGACCGAGGACGTGTCCCTGGCCCGGGTGGACTTCGCCAACGGTGCGGTGGCCAGCGTGGTCAACAGCCTGGTCTCCCCGCAGGAGGAGAGCCGGATCCGGATCGACTTCGAGCGGGCCACCGTCGAGGTCGTCCACCTGTACGGCTACGGCGACGAGAACTGGCGGATCACTCCGGCCCCCGGCTTCGAGGAGGAGGTCACGTCCGCGTGGGAGGCCGGGGAGCACGGGACCAGCAGCGGTCACCACGCCCAGATCGCCCGGGTGCTGGACGCGCTGCGCGACGGGACCGCCCCACCGGTGACCTCCGCCGAGTCGCTGCGGACGATGCGCCTGGTCGCGGGCGTCTACGCCTCCGCCTTCCGGGGAGTGCCCGTCACCCCCGCCGACCTGGGCCCGGAGTCGCCGTTCCACGCGCGGATGGACGGCGGTGCGGTCCGGTGGTGACGCGCCCCCGCGCGCGTCGTCGGTCGGGCCGCCGCCCGGCACCCGCCCGGAGGGGGACGCCGTGCGCCACTACGTGATCCGCCGCCTGCTGTACATGATCCCGACGCTGTTCGCGATCTCACTGGTCGCGTTCCTGGTCATCCAGTTGCCCCCGGGCGACTACCTGACCGCCTACATCGCCGAGCTGTCCGCGCAGGGCCAGGGCGTGAACAGCGCCCAGATCCGCGCGTTGGAGGAGAGGTACGGGCTCGACGACCCCTTCTTCGTCCAGTACTGGAACTGGATCTCCGGCATCCTCCTGCACGGCGACTTCGGCCAGTCCTTCCAGTACAGCCGTGCCGTGTCCGACCTCATGTGGGACCGGATCGGCCTCACCCTCGCCCTGGCCGTCTCCACCCTGCTGCTGAGCTGGGCGATCGCCTTCCCCATCGGGGTGTACTCGGCGGTCCGCCAGTACTCGCTGGGCGACTACGCGGTCACGTTCGTCGGATTCGTCGGCCTGGCCACCCCGAACTTCATGCTCGCGCTGCTCTTCGCCTGGGTGTCCTACCGCTACTTCGGCGAGAGCGTGGGCGGCATCGTCTCACGCGAGTACGCCGACTCCGTCTGGAACCTGGGCAAGGTCCTGGACGTGGCGTCCAACCTGTGGATACCGGTGCTGATCATCGGTACCGCGGGAACGGCGGCGCTCATCCGGGTGCTGCGCGCCAACCTCCTGGACGAACTGCGCAAGCCCTACGTCACCACGGCCCGCGCCAAGGGCCTGCCCGAGTGGCGGGTCCTCCTCAAGTACCCCGTGCGCATGTCGCTCAGCCCCTTCATCAGCACCATCGGCTGGATCCTGCCCACGCTCGTGGGCGGCGAGGTGATGGTCTCCATCGTGCTGAGCCTGGAGACGACCGGCCCCCTGCTGATCGAGTCCCTGCGCAACCAGGACATGTACCTGGCGGGGAGCTTCATCCTCGTCCTCGGCGTGCTGACGGTCGTCGGCACCCTGCTGTCCGACCTGCTGCTGGCCTGGTGGGACCCCCGCATCCGCCACCACCACGTCGAGAGGGCGTGACACATGGCCCTGCCCGACCGCCCTCCGTCCACGGAGGCGTCCCGCGAACCCCTCACCGGGAACGAGGTTCCCGACGCCGAGTCCCCCCGGGCCCTGCCGGGGGACGCGCCCCAACGGGTGCTCATCTGGCGGCGCTTCCGCCGCAACAAGCTGGCCGTCACCGGCGCGCTCGTGCTGTGCGCGCTCCTGCTGGTGTCGGTGTTCTCCGAGTTCGTCGCGCCCAGCACCCCCGACGCCTACGACGCCGAACGCACCTACGCCCCGCCGCAGCGACTCCACTTCGTGGACACCAGCGACGGCTTCGACCTGGGCCTGTACGTGTACGACTACCAGGTGGAGCGCGACCCCGAAACGCTCGCCAACGTCTACACCGTCGACGAGTCCGAGAAGATCCCCGTCGGCTTCCTCGTACGCGGTGAGCCCTACGAACTCTGGGGCCTGATCCCCTCCGACATCCACCTGATCGGCGCCAGCGACCCCGACCAGGACGTCCACCTGCTGGGCGCCGACCGCAACGGCCGCGACATGGCCTCCCGGATCGTCTACGGCACCCGGGTGTCGATGTCCATCGGCCTGGCGGGGGTGGCGCTGTCCTTCGTCCTCGGCCTCGTGCTCGGGGGGCTCTCCGGATACCTCGGCGGGCGCGTCGACAACGGCATCCAGCGCGTCATCGAGTTCCTGATGTCCATCCCCACGATCCCGCTGTGGATGGGCCTGTCCGCCGCCGTGCCCCGCGAGTGGGGCTCGGTGCAGACCTACGTCGCCATCACCGTGCTCCTCTCCCTCATCGGCTGGACCGACCTGGCGCGCGTGGTGCGCGGCCGGTTCCTGTCGCTGCGGCGGGAGGACTTCGTGACGGCCGCCCGNTGCGGCACCGGCCGGATCATCGGCCGCCACATGCTGCCGTCCTTCACCAGCCACATCATCGCCTCACTGACCCTGGCGGTGCCGTTCATGATCCTGGCCGAGACCTCGCTGTCCTTCCTGGGGCTGGGCCTCCAGCCGCCGGTCGTGAGCTGGGGAGTGCTCCTCCAGGAGGCACAGAACATCCACTCGATCGCCAACGCCCCCTGGCTCCTGCTGCCCGGGGCCGCGGTGACCGTGGCGGTGCTGGTGCTCAACTTCGTCGGCGACGGCGTCCGCGACGCCGCCGACCCGTACAGGTAGGGAGGTGGTCGCCATGACGGCCGACACCCGCGACGACGTCGTCCTGGACATCCAGGGCCTCCGGACGCACTTCACCACCGACGACACCGTGGTGCGCGCCGTGGACGGGGTGGACCTGGCGGTCCGCCGGGGCGGCACGCTGTGCGTGGTCGGTGAGAGCGGCTGCGGCAAGAGCGCCATGGCCCGCTCGGTCCTGCAACTGGTGGAGCGACCCGGCCGGGTGGTGGACGGGAAGGTCCTCCTGCACCCGGACGGGGGCGGCGGGGAACCCGTGGACCTGGCCGCGCTCCACCCCACGGGGAGGGAGATCCGCTCCGTGCGGGGCCGCGAGGTCGCCATGGTCTTCCAGGAACCCATGGCCTCGTTGTCCCTGGTCCACACCGTCGGCAACCAGATCGGCGAGTCCCTGCGCCTGCACCGCGGACTGTCCCGCAAGGAGGCCCGCGCACGCTCCGTCGACCTGCTCGAACGCGTGCGCGTCCCCGGCGCCGAACGCGTCGTGGACTCCTATCCCTTCCAGCTCTCCGGCGGCATGTGCCAGCGCGTCATGATCGCGATGGCGCTGGCGTGCGGCCCGCGCGTGCTCATCGCCGACGAGCCCACCACCGCCCTGGACGTGACCACGCAGGCCCAGATCCTCGACCTGTTCGCCGACCTGCGCCGCGACACCGGCATGGGCCTGCTGTTCATCACCCACGACATGGGCGTGGTCGCCGAGATCGCCGACGAGGTCGCCGTCATGTACCTGGGCACCGTGGTCGAGCAGGGACCGGTGGACGAGATCTTCCACGATCCCCGGCACCCCTACACCCGGGCCCTGCTGGAGGCGGTCCCCCGGATCGGGGCGTCCCGCTCGCACCGCCTGCCCACCATCCGGGGCACCATCCCCGACCCGGGCGACCAACCCACCGGATGCGTGTTCCGCACCCGCTGCCCCGACGCCGTGGAGGGGCTGTGCGACACCACCGTCCCCCCGGTCACCGTCCCGGGACCCGGACGCCGGGTGCGCTGCCTCCTGGACGAGGGACCCGCGCCCGCCACCGCCTCCGGCGGGGGAGACACCGTCCCGACCGGCAAGGAGACCGTCGATGCCGACTGAGACACCGGCCAGCCCACAGGTCCCCGCGCCGACCGGCGCGGAGAACACCCCCGCGCCCGGGACTCCGGGCGCGGCACCGACCGAACCCGTCCTGAGCGTCCGCGGCCTGGAGGTGGACTACCCCGTGCGCGGGCGGGCCCGGCGCGGGCCCCGCCACGTGCGGGCCGTCGCCGGGGTGGACCTGGACGTGTACGAGGGCGAGACCCTCGGCCTGGTCGGGGAGTCCGGGTGCGGCAAGACCACCCTGGGTTCGAGCATCATGCGGGCCCGCCCGGAGGCCTCCGGGCGCATCCGCTACCGCGCGGCCGACGGCCGCGTCCTGGAGGCCCTGGACCTGTCCGGCGACGACACCACCACCTACCAGCGTGAGGTGCGGATGGTCTTCCAGGACCCGCAGTCCTCCCTCAACCCCCGGATGACCCTGCGCGACATCGTCGGGGAGCCCCTGCGGATGCTGCTGGGGCTGCGGGGGGACGCGCTGGAGGCGCGGGTCCGCGAGGTCATGGAACGGGTGGGGTTGCACACCAGCCACCTGCGCCGCTACCCGCACGCGTTCTCCGGCGGCCAGCGCCAGCGCGCGGCCATCGCCCGGGCCCTGGTCCCCGGCCCGCGCCTGGTCGTGGCCGACGAGGCGGTCAGCGCCCTGGACACCTCCGTACGCTCGCAGATCCTCAACCTCCTCCAGGACCTCCAGGGCGACCTGGGCCTGACCTACCTCTTCGTCTCGCACGACCTGTCGGTGGTCGAGCACGTGTGCGACCGGGTCGCGGTCATGTACCTGGGCCGGATCGTGGAGGTAGCGCCCACCGACGACCTGTTCGCGAGGCCGCTGCACCCCTACACCGAGGCGCTGATCTCCGCGGTGCCCATCCCCGACCCGCGGCTGCGCGGCACCCGCGAGCGCATCCGGCTCACCGGTGAGGTGCCCGACCCCTCACGGCCGCCGACCGGGTGCGCCTTCCACCCCCGGTGCCGGTACGCCACCGACCTGTGCGCCACCGAGGTCCCTGCGCCGCGCGAGGCCGCGCCGGGCCGCACGGTGGCCTGTCACCACGCCGAGGAACTCGACCTGGCCGGGATCACCGAACGCACCGTTCCCGGCACCACGAGCACCAACCCCCCGGCCCGCGCCACGCGGGAACCCCCCACGAAGCAGGAGTGACGCAACCATGAGACGACGAACGACAGGCGGTAGGAGGCGGTGGCTGGGAGCCACCGCGGGCGCGGCGGCGGTCGTGATGACCGCCGGATGCTCCTTCTTCTCCCTCGACCCCGGGACCGAGGAGACCGAGAGGGTGGAGGCCAACGGCGAGGCGCCGATGCTCGCCGCCCTCGTGGAGTCGGGCGACCTCCCCCCGCTGGAGGAGCGGCTGCCCGACGAACCGCTGGTGGTGGAGCCCCACGACCGCGTCGGCGTGTACGGCGGCGAGTGGAACACCGCCATCCTGGGCGTGGGCGACTGGCCCTGGCTGGGCAGGACCGTGGGCTACGAGAACCTGACCCGCTGGGACCCGGAGTGGCAGGGGGCGATCCCCAACCTCGCCGAGTCCTGGGAGTACAACGAGGACGCCACCCAGCTGACCTTCACCCTGCGCGCGGGCCTGCGCTGGTCCGACGGCGAACCGTTCACCTCCGACGACGTCGTGTTCGCCTTCAACGACGTCTTCAACAACGAGGACCTGACCCCGGTCGCGGCGGCGAGCCCCGGCACGGCCGAGAAGGTCGACGACCAGACCTTCACCATCACCTTCGACGAGCCCGACGCCCTGTGGGCCGGGTCCGACCTCCTCCAGTACCAGGTGGTGAACAAGCCCAGGCACTACCTGGAGCAGTTCCACATCGACCACAACCCCGACGCCGACGAGCTGGCCGAGGAACTCGGGTACACCGACTGGGTCGAGATGTTCGAGGACAAGGCGGGGGTGATCGACAGCGCCCGGTACTGGCAGAACCCCGACATGCCCACCATGTACCCCTGGCAGGTCGTGGAGCCGCTGGCCGACTCCGGGCGGATGGTCCTGGAACGCAACCCCTACTACTGGAAGGTCGACACCGAGGGCAACCAGCTGCCCTACATCGACCGGGTCGTCTTCGACATCCTGCCGGACGAGGAGGTCATGCTGGTCCGGGCCCTCAACGGCGAGTTCGACATGCACTCGCGGCACTTCAACACCCTGGAGAACCGGCCCACCCTGGCCGAGGCGCGCGAGTCGGGCGGCTACGAGTTCTTCGAGCTCCGGCCCGCGGAGATGAACACGGCGATGGTCTCCCTCAACCTCACCCACCCGGACGAGGAGCTGCGGCGGACCTTCAACGACGAGGACTTCCGGATCGCGCTCTCGCACGCCATCAACCGCCAGGACATCATCGACGTCGTCTACCGGGGACAGGGCGAACCCTGGCAGGGCGCGCCGCGCGAGGACAGCCCCTTTTACAACGAGGAACTGGCCAAGCAGTACACCGAGTACGACGTCGACCTGGCCAACCGGATCCTGGACGAGGCGGGGTACGACGAGCGCGACTCCGACGGCTTCCGGACGAGCCCGCGCGGCGAGACCGTGCGCTTCACCCTGTCGGTGCCCACGGACTTCCGCCCCGACATCGTGGACTCGATGGAGATGGTCGTGGGCTTCTGGCAGGAGCTGGACATCGACGTGGAACTCAACACCGAGGACCGCTCGCTGTGGCAGACCCGCCGGGAGAACAACGAGCACGACGCCAACGTGTGGTCGGGCGACAACGGCATGATGGACGCGATGTACGACCCGCGCTGGTACGCGCCCACGCAGAGCGGTGAGTCCAACTTCGCCATCCCGTGGGCCCAGTGGTACGTCTCCGACGGCCAGGACACGCGCTCACAGGAGCCGCCGGACGACGTGAGGGCGCACCTGGAGCTGTACGACGCCGTCCAGGCCGAACCCGACCCCGAGGCCCGGATCGGGCTGATGCGCGACTTCCTGGCGGTCTCCCAGGAGCAGTTCTACGCCATGGGGATCAGCCTGAGCCCCACCGGCTACGGGATCGTCGCGGACCACTTCCACAACGTGCCCGAGTCGATGCCCTCCTCCGGCAACTACAACGACCCGGGACCGACCAACCCCGAGCAGTACTTCATCGAGGAGTGACGGCCGATGTCCTCTCACAACACGGCGAACACGGCGGGGGAGCCCGTCCGGAGCGGCCTGGGACTGGTCCATGAGCAGGGGCGCTCACTGCGCCTGACCCACGACGGCGGCGACCTCGTCCGCTACGTGTACCAGCCCTGGGACGTCCAGCTGGAGTCGCCGCGCCCCTACCTCCACCCCATCCGCACCCTGGGCGGCGACACCGTCAGCCTGTACCGGCCGCACGACCACGTGTGGCACAAGGGGATCGCCTGGTCCCTCCCCAACGTCGGATCGGCCAACTTCTGGGGCGGCCCGACCTACCTCCGGGACACGGGGTACCGGCAGCTCGCCAACGACGGCTCGACCCAGCACCGGTCCTTCGACCGGATCGAGGCCTCACCGGAACGGGTCTCGATCGGCGAACGGCTGGAGTGGGTGACCGAGCAGGGCGAGACCTGGTTCTCCGAACGGCGGGGGCTGCGGTTCACCGCGGCCCCCGACCGGGGGGCCTGGACGATGGTGTTCACGACCTCCTTCACCAACCTCACCGAGGAGGAGATCCCCTTCGGCAGCCCCACCACGGAGGGGCGGCCCAACGCCGGGTACGGGGGCCTGTTCTGGCGCGGGCCCCGTTCCTTCAGCGGGGGCCGCGCCTACGCCGAGGGACGGGAGGGCGACGACGACCTCATGGGGACGCGGTCGCCCTGGCTGGCCTTCACCGGCCGCCACGACGGCACGGACGGGGCGTCGACGCTGGCGTTCGTGGACGCCCCGGACAACCCCGGCCACCCCGTGAAGTGGTTCGTGCGCAGCGGGATCTTCGCCTGTGTGTGCCCGGCCCCCTTCTTCGACGAGGTGGTGCCGGTCGGCGCGGGGGAGACCCTCGCCTACCGGTACGCGGTGGTCGTCGCCGACGGCGACCGCGGGGCCGGGGGCGCCAAGGCCCTCGCCGACCTCGGCTTGGGCGAACTGGAGCGCGCGGCGTCCGAGGGAGCCGCCGGGGAGGTGGCGTGAACGCCCCGCGCGTCCCCGGATTCCCCGGGGGAACCGCCGTCTCGCACCTGCGGGTCTACGACTGGCCCGCCGTCGACGGGCACGCGGGCGGCTCTCCCCACCTGCACACCGCCTCGGCGGAGGGGTACGTGGTGCTCCGGGGCGAGGGCTCCCTGGAGAGCCTCAGCGGCGCCGGGTTCCAGCGGACCCGGCTGCGTCCCGGCAGCCTGCTGTGGTTCACCCCGGGAACCGTGCACCGGCTGATCAACGACAGCGGCGACCTGGAGATCCTGGTCGTCATGCAGAACGCGGGCCTGCCGGAGTCGGGCGACGCCGTGCTCACCTACCCCGGCAGGATCCTGGCCGATCCGGACGCCTACCGCCGCGCCACCGTGCTGCCCGATGCGGTCACCTCGGCCGAGCGGGCGGCCCGGGAGCGCCGCGACCTGGCCGTGGAGGGTTATCTGGAGCTGCGGGCGCGGGTGGAACGGGAGGGTCCGGACGCGCTGAAGGGGCTGTACAGGGCCGCCACGGAGCTCGTCCGCGACCGGGTCGCCGGGTGGCACCACCACGTCGAGCAGGGAGCGGTCCACCAGGCGCGGACCACCGTGCGACACCTGGAGTCCCTGGGCCGGGGTGACGGAGAACACCTCTCGGAGTCCGCCGTCTACACCGCCGACTCCCCTCCCGGGCCGCTGCGCAGCGGCATGTGCGGACACCTGCGGGTGTGGGACCTCGACGGTGCGAGGAGGGCCGACTGAACGGCGGACACGCGAGCCGCCGGAGATGAGACGCGGATGAGGCAACGGGTGCGCCGGGGACGGAGGGCGGAGCAGAACCGCCGACCGTCCCCGGCCACACCGCGGTGACGCCGGGCCCGTCCCCGCGGTGCTGACGCGTGTCCGGAGACCGACGTGTGGCCGGAGGGCACGCGGCGGCTGGTGCCCCCGGTCGGCGCGGGGAGGAACCGCACCGGCCCACCAGCCGGATCGGCCCGCCGCCCGGCCCGAGGAAACGCGCCCCACCGCCTCCCTCCGGCCGACGCCTCACTCCCCGCGTGGCCCAGGAGTGCCAGACTCCCTCCCATGGCAAAGATCCATGAGGCCATCACCGACCGCATGGCCCGTTTCCTCCTCGACCAACCCGTCTTCTTCGTCGGCACCGCGCCCCTGTCCCACGAGGGCCACGTCAACGTCTCCCCCAAGGGCATGGGCGGCACCTTCGCCGTGCTCGACGAGCACCGCGTCGCCTACCTCGACTACACCGCCTCCGGCATCGAGACCATCTCCCACCTGCGGGAGAACGGACGCATCGTCCTGATGTTCTGCGCCTTCTCCGGACCGCCCAACATCGTCCGCCTGCACGGGGTCGGCCGCGTCGTCACCCCCGACGATCCCGAGTTCGCGGACCTGCGCACCCGCTTCTCCAAAGAACGCACCCTCGGCCAACGCGCCGTCATCGTCGTGGACGTCCACCGCGTCTCCGACTCCTGCGGCTTCTCCGTCCCCCTCATGGACCTGCGCGGCGACCGCGACCTCCTCGACCGGCACCACGAACACCGCGATCCGGGCTACTTCACCGACTACCAACGCACCCGCAACGCCACGAGCATCGACGGCCTCCCCGGTATGCCCGACACGCCCGCCTGAGAGCGCCGGATCCCCCCGCGGGACGCCCCCATGGCCGTGTCACGCCGCTGAGGGAGCGGGACGGGCGCCAGTGCGCCCATCCCGTAACCGTTCGGTGTCGGAACGGTCCCACGGAGGCCGGGCTGGGCCGGCTCCGAGGCCGCGGAAGACCTCCACGACGACGAAGGTCCCGTGCTCCGGAGAGCACGGGACCCTGGTGACGCCGGTGACGTAGCATGGCTGACGTCGATGTTCCTGGCGGAGGCGCGGGGGTACCCCCCGCAAAAGAACTGCGGGCTGCGGCGAACCGACCGGACGTCGGCGAGCAGCAACCCGCACCGGGGGCGCGGGGGTACCCCCCGCAAAAGAACTGCGGGCTGCGGCGAGCTGACCGGAGGTCAGCGAGCAGCAACCCGCAACACGTGGGCGAGGAGGGATTTGAACCCTCACATCCTTTCGGACACACGGACCTGAACCGTGCGCGTCTACCGTTCCGCCACCCGCCCGAGCGACTTCATTCAGTTGTGTTGCCAGGTGATCCGGGCTTTTCGTCCGGTTCCCCCTGGCGACATGCATAAGGCTAGCACGGTCTGAAGGTGGGTCGCACACGCTTTTCGGTCCACCGGTCCACGGGCCCTCACGGGCCGTCCCGGGGTGCGACTGAAACCAGGGGCACCCCGACGCGGTTACGATCGTCTACACATACGAAGTGGAGTACAAAGGGAGGTACCTCGTGGGAGTGCTCCAACGCTTCGAGCGCAGGCTTGAGGGCATGATCGAAGGCACCTTCGCGATGGCCTTCAAGTCGGAGCTCCAACCGGTCGAGGTGGCGAGCGCCGTCCAGCGTGAGATGGACGAGCGCGCGGCGATCGTCGCCCAGGGCCGCACCCTGGTCCCGAACGACTTCATCGTCGAACTGGCCGCCAGCGACAGGGAACGCCTGGAGGTCTACGCCGACAGTCTGGGCCAGGAACTGTCCAAGCTGGCACGCGACTACGCGACGGAGCAGGGTTACTCCTTCGTCGGGCCGGTACGCGTCCACTTCAGGTCCGACGAGGGCCTCAAGACCGGTCGCTTCCGGATCCGGTCCGGAGTCGTGCGCGGCACCATGGTCGGCAAGGACGGCGAGGTCCGCCAGCCCGTCGGTGACCCCGGCCCGACCGGGGGCCAGCAGCAGACCGGACGTCCGCGTCTGCTGATCTCCCCCGGAGGGGCCGCGGCCGAGGGCAGCATCGCCAGTCACGGCATGCAGCAGTCCTTCGAGCTGACCACACCGGTCACGCTGCTGGGGCGCGGCACCGACTGCGACCTGCGTCTGGTCGACAACGGCGTATCACGCCACCACGTGGAGATCCGTCTGGACGGCGACGAGGCCATCCTGGTGGACAAGGGCTCGACGAACGGGACCTTCGTCAACGGACAGCAGGTCAGGCAGGCCCGTCTGGTGGACGGCAGCAGGATCAGCCTCGGCCGCACCACGATGACGTTCCGCCGCGACTGACGCCCCGGCGGAACCGACCGACCAGACCCGACGGAACCACAACCAACGCCGTCACGGCGGCGTCTGACAAGGGGCGGGCCGACCGCGTCCGGGGCCCGCTGTCGGATATCCGGCCGGGAGGGTAGTCTCCGCGAAGACCTGACCGATCGGGCACAATGGCCGCGGCCGAAGGCCGCGACCGGCGATCTCGACACACTCACCAACCCGAAGGTGGGGAAGACACGGTGGCGGCGCCGATGACCGCCATCCCGGCCGAAGCACGACAGGGGCTGAAGAGCAGTTCGATGTCCAACTTGACCCTCATACTGATCAAGATCGCGTATCTCGCGGTGCTTTGGCTGTTCATCCTCACCGCGATCGGTGTGATCCGCACGGACCTCTTCGGCTCCAAGAAGAAACCCCGGCGGAAGCCCCGCCCCGCGCCGCGTCCTCCGTCCCGTCAGGACGCCGGCCCCTCGTACTCGTCGAAGCCCTCCCGGCCGCCGCGTCCGCGTCGGAACGAGCCCACCGCCCTGGTCGTGACCCAGGGGTCGCTCAAGGGAACCAGCGTCGACCTGGGCGTCCAGCCCATCCTCATCGGACGCGCCCCGGACTCCACGCTCGTCATCACCGACGACTACGCGTCCGGCCGCCACGCGCGCGTCTACTCCGACAACGGCCGCTGGTTCGTGGAGGACCTGAACTCGACGAACGGCACCTACCTCGGCCAGCAGAAGCTGAACCGCCCCCAGCCCATCACGGTGGGTCAGCCCATCCGTATCGGCAAAACCGTCCTGGAACTGCGCAAATGACAATCGCTCTCCGATACGCGGCGTACTCCGACGTAGGATGCCTCCGCGAAGGCAACGAAGACTCCGGCTACGCCGGCCAGAACCTCCTCGCGGTCGCCGACGGCATGGGCGGTTACGCGGGCGGCGAGGTGGCCAGCTCCATCGCGATCTCCTCGATCCGCACCCTCGACTCCGAGCCGCCTCGCACCGACGAGATGGCCGAGGTGCTCCAGCGCGCCGTCGAGCAGGCCAACGCCTCCCTCTCGCGCAGGATCATGGAGGAGCCCCAGCTGGAGAACATGGGCACCACCCTGACGGCCATGCTCTGGGCCGGTCCCCGGGTGGCGCTCATCCACATCGGCGACTCCCGCGCCTACCTGATGCGCGGTCCCCGCTTCGAGCAGATCACCCACGACCACACCCTGGTGCAGACACTGGTGGACGAGGGCAAGATCACCGAGGAGGAGGTCGCCACCCACCCGCAGCGCTCCCTCATCCTGCGCGCCCTCGACGGCAAGAGCCCGGTCGACCCCGACATCTCCATCAGCGAGGCCAAGGCGGGCGACCGCTACCTGCTCTGCTCCGACGGGCTCTCCGGCGTGGTGAGCAAGAAGACCATCCACGAGACCCTCGCCACCGAGGCCGACCCGCGCGGCGCGGCCAAGAAGCTCATCGAGCTGGCCATCCGCGGGGGAGGACCGGACAACATCACCGCGGTCGTCGCCGACGTCATCGAGACCGAGACCGACCACGAGGGTCCCACGCGCACCGCCCAGGTGGTCGGCGCCGCAGACCAGCGGCGCGAGAACGTCGACCAGGGCAACGACACCCCCGCCAGACGGGCCCAGGAACTGCGCGGCTCCGGCGACACCGCCGAGATGGACCCGATCCGGGACGACGCCCCGGGGCAGGCCCCTCCGGGCGGCGCCTACCAGGAACCCCACAACGACGACCACGACGAATACGAGGCCCCGCCCACCAACCGGCGGGGCCGTCCGGAACCCGAGTACCGCCAGAAGCGCTGGTGGCCGGTGATCCTGGTGTTCCTGCTCGTGGTCGCCATCGTCGCGGGCGCCACCTACTACTTCGGCCGCCAGTACGTGAACGGCCAGTACTACGTGGGCCCCTCCTCCAACGGGGAGACGGTCAGCATCTACCAGGGCATCAACACCGACATCGCGGGCTTCAACCTGTCGGAGGAGGTGGAGGACACCGGGATCACCCTGGAGTCGCTCTCGGAGGCCGACCGCCAGAGCGTGGAGAACACCTTCCCGACGGAGAGCCTGGCGGACGCCCAGGAGCGCGTCGACACGCTGGAGACCGCGGCCGACGCGCGAGAAGGGTCCGGGTGATCTGACATGAGCAAGGCCCCCGCGCCCGAGGCTCCGACCGAGCTGCCCCCCGTCAAGCGGCGCAACGCCGAGCTGGTCCTCATCATCTTCGCCATCGCGATCACCATGGCGGGCATCGCGATCGCGGGTCTCAACATCAGCGGAGAGATCCCCTCCGCGATGTGGACGGTGGGCCTGACCTTCGCCGCGATGGCGGCGGCGGCACACGTGGCGATGCGGTTCGTGGCGCCCTACGCCGACCCGCTGATCCTGCCCTGCACGCTGTTCCTCAACGGGATCGGCGTGGCGATGATCTGGCGGGTCAGCGCGGGCGAGGCCGAGAACGCCGAGAGCGCCGGCGCCGGTTCACAGCTGATGTGGACGGCGATCGGCCTGGCCGTGTGCTTCCTCATCATCATCTTCCTGAAGGATCCGCGGGTCCTCCAGCGCTACACCTACATCAGCGGCCTGGTCGCGATCTTCCTCCTCGCGCTCCCGATCATCCCCGGCCTGGGCCAGGAGGTGTACGGCGCTCGGCTGTGGATCAACATCCCCGGTCTGGGCACCATGCAGCCCTCGGAGTTCGCCAAGATCGCGCTGGTGATCTTCCTGGCGTCCTACCTGATGAACAAACGCCAGGTCCTCCAGATCGTCGGCAAGCCGATCAAGGTCGGCCGCTTCACGCTCATCGAGCTGCCCCGGGCCCGCGACCTGGCGCCGATCCTGGTCGGCTGGGTGCTGGCCATCGGCATCCTGGTCCTGCTGCGCGACCTGGGCACCTCGCTGCTGCTCTTCGGCACGTTCCTGGCGATGCTGTACGTGGCCACCCAGCGCTCCTCGTGGGTGACCATCGGCCTGGCCATGTTCGCGGTCGGGGCGTTCACCGCCTACCTGCTCTTCTGGCACGTCAAGGCCCGTGTCAACATCTGGTTCAACGCCTTCGACCAGGAGGTCTACTACGCGGTCGGCGGCAGCCAGCAGCTGGTGGAGGGACTGGTCGGCATGGCCTACGGCGGGCTCTTCGGCACCGGTCTGGGCGCCGGGGAGCTGTACAGCACCTTCGCCGCCGACAGCGACCTCATCCTCGCCACGCTCGGCGAGGAACTGGGACTGACCGGTCTGCTCGCCGTGCTGATGGTCCTCGGCCTGCTGGTGGAGCGCGGCATGCGCGTCGCGCTCGCGGTCACCGGCTCGTTCAACAAGCTGCTGGCCAGCGGTGTCGCCTTCCTGCTCGCCTACCAGGTCTTCATCGTCCTGGGCGGGCTGACCAGGGTCATCCCGCTGACCGGTTCGACCACGCCCTTCATGGCGGCGGGCGGTTCGGCCCTGGTGGCGAGCTGGATCATGATGGGCATCCTGCTCCGCATCAGTGACAACGCCCGCCGACCCGCACCACAGGCCATCCAGGACGAGGGCGCGACACAGGTGATCCGACGATGAACACACCGATCCGCAGACTCAGTATCTTCGCCTTCCTCCTGATCCTGATCCTGATGGGCAACGTCACGTGGCTCCAGGGATTCCAGGCGGAGGCGATCCGCGACGACCCGCTCAACACACGCCAGTACAGCGAGCGGCTGAGCGAGGCGCGCGGTCCCATCCAGATCGCCGGGGAGAACGTCGCCTACTCGGAGGACATCTCCGGGGAGGACGGGCAGCCGCGCTACCAGCGCATGTACGAGGGCGGTCCCCTGTACACGCCGATCGTCGGCTCCTTCCGCGCCTACGGCGCCTCGGGCATCGAACGCACCGAGAACGCGCTGCTCAACGGCACCGACGACCGTCTCGCGGTACGCAACTTCCGCGACATCATCACCGGCCGTGAGCCCGAGGGCGCGCAGGTCCAGCTGACCCTCAACCCCGAGGTGCAGCAGGCGGCCTACGAGGGTTTCGAGCAGCTGAACGGCAAGAACGGCGCGGCCGTCGCGCTCGACCCCGAGACGGGGGCGATCCTGGGCGCGGTGTCCTACCCGTCCTACGACGCCAACGACGTCGTCAGCATCGACGACATCGAGGCGGCCACGCAGAACTACACGGAGCTGGAGAACAACCCGGACAAGCCGCTGCTGAACCGGGCCCTCCACGAGTACTACCCCCCGGGTTCGACGTTCAAGGTCGTGACCGCCGCGGCGGCCATCGAGTACCTGGGCGCCACCCCCGAGACCACCCAGGAGGCGCCCGACGTCATGGACCTGGGCGGGGAGCTGCCCAACGCCACCCCCGGCCAAACCTGCAACGGCGGCGAGCCCGACACCCTGGCGCACTCGATCCAGATCTCCTGCAACACCTCGATGGCCAACTGGGCGCTCGACATCGGCGGCGAGAACCTGTCGGAACAGGCCACCGCGTTCGGGTTCAACCGCGAGGAGGGGGACCTGAACGTCCCGATCCCCGTGCTCCCGAGCAACGCTCCGGTGGAGACCGACCGCAACATCCTGGCCCGTGCCGGTATCGGCCAGTCCAACGTGCAGGCGACCCCGCTCCAGATGGCGATGGTCGCCGCGGGCGTGGCCAACGGCGGTGAGGTCATGAAGCCCTACTCCGTGGACACCGTGCGCGACTCGGACCTGTCCGTCATCACCCAGACCAGCCCGGAGACCTACTCCCAGGCGGTCAGCGCCAGCACGGCCCAGGACCTCAAGGAGATGATGACCCTGGTCACCCAGCCGGGCGGCTCGGGTCCCAACGCGGCCATCCCGGGTATGGAGGTCGCCGGCAAGACCGGTACCGCCGAGACCGGTCCGGACAGTCCCACCCACAACTGGTTCATCGGCTTCGCCCCGGCGGACGACCCCCAGATCGCGGTCGCGGTCGTCGTCGAGTTCGGCGACGTCAGCGGTGGCGAGCTCGCGGCTCCGATCGGCCGCGAGATGATGGAGGCAGTGGTCCTGGAGTGAACGCCTACGAACCGTCTTCCCAGAACGGTCCCGGTGGACTCACCGGGACCGTTCTGAGCGACCGCTACCGCCTGGAGGAACAGGTGGGTTCCGGCGGCATGGGCACGGTGTGGAAGGCGACCGACACCCTGCTCAACCGGCCCGTCGCGGTGAAGCTGCTGCACCTCTCGCAGATGGCCGAACCCACGGCCAGGGAGCGGTTCCGGACCGAGGGCCGCATCACCGCGGGGCTCTCCCACCCCGGGATCGCCCAGGTCTACGACTACGGCGAGGAGAACGGCCGCGCCTTCCTGGTCATGGAACTCGTGGTCGGCGAACCGCTCTCCCAGGTGCTGCGGGAGAAGGGCAACCTGAGCCCGGACCAGACCCTGGACTTCGTGTACCAGGCGGCCAAGGCCCTGGCCGCCGCCCACGCGCGCGGCGTGGTGCACCGCGACATCAAGCCGGGCAACCTGCTGGTCACTCCGGAGGACCAGCTCAAGCTCACCGACTTCGGTATCGCCCGGGGCGACATGTCGGTGACCCTCACCCAGACCGGCATGGTCATGGGAACAGCGCAGTACATCTCACCCGAGCAGGCGTCGGGCAGGCCGGCGACCGCCTCCTCGGACCTGTACGCGCTCGGTGTGGTGGCCTACGAGTGCCTGGCGGGGACACCGCCGTTCACCGGTGACACCCCGGTGGCGCTGGCCCTGGCGCACACCCGCGAGGACCCGCCGGAACTGCCCGCGCACATCCCCGCGGACGTCGACCACCTGGTCTCCTCCCTGCTGCTGAAGGACCCGGAGGAGCGGCCCGCGACCGCCAGTGAGGTCGCCCACATGGCCGCGGTGATCCGATCCAACGCCGGAACCGGGCCGCCGACGCCCTCCACGGGGTTCGACGGCATGGCCCAGACCGCGGTGGTGGGAGCGGTCGGCGATCCCGACCCGGGTTCCCCGTCGTCCCGGACCGGCGGCCAGCCGACCGCGGCCCCTGACCAGGGAGGGGAGTCCGCTACGCTGGCCGGGGCACCGGAGCGCCGCAGGATCAGCGTTCCCATGGTCCTCACGGCGATCGCCGCCGTGATCCTGATCGCCGCCGCACTGGTGGGCGGGATGCTGTGGGGCGGTGGTGCCGACAACAACAACGCACTGCGCGACGCCGACCAGTCCCCGGCCGTGACCGACTCCCCGTCCCAGGAGGAGAGGGAGGAGCCCGTGGAGACCGCTCCGGAGGAGACCCCCGTGGCACCCGAGGGGGACACCGACTGGAACACGGGTCCGCGGGAACCCACGGATCCGGAGAGTCCCTCTCCCAGCGAGGACTCCCCGGAGAGCGACCCGTCCGACGGTACCGGCGGGGACGAGGGATCCGAGAACGGACCGACCACCCCGCCGGACCAGGGGACCGACGAGCCGACCAATCCGAATCCACCGGACACCGACGGCGGTAACGACGATGGAAACGAGGGTGGCGGCGGAGAGGACGGCGGATCCGGCGGCGGTGACAACGGTGGCGGCGGAAACGGCGGCACCGGTGACACCGGCGGTGGCAACGGTGGCGGCACTGACGACGGCGGAACCGGATAGAACGACACACCCAGACACCATGAGCGAGAGACGTTCAGGGTAGGCGGCGGCCCGCGGGCGGCCTCCGGAAGACACGAGGATCAGTACACGACATGTCCCAGCCCCGGCTCCTTGGCGGACGCTACGAGCTCGACGGCATCGTCGGGCGCGGCGGCATGGCCGAGGTCTACCGCGCACGCGACCTGCGCCTCGATCGACTCGTCGCGATCAAGACCCTCCGACACGATCTGGCCCGCGACCACGTGTTCCAGGCGCGGTTCAGGCGGGAGGCGCAGTCCGCGGCCTCCCTGAACCACCCCGCCATCATCGCCGTGTACGACACCGGCGAGGACATGGTCGACGGGGTGTCCATCCCGTACATCGTCATGGAGTACGTGGACGGGCGAACCCTGAAGGAACTGCTGGACGACGACCGCCGCCTGCTGCCGGAGCGCTCGGCGGAACTGGTCGACGGCATCCTCAAGGCGCTGGAGTACAGCCACGACAACGGGATCGTCCACCGCGACATCAAGCCCGCCAACGTGATGCTGACGCGCAACGCCGAGGTCAAGGTGATGGACTTCGGCATCGCCCGCGCGATGGGCGACGACCAGGCGACGATGACGCAGACCTCGCAGGTCATCGGTACCGCCCAGTACCTGTCCCCGGAACAGGCGCGCGGCGAGCGGGTCGACCCGCGCAGCGACATCTACTCCACGGGCTGCGTGCTCTACGAACTGCTCACCGGCCGCCCGCCCTTCACCGGTGACTCCCCCGTCTCGATCGCCTACCAGCACGTGCGTGAGGAGCCGGTCCCGCCGAGCGAGATCGACCCCCAGGTCCCCGACTGGCTGGAGGACGTCACCCTCCGGGCGATGACCAAGAGCCGCGAGGAGCGTTACCAGAACGCGGCGGAGATGCGCGCGGACATCCAGCGCGGCCTGGCCGGGATGCCCACCCAGGCGGGCACCATGGCCATGGCCGCCGCGGGCGCCACGACGGCGATACCGCCCGCCGCCGGTGGCCGGTACGACGACTACGACGACTACGAGGACGACTACGACGACCGCTACGACGACCGCAGGCGGGGCGGCGGCGGGAAGGCCGCCGCGCTGTGGGTCCTGCTCGGCGTCGGCGTGATCGCCTCCATCGCGCTGCTGTTCTTCCTGATCAACGGCGGGTTCGGCGGCGAACCCGAAGCGCCGACCGCCGCGGTCCCCGAAGTGGCCGGGTCCACCGCTGACGAGGCGCAGACCGAACTCGGTGAGGCGGGCTTCGAGGACGTCACCACCGAGCAGCAGGCGAGCGAGGACGTCGAGGAGGGCACCACGATCGGCACCGACCCGGAGGCCGGTGAGGAGGTGGCCCTGGACACCGAGATCACGCTGTTCGTCTCCAGCGGCCCGGACGCCGCCGAGATCCCGAGGGTGCAGGGGCAGGTCGAGTCCGAGGCGCTGAACACGCTGAACGGCGCGGGCTTCGAGAACGTCACCACCCAGGAACAGGCGAGCGAGGACGTCGAGGCCGGCAACGCGATCGGCACCGACCCCGCCGCCGGTGAGGAGGTCGCACCGGACACCGAGATCACGCTGCTGGTCTCCTCGGGCCCCGGCCAGGTACAGGTGCCCGACCTGATCGGGATGACGCGCTCCGGCGCGGAGGCCGCCCTGGCGCCGCTGGAGCTGAACGCCTCCTTCACGGAGGAGGAGACATCGGAGGCCCCGGCTGGCACGATCATCAGCCAGGACCCCCAGAACGGACAGAGCGTGGAACCCGGGTCCACGGTGAACATCGTCATCGCGATGGCACCCGCCACCCAGTCGCCTCCGCCCGGTAACGGCCAGGAGTCCCCGCCGGACGGGGGCGACCANNCCGACGGTGAGAACGGCGGCGGCAACGGTGGCGAGAACGGCGGTGACCAGCCTCCGGGCGGTGACGACGACCTGTTCCCCTCCGTCCGCAGGGACTGAGCGAGCCGGGAGACGTCGACGAACGGGCCGCTCCGCGCGCAGGCGCGGGGCGGCCCGTTCGCGTGGGGGGCGCACCGGACGGCACCGGAGGGCGTGACCCGCCACGCGGGTACGGGTGTGGTGCGTGTGATCCGGTACATCCCACCGGTGACGGGGGCTCCCCCCGGGGCGTAGACTGTGTTCTCGTTCAGGAACACGCCCCACGTACTGGAGCAGCGACCGTGCCCAAGTCCCGCAGCGATCGCAAGAAGAAGGCCGTCTACACGCCGCCTCCTTCGAAGGAGAAGCCCAAGGTCAGCCCGCGCTGGCTCGTCCCCCTGATGCTGGGCTTCTTCATCCTGGGCATCCTGTGGATCGCGGTCTACTACATCGCCGGCGACCAGGTCCCCTACATGCGTGACTGGAGCCAGTGGAACCTGCTGATCGGCTTCAGCGGGATCATCGTGGCCGTCATCCTCTCCACACGCTGGCACTGACCCCTCCCGCCCGGCGGATCCCCGCGGCCCGACCGTCCCCCGTTCGGTGGCCGCTCCGTCCGGCGACCGCGGGTGCCACCGGCCGTACCGTGTCCGCGCCCGCGTGAACAGTATCGACACAGGTTATCCACAGGGTTATCCACAGGCTGTGGGTAGCTCCGTCTCGCATGCCCGCGAAAGGCGCGGGCGAGGGATCCCGACAGGTGCCGCGAGAGGACCGTGTCGCCGGTCGGGTCGGACGCCACCTCTCCCGGGCACCCCCTGACGGCGGAGACCACGTGACGGCGGGAGCCCCGGAGGCGTTCCCCCCGAGGCCCTCCCCTCCGTCAGCCGAGGATGATCAGCGGTGCCGTGACCACCAGGGCCACGAGGACGGCGGCGAACGCCCCCGCCAGCAGGACGTGCGTGAGTGTGCGGGTCCCGGCCCCCGCGGACCGCCCGGGCAGGTAGGCGAACACGGCTCCGAGGGCGAACCCGGCGACCAGACCGCCGATGTGCGCTGTCCAGGAGATGCCCGGGACCGTGAAGGTCAGCACGAGGTTGACCGCCAGCAGGACACCGACCATGCGCAGGTCCAGGCGCAGCCGCCTGCCCAGGACGAACACCGCCCCGAAGAGGGCGAAGATCGCGCCGGAGGCGCCGACACCGAGCTGGTTCGGCGCCATCAGGAGGCTGAGTACCGACCCCGCGAGCGCTCCGAGCACCCACAGGGTCAGGAAACGGCCGTGCCCCAGCCAGCGTTCCAGCTGCGTGCCCAGGACGTACATGGCGTACCCGTTGAACAGCAGGTGGAAGACGCCGCCGTGCAGGAACGCGCCCGTGATCAGCCGGTACCACTCACCGGCGAGCACCCCCAGGAAGGTCCCGTCCTCCCACTGGAGGAGGCCGAGCATGCCGAACTCCCCGACCAGCGGCGAGAGGCGTGCCTGCCCGATCGGATCGGACGTGCCCAGCTGGGCGAGGAAGACCGCCGCGATCAGGCCGATGATCGTCCAGGTGACGTACGGCCTGTTGACGATCCTGCCCCCGAATGTGGTCCGGGCCCGACGCATCCCCCGGTTCCCCTCCGCGACGCAGCCGGGGCACTGGAAGCCCACGGACGCCTCGACCATGCAGTCCGGGCAGATCGGCCGCTCACACCTGCTACAGCTGACCCCGGTCTCCCTGTCGGAGTGCCGGTAGCAGGTACGCGGGGCCGGGCGCTCCGCTCCCGTTCCGGACGGCGGCGGAGATGCGGTCATGGGCGGATCCCCCTTCCTCGGGCTCGGGGCGCCGTCGCCGCTATCGGGTGATCTCGATGCTGTTGATCACCACGTCCTCGCGAGGACGGTCCTGGGAGTCGGTGGCGACCTTCGAGATCTCGGTGACCACCTTCTCCCCCTCGACNCAGTACGGCTTCTCCACGGTGATGAAGAACTGCGAGCCGTTGGTGCCCGGGCCCGCGTTGGCCATGGCCAGCAGGAACGGGCGGTCGAAGCGCAGGTTCGGGTGGATCTCGTCCTTGAAGGTGTAGCCGGGGCCGCCGCGGCCGGTACCGAGCGGGTCGCCGCCCTGGATCATGAAGCCGTCGATGACACGGTGGAAGATCGTGCCCTCGTACAGGCTGCTGTTGGACGGCTTGCCCGTGGTGGGGTCCATCCACTGCTTCGAGCCCTCGGCCAGCCCCACGAAGTTGGCGACCGTCTCCGGCGCCTCCTCCTCGAACAGCTTGACGACGATGGTTCCCTTGGAGGTGTTCAGCCGCGCGGTGGGCTGACCCTTGGAGTCCGACACCTACGTGCCTTTCGGTCGACTTCGTTTACGTGCTCACGTTACCCGTCCGTCCCCCGGGCTTGACCTGAATCCGGTGTGGTTCCGCGGCGTCCGGGCAGCTCGCCGGGGCACCGGTACGGGGTGGAGCCCGAGGAGACAAACCGTCGGGCGGTGTCGAAACGAAGATCACACCCGGAGAGGACGTATGTTGAGATAACACCCGGGTAACGGGTAGGGGCGACGAGGAAACCGCCCGTGTGACGTGGACCGTCGGCCGTATCGGGTAGAGGCCACGGAAACTGGCGAACGATCGAAGGAGCGTCGAGGTGTCTATCACTTCCAAGCAACGCAGGGCACGCAAGGACGCGGAGGCGACCCTCGCCCGCCTCCAGGACGCGGCCCGCGAGCAGGCCGATCGGTTCGGACCGTACGCCGACCAGGCGCGCGACCAGGCCGCTCTGAGGCTCCTCCAGGCACGCGGTTGGACCGCTCCCCGGTTGGAGAACGCCGCGCTGCGCGTGGAGGACACCGTGGCGCCGCGGGTGGCCGGGATGCTCACCGCGGCGGCCCAGCGCGTCGACCCGAACCCCGGCCGCCGCGGGCTGAAGCTGTTCCGACGTGGCAAGCGCCGTGTCCCCCGGGGGATCCTGATCGGCGGTGCCGCGGTGGTCGGCGGCTTGGTGGTGTATTCGCTGGTCCGCATGCGTCAGGCCTCCCAGGACGCCGAGTGGCAGGAGCACCTGGACCAGGCGCGTGACCAGGTCCGCGAGACGCGGGAGAACCTGGAGGAGCGGGCCTCGGAGACGTCCGACAAGGCTTCGGAGACCGCCAAGGCGGCCAGGACCACCAAGGGCAAGGCCAAGGAGACCGTTCGCGCGGCCGCGGGGGAGAGCCGGGCCAAGGAGAACGGCAAGCCCGGCCACTGACAGCAGTGACGAGAGACGGACCGCCGCGCGGGGTGGGGGAGTCCCCGCCCGCGGGCTGGTTCCCTCTCCGGGTTCCGTCGGCGCTCAGTCCTCCTTGATGGCGCGGAAGAACATGGGGTAGCGCCAGTCCTTGCCCAGGAGGCTGGCGATGCTGGCGACGGCCGGGAGGACCATCCAGCCCAGGGCGACCGCCAGCGTCACCAGGAGTGGCGCGACGAGCCAGAAGAGAAGCAGGCTCGCGATCCCGGTGATGATGCAGAAGATCTGGAAGTTGAGCGACTCCAGGGCCTGGCGCCGCACGTAGGGCGAGAGCCTGTCGCCGGCGAGCAGGAACACCAGGGGAGCGACGAGGGGGAAGAAGTAGTTCCCGCCGTGCCCGACCGCGGCCACGATCCGCTCCGCGGTGGTGCTCTCCGGGGAGGCCTGCTGCCCGCTCCGGCCGCCGAAGACGCCGGCGGCCGGCCTCTCGGGCTCTCCCGACGGGGTGACTCCCAGGTCCTCGGTGAGGGGGACCAGGTCGGCCCCGAACTTGGCCCGTATGGCCTTCTCGGTGCGCTCGTCGAGCTCCTCCTCGTCGAGCTGGCCGCGGCCGAAGGCCTCCTGGAGGACCTTGATCGTGGCGTCACGTTCGGCGTCGGTGAGGCGGATCTGCGGCCTGGCCTGCGGTTCCCAGGGGCGCCTCGCCGGATACTGAGGGTCCTGCACAGCCACTCCCATTCCCACTCCCAACGGCGACGGGAGTACGGCTCCGATCAGCCGTACTCCCACCATGATGCGTCACCAGGACGAGTATGGGTATCGGGACCGTCCCTGATTCTCCCCTGATCCGCGTCTCCCCCTTTCGACGGAGGCGGCCCCGACTTTCGTCTGTGATCCGGTCGCCGGGGCTCCTCTCGGCCGTTCGGGGCCCGTCTCGCGGGGCGCGGTCCCGCCCGAGGACTACTGCCGCACGGGGACGGGCGCGGCGTCCTGGGCCCGCTCCCGCTCGTACTGGCGCTCGGCGCTGGTGAGCAGCTCGTACCAGTTGGTGACGTCCTTGCGCCGACGCAGCAGGGCACGGCGCTCGCGTTCGGTCATACCCCCCCAGACACCGAACTCGATGCGGCCGTCCAGCGCCTCGGCGAGGCACTGGGTACGGACCGGGCAGCCCCGGCAGATCAGTTTGGCGCGGTTCTGGGCAGCGCCCTGCACGAACAACGCGTCGGGGTCGATCTCACGGCATTTGGCACGAGCTGCCATCTTCTCATTCCACATGTTGCCCCACTCCCAAGATCAGCATGTGTGGTGATCGGAATCCGCCGACCGGCGCGACCGTCGGCGGGTGAGGAGACGCGGACCGGTCCGAGGACGGTGTCACGGGGCCGGGCGAGGGCCGCACGGCTCGTCTTCGGGGGTCGATCGTTTCGGCGCGCTGTCTTCCTCGTTGTCGCTGGTGTCGAAACTACGGTTCGTCCCAGTTCACCAACAGACCCCAAGAGGCCTATTTCTCGTATGGCTCAGTAGGACCATTGCACTTAGGGGAGGTGTCATCATACACATACGCAGAGTAACTGCATGTGGTAGAAGCGGGCCCGCGCAACCCACAGGAAAGGCCACCCGGCAACCTTTCCCCGACAGGTGCCGTGACCTGCGCTTTCATGCCGTGTCTGAGGCGATCACGCGCGGTCGGACTCGGCGGGGCGAAGAGGACTCTGTGTCATCCAACTCACCCGAACGGACTATACGGACCCCTGGCCGCACACCCCATTTGCGGCCTTCGGGGACGAATCGGAACTACCGATTAGTAACCTTTTCCGAGCAGCGACGAAACGCCACTTTTCGCTTTTATGCCCCGATACGCAGAACGGGGACCCTCCCGTGGGAGGGTCCCCGTCTTTCCTCGGTGGAGCCAAGGGGAGTCGAACCCCTGACCTCCGGTATGCAAAACCGGCGCTCTGCCAGCTGAGCTATGGCCCCGCGGACCCGGGCGCAGGCCCTGGTCGCTCTGGAGAGCATACCTTCATCGGGGGCGGTCCCGCTCACCCCTCCGCCCGGGGCCAGGAGCAGCACAAAGCCGTGGGTCGCACCTCGGGATCTTCGGCCCACCCACGTCTTCGTGTTGCTCATGAGCGGGCCGGGACGGCGCACACCGCGCCCGTCCTCGGTTCGCCCGGTGGATCAGGTCCGTCGGTCAGCTCTCGCTGGCCGCCGTGGCCTCGGTCCACAGGTCGAGCTCGGCGCGGTCCGCCTGGATCTTGCGGTAGACGGCGAAAGCCCCGAGGGCCACCAGCGCCAGAACGATGATCTTCTTCACTGTCTGGACCCTTTCGTTGACGTGGAAGCGGGCTCCCGTACGAGACGGGGGCTCCGCAGAGAACTTTATGAGGTTGTCACCAAGCAGACTAGCAAGCCGTCGGGAGCGGTCCCCGCCACAGTCGACCGTTTTTCCGCACAAGACGTGAAGGGAGCCTCCGGGGCCTCAGGTCAGCAGCGCCATCCGGCGCAGAATGCCTGTGGTGACCTGCGGGGACGCCGCGATCCGGGTGAGTTCGGACCACACCTGTTTGCAGGCCGCGACCGACTCCTCCGCCTCCACGATCGAACCGCCGTGGGTGGCCTCGACGTACGCCAGCGCGGCCTCGTCCTCGTCGAACTCCAGCACGGAGAAGGGACCGGACACGCCCGGGTGGGGACCGGTCGAGGTGGGCAGCAGCTGCACCGTCACGCGGTCCGAGCTGGTGGCCAGTTCCACGATGCGGTTGGTCTGCGCGCGGAGCAGTCCGAGGTTCCCGGCCACCCGTTGGAGGGCGTCCTCCTCGATGATGGCGTGGTAGTCGAATCCGCCCTGGTCGAGAACCTCCTGGCGCTTGAGGTAGGCGGCCACCATGCGTTCGACGGTGTGCTCGCCGTGCCCCAGGGCCCGTGCCACCGAAGCGGTGTAGTCGGGCGTCTGGAGAAGGTCCGGCACGAGAATGCCCGCGTAGGACTGCACGGAGACCGCGCCCGCCTCGTTGCCCACGTACGCGGACGACAGCACGTCCTCGTACTCGGTCCACCAGGGGCGCAGCCGCGACTCCCGGACGAGCGTGAGAATGGCCTCGCGCTGCCCACCCGTCACGCCGTACAGGCGCAGCAGGGCGGAGATCTCCATGACCGACGGCCACTTGCGGATACCGGTCTCGATGTGACCGAGTTTGGCCGGGGACCACTCCAGCTCCTCCGCGACGTCGCTGAGGGTCATGCCCGCGTGTACGCGATGGCGGCGGAGTTCGGCGGACAGGCGCCGACGACGGACCGTGGGGCTGGTCATAACGCTGTTCCCATGACGCAGAGTGGCGGAGTTGTACCACCAGCGAAACACGCCGCCTAGCATCTAGCAATGCGTTTCTAGGAAACAGCTGCCGATTCGATGCATTACGGAGGCCGGAAACCCCACGGGTCGGGCGACAAACCCATCCTTTGTCACGAAAAACGGTGGACTGCACCCCCACAGGCACCAGGCATTTCCTCACGTCACAGGAGCCACAGCAGCTTGAGGGCGTCAGCCCCGTATGTCTCAACCGCGTACGATGCTTGAGGTGTCCGCTCCGGCGGGCGTGACCGTACACATAGAGGAAACCCATGAGCTACCCCATTGACGACGCCGAGCAGCTGATCGCGAACGCGGAGGCGGAGATGCCGCCGAGCACCCGCTCCCGTCTCATCGCGAAACTCCGCATGGGGAAGCACATCGACGACGCTGCCTCCGAGCTCGGTATCACCACCACGCAGGTCTTCGCGACCGCCCGCATCCTCACTGCCTTCGGCGAGCAGCTCGACTCCACCCTCACCGAGCAGAGGGACCCATCCCTGCCGCACGGGACCGTGACGGGGTACAACAAGCGCTGCCGCTGCCCTGAGTGCCGCAGCGCCCTCCAGCAGCGCGTCTGAGCCCCAGGGGGCGGGAGAGGCGCTCACAGCGCCTCTGAGGCGCCCCTGAGGCGCTCTGGAAGGTTCCGGCCGTGTCCTCGGAGAGGATCAGGCCTGTCCCTGAGTGAACAGGCCGACCACCTGCGCTAACACCTCGTTAACCGAGACTTCTCGAACCAATACGGCCGACACAGGCTTATCGGCTCTGGCTCGGGGAAAACCGCAGACCATGAACGAGTACGTGGACTGGTCGGCGATGAGCGAAGAAGACTTCGTGGCGCTGCTGCGGCAGCTCATCGAAACCCCCGAAGCCGACGAGGACTGACAGAGACCACACCGACGACGCGGGCATCGCCCCCCTTCTCTCCCTCCAGGCGTGCACCAGTCTCCCTCCAGGCGTGCACCAGCCCAGGGGGATCGAGCACGTGCCCTGGCGGCTGCCGCAGGAGGTGGCGTGGAGCGTGCTGGTGTCATGCTGTCGTGTACCTGTGGGGTGAGCCGTGTACCCGTGGGGCGGGTGGTGATGGTCCACCCCGAACTCCGCCGTGCACCCACGAGACCCAACCCACACCAGGAAAAGAAACCCAAAGGAAAGAGAACACCACACTCCCCAACCCTGGGAGGGCGTCCGCGCGATCAAGAACCACCCACACCTGGGAACCACCCCAGGGCCACCCCGCACACAAACCCCACCCCAGTGCACAAACGCACAAACCACC
>NZ_ANAX01000327.1:8924-18210 GCF_000341065.1 Nocardiopsis halotolerans DSM 44410 | reverse complement strand
CCGAGAACCCAAATGAGATGAGCTCTTAGGGGCGACCCGAGAACACGGGGCACCCTGGCCCCAGCGCCCCAGCCGTGTGCCAGAGGCGATCACCAGGTCCTCACACGAACTGCCGTATCGCTGACTCGTTCAGTCGGGGCAGCGCTGTCAGCTCGCTCGCGTCCCAGGTGCCCATCAGCAAGTCGAGAGCCCGCACACGGCCGCGGCCTTTCCCGAAATCCGCCCGGGAAGGGCCGCGCTGCTTCTCCGTGCGCCTGCTCAGTCGAACGGCTCGGCCTTCGGCGCGGCCGATTCGACGACGGACGCGACGGGCTCCTCGGTGACCGCACGCACCAGCTCGGGAGCCTTCATCTCTCGTGTCAGGGAGCCCATCGGACCCAGTTCTGGCATCTCCTTGGAGGTGGCAACCCCGAGTTCGGGAAAACGACGGGCCGCGGGCAAAACGCTCCGCTCCAGCGAACCGATCGTCTTGTCGTAGAACTCCACGGTCTTGTCGATGTGGCTACCGAGGTTGCCGAGGTGACCGCTCAACGTGGCGAGGCGTTCGTAGATCTCCCGGCCGAGCCTCTGGATCTGCTCGGTCTTGTCTCGCACGGTCTTCTCGTTCCAGGACAGGGCGATGGTGCGGAGCATGGAGACCAGGGCGGTCGGGGAAGCGATGACGACCCGCTTGTCGAGCGCGTACTCGTAGAGCCCGGCGTCCTGGTTCATCGCCGCCTGCAACAGCGCCTCGCTCGGCAGGAACATGAGAACGAAGTCGGCGCTGCCCTCGACCTTGTCGTGGTACTTCTTGGCCGCGAGCCCGTCCACGTGCGCGCGGACCTGGCGGGTGTGCTCTCCCATGAGGCGATCCCGCTCGGTTTCCTCCGTCGCCTCCAGAGCCGACATGAACGCGTCAAGCGGAACCTTGGCATCCACGACGACACGCCTGTCGCCGGTGAGGTTGACGACCATGTCCGGTCGCAGGACCTTCCCGTCCTCCTTGACCACGACCTGGAGGTCGAAGTCACAGCGCTCCCGCAGGTTGGCCATCTCCACGGCCCGCTTGAGCTGGAGTTCGCCCCACTGGCCGCGAACATGCGACCTGCGCAGCGCCTCCACGAGTGACGCCGTCTGCTTGCGGCTCTCCAGGTTCTCCTTCGCCAGATTCTTGATCTGCTCGTTCAGCTGGGCCTCGGTCGAGGTGCGCCTGCCATCGATCTCGCGGAGCTGCACGCCCATCTCCCGCAGCTTCTCGGTGATGTCCTTGGCGGTCGTGCCCAGCTTCTCGTCAGCGGCGGTGGTCAGCTCTTCCTTGGAGACCTTCAGCATCTTGGCCATGGTCGCCTCGACCTGTTCGGTCTGGAGTCGGCTGTGCTCCTCGCGGACCTGCTCCAGCTCCTTCTGGGCCTCGTCCACCCTGGCCTGCTGCTTCTCCAGTTCCGCCCGCTCGGTGTGCAGCTTCGCGATCTCGGCCCTGTACTCGTCGATGAGTTCCTTCCGCTGGTCGGCCACCGCCTCCAGCGCGGCCTTGTCCCTTTCGGCGGTGGCCAGGTCCCCCTCCAGGTCGCGGATCCGCTGCCGACTCTCGTCAAGGGACTTCCTCAACTCCACCGCATGGGTGGCCGCTTTCTGGTGCTGGCCCCGGGCGGCGTCGAGTTCGGCCTCCAGCGCGCCGATCCGCCCGGACGCGCTCTCCAACCTGGTGTTCTGTTCGGTCGCGGCGGCCTCCCGTTCGCGCTGCGACTTCTGGGCCTCGTCGCGCTCGGCGCGCAGCGTCTCGGCCTGGGCGCTGGCCTGGTCGCGCCGCTCCTCGGCGAGCCTCAACTCCGTGCTCAGGCGGTTCTGTTCGTCGCGCGAGCCGCGGCTCTCGGACTCGGTGCGGTGACGGGCGAAGAGGTAACCGAGGACGGCGCCGACCGCGCCGGTGACCACGGCGACAAGGATGATGAGAAAAGCGTTCACTGGAATTCCTCTGTGGGAAGGGCGCAGGCCGTCCGAACGGTCTGCGAAGAGGATGGGACTCCGGCTCCTCCCGGGCTTGCGAGAACCGCGAGGACCGGGAAAAGCGCGATGCCCGTCACCTTAGGAAGCACGAAGCCCGTGTGTCACTTGGCTTTTCGATAAGCCCTGTTATCAGTACGCTAAAGGGGCTTATGAGGGGCTGGCCGCATCATTTTGCCCGAAATGCCGGACCGCAGCACCCTTTTCTCTCCGTACGGGGGACGCGAGGAGCGCCTCGCCGATACGGTCGGGGGGTGGACGAGGAAGACATGGACCTCTGCGCGCTGCACGGGGACGGCGAGGACCTCGCGGGCCTCGTGGGGCGGCGCCTTGAGCGTGTGGTCGCGTCGTGGCACCTGTACGGCGGGGAGGGCCCGTCCGGCCCGCTGGACGTGTGGCTGATCGACGGCGAGGGGAACTCCACCCGCGTCACGACCGCCTCCGACTGGTGCCTGGTCGTGGAGACGGCGGACCCGTCCGAGGGGTACGACATGGCCGGGTACGGCCGGGTCGAGGTCGCCCAGAGCGACGGTGGGACACCGTTCGAGGCGCACATGGGCGAGGAGATCGTCGCGGCCGGACAGGAGTGGGGGCCGGGCGGCGAACGTCAGCTGTTGGAGATCATCTTCGCCACCGGGGGCGTCCGGTGTGAGAGCTGGTCCGGTGAGCTGCGCGTGTCCGCCGCGCTCGCCCCGTGACGCACGGGGACGGCCGGGCCCGGGAGGGCGCCAGCCGGGCCGGTGCCCTCCCGGGCCCGGCGGAGTCAGGAGCCGGTGGAGTCGTCCACGGAGATGAGCGCCAGCCCGGTCTCGGGATCGACCTTCTTGCGCAGGTGGGCCGGGGTCTCGGTGAGGACGACCTCCATGGTCGGGAACACGCGCAGTTCCTTCAGGTGCCCGGCCAGGGCGGTGGAGTCCCCGCGGCCCAGGACGATGTGCGCGTGCAGCGCGGGCTGGCCCTGGTTGTCGGCGATGTCGCCGATGCAGGAGGCGATCTCCACCTGCTCCTCGAAGCTGGTGTACCGGTAGTGGTTGGTGACGGTGTCGAAGTAGCCGAGCACCACGTGGCTGGCCGCGCCGATGGCGGTCAGGCTCGCGGCGGTGATGCCGTGGGCCTCGGCGAAACCGCTGATCTGCTCGAACGCCTCGTCGCCCTTGTCCATGACGAGCAGGAACGTGCGCAGTCCGTTCTCTTCCAGTAGCTGGGTGGACTTCATCGTCACTCCCTCGGGTGCGTGCTCGCGATGTAGACACGCTCCCCGCCGGACCGGGGGAGGAAACGCGGACGCCGGCCCCGTTCCGCGGCCGACGCCCGCGTCCCTCCCGGACGGAACCCGGGCTCAGGCGGCGTGCTGGTACGCCGGGTAGGTCAGGTATCCCCGGTCGCCGCCCTGGTAGTAGGTGGTCTCGTCGACCGGGGCGATCGGCAGCCCGCTGCGGAGCCTCTCCACCAGGTCGGGGTTGGCGATGAAGGCGCGGCCGAAGCTGACGAGGTCGGCCCCCAGACCGAGCCAGCGGTCGGCACCGGCCTTGTCGACCTGCTTGGGGCCCATGGGAACGGTGGGGTTCATGATGAGGGTGCCCGACCAGGCGCGGCGCAGCTCCAGCAGCAGTTCCTCGTCGGTGGTGGCCTCCAGGTGGACGTAGGCCACCCCGAGCCGGGACAGCTCGGCCAGCAGTGCCGTGTAGAGCTCGCGGACGTCCCTCTCCTCGACACCCCAGAACCCTCCGCCGGGGGAGAGGCGGATGCCGGTCCGCTCCGCCCCGACCGCGTCGACGGTGGCGGCGGTCGCCTCGACGGCGAACCGGATCCGGTTGGCCACCGAGCCGCCGTAGGAGTCCGTGCGCAGGTTGGCGTTGGACGAGAGGAACTGCGAGATCATGTAGCCGTTGGCGCCGTGCAGCTCCACCCCGTCGAACCCGGCGTCGACGGCGCGGCGGGCGGCCCCGGCGTAGGACCCGGCGTGCTCGGGCACCTCGGCGGTCTCCAGGGCGCGCGGCATCGGCGCCGGCTGGGGCCCGGTCGGGGTGAACACGTTACCGACGGCGGGAACGGCCGAGGGGCCGACCGGCTGCGTGCCCGTGGTCTCGTGGTGCGAGACGCGCCCGCCGTGCATGATCTGGGCGAAGATCCGTCCGCCGTTGGCGTGCACCGCGCCGGTCACCGGCTTCCAGGAGGCCACCTGCTCGTCGGTGTACAGCCCCGGCGTCCCCGGGTTGGACTGGCCCACCAGGCTCGGCTGCACCCCCTCGGACACGATCAGGCCAGCGGTCGCGCGCTGGGCGTAGTACGTCGCCATGGACGGCGTCGCCAGTCCGCCCTCGGCGGCGCGGACACGGGTCATCGGGGCCATCACCACCCGGTTGGGCAGTGTCAGGCTCCCGATCTGGTGGGGGTGGAACAGGCTGGTCACGTGAGATCTCCTTCAGGAAACGCGTGCCCCGTCCGGGCACGGTGATCACGCTAGAACCTGACATTGGTGTGAGGGGCAAGCGCTGTGCCGCAGGTCACAGGGGCTCGTGTGCCGTCCGGGTACGCCCCGCCCCGCCGCCGTGGAGGCGTCGCGCGTCCGCGTTCCGGTCGCGGGATCCCTCACCGCGCGTGGCGGGACCCGTGACGGAGCGTGTGCGAAACGTAGGTTGGGCCCATGCGAGTACTGGTTACGGGTGGTGCCGGGTTCGTCGGATCGCGGGTGGCGGAGGAACTCCGCCTGGCCGGGCACGAGGCGGTGACCCTCGACGCCCACCTGCCCCAGGCGCACGCCGGGCGGAGCTCCGACGAGGAACCCGTCGACGTCGTGGCCGACGTCCGGGACGGCGAGGCCGTCGAGCGCGCCCTGCGGGGCGTGGACGCGGTCTGCCACCAGGCGGCGATGGTGGGACTGGGCTCCTCGGACTTCCTGGACGCCCCCGACTACGTCGCCTGCAACGACCTGGGCACCGCGGTCCTGTTGGCCGCCATGGCCAGGGCCGGGGTCCACGACGTCGTCATGGCCGGTTCGATGGTCGTCTACGGCGAGGGGCGGTACACGTGCCCCGAGCACGGCGACGTCCGCCCCGGGCCGAGGTCGGAGTCGGACCTGCGTGCCGGGGTGTTCGACCCCCCGTGCCCCCGGTGCGGGGCGCGGCTCGTGCCCGGCCTGGTGGGGGAGGACGCGCCGAGCGACCCGCGCAACGTCTACGCCACCACGAAGCTGGCGCAGGAGCACCTGTGCGCGTCCTGGGCCCGGGCCGTCGGCGGACGCGCGGTGTCGCTGCGCTACCACAACGTGTACGGGCCGGGGATGCCGCGCGACACCCCGTACGCGGGCGTGGCCTCCTTCTTCCGCTCGGCGCTGGCCCGGGGCGAGGCGCCCCGCGTGTTCGAGGACGGCCGCCAGCGGCGCGACTTCGTCCACGTCGGGGACGTGGCACGGGCCAACGTGGCGGCACTGGAGGCGCTGCCGGGCAGGGACCGGGGGAGGCTGTCCGCCTTCAACACCGGCAGCGGAACGCCGCACACCGTCGGCGAGATGGCCCGTGCGCTGGCGGACGCGTACGGGGGCGCGTCACCCCGGGTCACCGGCGAGTACCGGCTCGGCGACGTACGGCACATCACGGCCTCCTCCGAACGGTTGATGGAGGAGCTGTCCTGGCGGCCGAGGGTCGGCTTCGCCGAGGGGATGGCGGAGTTCGCCCGTGCCGATCTGCGCGGACCGGTCGGGTCCGGGTCACCGGCGGCCGGAGTGTCCGCGTGTCGCGACCGCCTTCACCGGTCTGTGTCCTGATGACTTCGTAGCGTAACCAGGGTGAGCAACGAACCACACGAGTACGGTCAGGACGAACCGGTGCGTGCGCTGCCCGGCACGACGGGCGGCCCGCCGCCACCGGTCGACGTGGTGCTGCCCTGCCTGGACGAGGCGTCCGCGCTGCCCTGGGTCATGGAGCGCGTACCGCCGGGATGGCGGGCGATCGTCGTGGACAACGGGTCGACGGACGGCTCGGCCGGTGTCGCACGGGAACTGGGCGCCCTCGTCGTCCCCGAACCGCGGAGGGGGTTCGGAGCCGCGTGCCACGCGGGCCTGTCCGCCGCGACCGCCGAGTTCGTCTGCTTCTGCGACTGCGACGCCTCGCTGGACCCCGCCCTGCTCCCGGCGATGGTGGACCGGGTCCGGGTCGGCGGGGCGGACCTGGTCCTGGGGAGGCGTCGTCCCACCCGCCGGGGAGCCTGGCCGACGCACGCCAGGGTCGGCAACGCCGTCGCCGCGCGGATGCTGCGTTCCCGGACCGGTGTGGGCGTCCGCGACATCGGCCCGATGCGGGCCGCCCGCAGGGCGGACCTCGTCGGGCTGGGGATGGCCGACCGGCGCTCGGGCTACCCCTTGGAGACGGTCGTGCGCGCCGCCGACGCCGGGTGGCGGATCGAGGAGGTGGACGTTCCCTACCTGCCGAGGAAGGGCGCGTCCAAGGTGACGGGGACGTGGCGCGGGACGTGGACCGCCGTGCGCGACATGACGGCGGTGCTGCGCGAGCCACCGGCCCGGGAGGGCGTGCGCGCGAGGGGAGGCAGACCATGAGCCGACCCCGTGGGGCGGACCTCCCGGCCGGGAACGCGGTACGCGGAGTGTCGTGCGCGCCGGAGGCGCCGGCGGAGGAGCTCCCGGCCGGAGACACGACACTGCTGGTGATCGCCAAGGAACCCGTTCCCGGACGGGTCAAGACACGGCTGACACCCGAGTACTCGCCCCGGGAGGCCGCCGAAGTCGCCGAGGCCGCCCTGGCGGACACCCTGCACACGGTGCGCTCCCTCCCCGCGCGAAGACGGCTCCTGGTGTTGGAGGGGCGCCCTGGGCCCTGGCTTCCGGACTCGGGGTTCGAGGTGGTCCCGCAGTCGGGCGGCGGACTCGACGAACGGCTCGCGCACGCGTTCGCCGCGTGCTCGGGACCCTCCCTGCTGATCGGGATGGACACCCCCCAGGTGACCGGTGGACTCCTGGCACCCGCCCTGGCCCCGGACGCGTGGGACCGCGTCGACGCGTGGTTCGGTCCGAGCGAGGACGGGGGCTTCTGGGCGCTCGGCCTGGCCGACCCGGACCCCGAACTGCTGCGCGGCGTCCCGATGTCGACCGGGCACACCGGCCGGTTCCAGCGCGCGCGGCTGGTCGGGGCCGGACTGCGGGTGGGCGACCTGGACGTGCTCACGGACGTCGACACGGCGCGTGACGCCGCGTTCGTGGCCTCGCTCGTCCCCGACGGCCGCTTCGGTAGGACCGTCGGGCGCGGAGGAACGGGGCGCGGGCGGTGAGCGCGGCCGAGGCCGGGATCGACACCAGGTCGGATCCGTGGCTGTGCGCCCCCTACTCCCAGGCGATCGTCAGCGGCCGTGGACCCCTGTTCCTCCGCCGGTCCGACGGGTGGATGCTCCGCCTGGACGTCGAACGCTGGTGCGGGGGAACCGGCACCGCGGACGAGAGCGTGCTGGAGCGCTCCGAGGGCGACCCCCCGGACCCCGGATGCGGTCCCGGCCGCATGGTCGTCGCGCTCGCCGCACGGGGCCGCCGGGCGCTGGGCGTGGACACGACCCCCGTGGCCGTGTCACGCGTGGCCGAGGCGGGCGGCCGGGCGGTGTGCGCCTCGGTGTTCGCCCCCCCTGCCCGGAGAGGGAGGCTGGCGCACCGCGCTGCTGGTCGACGGCGACATCGGCATCGGCGGCGATCCCGAGGAGCTGCTCGCCCGGATAGGGGAGATCGTGCTGCCCGGAGGCCTGCTCATCGTCGAGGCCGCCGCCCATGACGTCCATGAGCGTGTGACCGTGCAGGTCACCAACGGCCGGGGGGAGCCGGGTGCGCCGTTCCCGTGGGCGCGGCTCGGGCTCCACGCCCTGCGGAGGCGCGCGGAGGGCGCCGGGCCGACGGGCCACGGTACGGACGCACCGGCGATCTCCCGGTGTGTCCGCCCAGGGTTCCGTTGACCTGCGATTCCTCGGACCTGGGCGACACGCCGCGGTGCGGTCGGGCGCCGGTGCGCACCTGGCCTACGGTGACGGCGTGACGCAGCCCGAACTCCGCCGCAACGTCCGGGACGCGGTCGGCGCCTCCGGGACCGGTCTCCGCGCCGACCTGTCCGTGGCGGCCCTGGCCGTACTCCTCCTCGCGACGGCCGCCGTCGTCGGTACCCGGATCGAGCGGGCGCACGGCGTCCTCCACGTGGACTGGCCGCCGCTGTACGCGTCCTGGCTCCCCCACGCGGGGCCGGGCACGGTCCCGGCCGTCGCCCTGGCGGCGGCGGTGGTGGCCTACGGTCCCACGGTGGCGCGCGCCCTGCCCTGGCGCGTCCTGGTGTGGGCCACCTGGGCCGCGTCCACGCTCTGGACCACCGCGCTCGCGCTGGTCGACGGCTGGCGGCGCGGGATCGCCGACCGCCTCCTGTCGCCCCACGAGTACCTGTCCTCGGTCGACCGCTTCCGGGACGTGGGCGCCGCGCTGGACGCGTTCACCCGGCACGTCCTCATCGGACAGCCGGACAACTGGCCCACGCACGTGGCCGGACACCCTCCGGGCGCCGTCCTGACGTTCGTCGCGCTGGACCGGGTCGGCCTGGGCGGCGGGGCGTGGGCCGGGCTCTGGTGCATCGTGGTCGGTGGTTCGGCCGCCGCCGCGGTCCTGGTGGCGATGCGCGCGCTCGGCGCGGAGTCGGCTGCGCGCCGGGCGGCCCCGTTCCTCGTGCTGCTGCCCGCCGCGGTCTGGGTGGGCGCGTCGGCGGACGGCTACTTCATGGCGGTGACCGCGTGGGGCCTGGCCCTGCTCGCCGTGGGCGCGGCACCCGCCGCGCGTGCGCCGCGCGCCACCGCGCTGGCGGCCGGTCTGCTCCTGGGGTGGTCGGTGTACCTGTCCTACGGGTTCGTCCTGGTCGGGATCCCGGCCGTGGGGGTGCTCCTGTGCGCGCGGACCGCGCGCCCCCTTCCCCACGCACTGGCGGGCGCCCTGGCCGTCGCCGCCGCCTTCACGGCGGCCGGTTTCTGGTGGTGGGAGGGGTACCACCTGCTCGTGGAGCGCTACTACCAGGGGTTGGCGTCGGTGCGGCCCTACGGCTACTGGGTGTGGGCGAACCTGGCCGTCGTGTGCCTGACGGCCGGGCTCGCGGCCGTGGCGGGTCTGCGCCGGGCACTGGCGCGGGCGCCCGAGGCGGTGCGCGGTCTGCGCCGGTCGCCGTCGCGGGAGGACGGGACGACGGCCCTGGTGACCACCGCCGCCCTCTGCGTGGTCGTCGCCGCCACCCTGTCGGGGATGAGCAAGGGCGAGACCGAGCGCATCTGGCTGCCGTTC
>NZ_ANAX01000327.1:0-8917 GCF_000341065.1 Nocardiopsis halotolerans DSM 44410 | reverse complement strand
CCGCCGCGCTCCTGCCGGACCGCCACCACAGGGCCTGGCTGGCCGTCCAGGCGGTCACGGCCCTGCTGGTCAACCACCTGTTGCTCACCGGTTGGTGATCCGGGCGGGCGCACGGGCGCCCGCCCGCTCCACCTGCCTCGCGGAGCCCGTGTCCCAACGCCTTCGGACGGCCGAACGCCCCTGGGGACGGGGCTTGCGCGCGTCGTGCGGCGCCCGGCACCGGGGGATGTGTTGCCGATCACCACGCGTGACCATAAAATGAACGAGGATCATTTTATGGACGGCCGAGGAGACCACATGGGAAACCGCCTCAGGAACTACGTCAACGGTGGGTTCGTCGACGCCCACGGGCAGGGGAGCATCGACGTCGTCGACCCCACGAACGGGAGCACCGTCGCGGTGTCGCCGGTCTCCGACCAGGTCGACGTCGACGGCGCCTTCACCGCCGCCCGTGAGGCGTTCGGGGCCTGGCGGGACGTCACCCCGGCCGAGCGGCAGCGCCTGCTGCTCAAGGTCGCCGACGCGGTCGAGGCGCGCGCCGACGAGATCGTCGAGGCCCAGCACCGCAACACCGGCCAGCCGCGCTGGATGATCTCCCAGGAGGAGATCGGCATGGGCGTGGACCACCTGCGCTTCTTCGCCGGAGCCGCCCGCACGCTGGAGGGGCGCGCGGCCGCGGAGTACATGGAGGGCCACACCTCCTACGTGCGCCGCGAGCCGGTCGGCGTCGTGGCCCAGGTGACCCCGTGGAACTACCCGCTGCTCATGGCGGTGTGGAAGCTCGGCCCGGCGCTGGCCGCGGGCAACTGCGTCGTGCTCAAGCCCTCCGACACCACCCCGGAGTCGACGCTGGTCCTGGCCCGGCTCATGGGCGAGATCCTCCCCGCGGGCGTGGTCAACGTCGTCCTGGGCGACGCCAGCACCGGCAAGCTCATGGTCGAGCACCCCGAGCCCGCCATGGTCTCCCTCACCGGCTCGGTGCGCGCGGGCCAGCAGGTCGCCGCGTCCGCCGCCCGGGGTCTCAAGCGCGGCCACCTCGAACTCGGCGGCAAGGCGCCCGCCGTGGTCTTCGCCGACGCCGACCTGGCCGCCACCGCCAAGGCGCTCGTCGAGTTCGGGACCTTCAACGCGGGCCAGGACTGCACCGCCGTCACCCGTGTGCTGGTCGAGGAGAGCGCTCACGACCAGCTCGTGGAACTGCTCGCCGAGGCCGCCCGCGGCACCGCCACCGGGAGGACCGACGAGTCCCAGAACGACTTCGGCCCGCTGAACAACGTGCGCCACTTCGCGTCGGTCAGGGACAAGCTCGACCGACTCCCCGACCACGCCACCGTGGTGACCGGGGGGAAGCCGGTCGAGGGCTCCGAGGGCTACTTCTTCGAGCCGACGGTGATCACCGGCCTCCGCCAGGACGACGAACTGGTCCAGGAGGAGACCTTCGGGCCGGTCCTGACGGTGCAGACCTTCTCCTCCGAGCAGGAGGCCGTGACGCTGGCCAACGACGTCGACTACGCCCTGGCCTCCAGCGTCTGGACCTCCGACCACGCCACCGCCATGCGTCTGACGCGCGCCCTCGACTTCGGCTGCGTCTGGGTGAACACGCACGTGCTGCTGGCCGCGGAGATGCCCCACGGCGGCTTCAAGTCCTCCGGCTACGGCAAGGACCTCTCGCTGTACTCGGTGGAGGAGTACACCCGGGTCAAGCACGTCATGCACGCCCTCGGGACGTGAGCCGGTACGCCCGCGGCGGCCCCGCTCAGCCGACGGTCTCGGTGAACCTCTGGCGCAGGCCCCCGACCAGGGATTCGAGTGCGAGCTCGAAGGCCCGGTCGGCGGCCGCGCGGGGGTCCCGCGGCCGCTGCGCGGCGAACCGGGTGAAGGTCGGGGCCAACTCCTCCAGGCCGCCCGGGTCGAAGATGTTGGTCGGCGCGGAGACGTCGTAGGCGGCGCCGAAGACGAGGGCCTCGACCCCGACGATGATGTCCACGGCGTCCGCGCCGTCGATCCCGGCCTCGCACAGGGCGCGGGTGACCCGTTCGTACATCCGCAGCGTCTGGGGGGAGTCGGCCACGGGCAGGACCGCCATGACGGGGATGAGTGCGGTGTGCCGCGCGAAGCAGTGCCGGTAGGAGCGCGCCCACTCCCGCAGGGCCTCGTCCCAGGGCCGCGTGTCGAAGGCGGAGCAGTCGATCTGCTCGTTGACGCGGTCCTGGATCAGCACCAGCACGTCACGTTTGGAGGAGACGTGGTTGTAGAGCGCTGAGGCCGAGACCCCGAGCTCGCGGGCCAGCGAGGCCATGGTCAGGCGCCGGTACCCCTGTTCGGCCACGATCCGTATCGCCGCCCGCGCGAGCCGTTCGCGGGACAGGACGGGTGAGGGCGGTCTGCCCCTGCCCCGTGTGCGGGGCGGTTGCTGGCTCACTGACGCCTTCCTCCTGTCGTCGTCGCGAGGCACGAACGCGGTCTCCAAGTGTAGAAGCGGCGCGGCTGCGCCGCTTCGGCGCGGTCCGGGCCGTTGACCTGCGCCTGTTACCCCATCGTCACTTGACAGCGGGGGGCGTGCGCCCCCTTAATGAATGTTGTTCATTTTAATGTTCGAAGGAGCACACCCATGAGTGGCACACACGTCATCGGCAGCGCCGAGGCGCTCGAACGCGACGTCGTCGTCGTGGGCGCCGGACCGGCCGGGCTGATGGCCGCGCGCACCCTCCGGGCCGCGGGCCGGTCCGTCGCGGTCCTGGAGGCCCGCGACCGTGTGGGCGGGCGCACCTGGTCACGGGAGATCGACGGGGCCTTCCTCGAACTCGGCGGCCAGTGGGTCTCGCCCGACCAGACCGAGCTGCTCGGACTCCTCGACGAGCTGGGCATGAGCACCTTCCCGCGCCACCGCGACGGGGCCGACGTCTACCTCGACCAGGACGGCGACCGCCACGAGTTCACCGGGGAGATGATCCCCGCGGGAGAGGCCACCGAGGCGGAGATGAAGCGCGTCATCGGGGTCCTGGACGACCTGGTCGAGCAGATCGGCCCGGAGCGCCCCTGGGACCACCCGCTCGCCCGCGAGCTCGACACCGTCACCTTCGACGAGTGGATGCGCGGCCAGACCGACGACGAGGCCGCCCGGGAGAACATCGGCATCTTCATGGCCGGGGGCATGCTGACCAAGCCCGCCCACGCGTTCTCCGCGCTCCAGGCCGTCCTCATGGCCGCCTCGGCCGGCTCCTTCTCCCACCTCGTGGACGAGGACTTCATCCTCGACCGCCGCGTCGTCGGGGGCATGCAGTCGGTCTCCCAGACGATGGCCGACGCCCTCGGGGAGGACGTCGTCCACCTCGAGACCCCGGTCCGGACCATCCGCTGGGACGGGGACGCCGACGGCCGGGTCACGGTGTGGTCCGACCGCCTCACCGTGCGGGCCCGCCACGTGGTCGTGGCCGTGCCGCCCACGCTCTACTCGCGCATCTCCTTCGAGCCCGCCCTGCCGTGGTTGCAGCAGCAGATGCACCAGCACACCTCGATGGGCCTGGTCATCAAGGTCCACGCGGTCTACGACAGGCCCTTCTGGCGGGAGAAGGGCCTCTCCGGCACCGGCTTCGGCGCCAAGGAGCTCTGCCAGGAGGTCTACGACAACACCAACCACGGGGACACCCGCGGCACCCTGGTCGCCTTCGTCTCGGACGAGCTCGCCGACCGGGCCCTGAAGCAGGACGCCGGGGCGCGCCGCGACGCGATCCTGGGCTCCCTCGCCCGCTACCTGGGCGAGGAGGCGCTCGAACCCCTCGTCTACTACGAGTCGGACTTCGTCTCGGAGGAGTGGACCCGCGGCGCGTACGCGGCCAGCTTCGACCTGGGCGGCCTGCACCGCTACGGCGCCCACCAGAGGGAGCCCGTGGGACCCGTCCACTGGGCCTGCTCCGACCTGGCGGCCGAGGGCTACCAGCACGTCGACGGGGCCCTCCGCCAGGGCCGCCGCGCCGCCGAGGAGATCCTCGGGGCGTCCGTCGACACCGGGGCGCCCATGGCGTGACCCGTCTCCGGGGCCGGCGCGCGGCGCACGAACCCCGCCCCCTGGTGAGCCCGCACGGGCCCACCGGTTCCCTTCCCGCGGCGCCGGCCCCTCGGCGCCGAGTACGATCTGGCGACGACAGGAAACAGTCATGACGGACACGACCGGGCGACCCGCGGAGGCGGGCGCCGACGCACAGACCCACTGGAAGGGCCTCAGCAAGGGAGCCGTCGGGCTCATGGGAGGCCTGGTCATCGGCGTCTCCACCATCGCCCCGGCCTACACCCTCTCGGGATCCCTGGGCCCGACGGCCTCGGCCGTCGGTGAGCACCTGCCCGCGATCCTGCTGGTCGGATTCGTCCCGATGCTGCTGGTGGCGATCGGCTACCGCCAGCTCAACAAGGCCATGCCGGACTCGGGCACCACCTTCACCTGGGTCTCCCGGGCCTTCGGGCCCTGGGTCGGCTGGATGGGGAGCTGGTGTCTGCTGGCCGCGACCATCCTGGTGCTGTCCAACCTCGCCGGGATCGCCGTCGACTTCTTCTACCTGGCGATCTCCCAGCTCAGCGGCCAGGAGTGGATCGCCGGGCTCACGCGCAACGTGCCGGTCAACATCGTGACCTGCCTGGCGTTCATGGCCGCCGCGGCCTGGATCTCCTACCGGGGGATGGAGGCCACCAAGACGTTCCAGTACGTCCTGGTCTCGCTCCAGGTCGTGGTGCTGCTCTGGTTCTCCGTCGCCGCGTTCTCCCAGGTCGCCGCCGGAACGGCCTTCGACGGCGGTGCCGTGAGCCTGGAGTGGTTCAACCCGTTCGGCGTCGACTCCTTCTCCGCCTTCGCCGCGGGCGTGTCCCTGTCCGTCTTCGTCTACTGGGGCTGGGACGTGGTCGTGACGATGAACGAGGAGAGCCGCGGCACGACCACCACACCGGGCAGGGCCGCCATCGCCACCATCTTCGTGGTCGTCACGCTCTACATGCTGGTGTCGGTGGCCACGCTCTCCTACTCGGGAGTCTCCACCGGTGAGCTCGGGCTGGGCAACCCCGACATCCAGGGCAACGTCTTCGCCGCGCTGGCCGGTCCGGTCATGGGCCCCTTCGCCGTCCTGATGTCCCTGGCGGTGCTGTCCTCGTCGGCCTCCTCGCTCCAGTCCACGATGATCTCGCCCGCGCGCACCATGCTCGCCATGGGCCACTACGGGGCGCTCCCGTCGAAGTACGCGCGGGTCAGCCCGGTCCACCACACCCCCGGATACGCCACGGTCGTGGCGGTGGTCATCGCCTCGGTCTTCTACGCGGTCATGCGGGTGGTCTCCGAGAACGTCCTGTGGGACACCATCACCACGCTGGGCATGATGGTCTGCTTCTACTACGGGGTGACCGCCCTCGCCTGCGTCTGGTACTTCCGCCGCGAGGCGACCGCCTCGCTGGGCAACCTGGTGACCAAGCTGGTGGCGCCCCTGCTCGGCGGGCTCCTGCTGCTCGTGTTCTTCTTCCAGACCGCATGGGACTCCATGGACCCGGCCTACGGCTCCGGGTCGCACATCGGCGGTGTCGGACTGGTGTTCATCCTGGCCGTCGCCATCTTCGTCCTGGGGATCGTGGCCATGGTCGTGCAGTACCTGCGCGACCCCGCGTTCTTCCGGCGCCGGTTCGTCACCACCGAGTACCCGGCCTAGGCAGTGTCTTCTTCGGGCCTCCGCTTCGCCTGCCCGTCGCCCGCCGGGGCGCTTCGCGCGGGGGACGGGCTACCACCCTCGACGGTCGGCCTTCGGCCGCGGTACTCACCCTGTTCGGGCGCCCGAGGAGCCAGGGATTCCTCCTCCTCGGCCACGCCTGTCGCTCGTTCCTCGCTCGCGGCTTGCCTCGTCGTGCAGAACCCTGGCGGCGCCCGAACCAGACCCCCCTGGGGCGAACGCTCCAGGACTGGCCCCCGGGGGCCCGCCCGCCTGACCACTCGCCCGCCTTCCCCGCCCGCCCGAGTACCCGTCCGATGGGTCGCCCGAATACGTTGCTGGGGTGACGCATGGGTTCTGACCTGCGCTGCTCTTACTTGTAGCGAGTTTCGGCACTCCGACCCCGCTACAAGTACAAGACCGCGGCGGACGAGGCCGGTCTTCCGGTCACCGGACGGCGTCCTCCCGGGCCCTCGCTTCGCTCCGGCCCGTGTTCGGGCCCCTGTTAGACGACAAGGAACGACATGTTCGCTCATGGTTCGGCCGACGAGCCGTCCGCCACGGTGATGCCACCGGAGTGGGCGCCGCACGAACGCACCTGGATGGCCTTCCCCACGGCCAACGACACCTTCGGCCCGCCCGGAAGCGCGTCCCTGGGCCGTGCCCGCGCCGCCTGGGCGGCGGTGGCCCGCACGGTCGCGGAGTACGAGCCGGTCACCGTCGCCGTCGCGCCCGGGGACGCCGACACGGCCGCCGAACTGCTGGGGCCGGGGATCGACACCGTCGAGATCCCCCTGGACGACGCCTGGATCCGCGACTCCGGCCCCACCTTCGTCCACGACCCCCGCGGTCGGGTGGCCGCCGTCGACTGGGTCTTCAACGGCTGGGGCGCCCAGGAGTGGGCGGCCTGGGAGGCGGACCGGCTCGTGGGCCGCCGGGTGGCCGAGCTGGCCGGGACGCCCCGCGTCGCGAGCGACCTGGTCAACGAGGGCGGAGGTTTCCACGTCGACGCCTCCGGCACGGTCCTGCTGACCGAGACCGTGCAGCTGGACCCGGGCCGGAACCCGGAACTGACCAGGGCCGACGTCGAGGAGCGGATCCACGCCCGGTTGGGCACCAGCCACGCCGTCTGGCTGCCCCGGGGCCTGACCCGCGACTACGACGAGTTCGGCACCAGGGGACACGTCGACATCGTGGCGAGCTTCACCGAGTCGGGCACCGTGCTGCTGCACCGGCAGGACGATCCCCGCCACCCCGACCACGAGGTCACGCGGCACCTGCGCCGGGTGCTGGAGGACTCCGTCGACGCTCGCGGCAACCCCCTGCGGGTCGTCGACGTCCCCGCTCCCCAGGCCCTGACCGACGAGGACGGGGAGTTCGTCGACTGGTCCTACATCAACCACTACGTCGCCAACGGGGTCGTGGTGCTGTGCTCCTTCGACGACCCCAACGACGGGGCCGCCGCGCGGATCCTGGCCGAGGCCTACCCCGGACGGACCGTCGTACGGGTCGACGCCCGCGACGTCTTCCGCTTCGGCGGCGGCATCCACTGCATCACCCAGCAACAGCCCGCCCCGCGCGGCGGTGAACCGAGGAGGGGGCACTGATGGAGCCCTTCGACGTCGTCGAGGCCACGATCCCGCGGATGCGCGAGGCCCTTCAGCAGGGGCGCGTCACCAGTGAGGAGCTGGTGCGCGCCTACCTGGCCCGCATCGCCGCCTACGACCACACCGGCATCACGCTCAACTCCGTGGTGGTGATGAACCCCCATGCCGTGGAGGAGGCGCGCGCCTCCGACGCACGGCGTGCGCGCGGGCGGACCCTGGGGCCGCTCGACGGCATCCCCTACACCGCCAAGGACAGCTACCAGGCCCGCGGGCTGACGGTCGCGGCCGGGTCCCCGGCCTTCGAGCACCTCGTCGCCCAGCACGACTCGTTCACGGTGGGGCGCCTGCGGGAGAACGGCGCCGTGCTGATCGGGCTGACCAACATGCCGCCCATGGCCAACGGCGGCATGCAGCGCGGCGTGTACGGGCGGGCGGAGAGCCCCTACAACGGGCACTACCTGACCTCGGCCTTCGCCTCGGGCTCCTCCAACGGCTCGGGCACGGCCACGGCCGCGAGCTTCGCCGCCTTCGGCCTGGCCGAGGAGACCTGGTCCTCGGGGCGCGCCCCCGCCTCCAACAACGCGCTGTGCGCCTACACCCCCTCCTGGGGCGTGATCTCCATCCGCGGGAACTGGCCGCTGGTGCCCACCATGGACGTCGTGGTGCCCCACACCCGCACCATGACCGACATGCTGGAACTCCTGGAGGTCATCGTCGCCGACGACCCGGAACCGCGGGGGGACTTCTGGCGGGTCCAGCCCTGGATCGACGTCCCGGCGGCCTCGCGGGTGCGCCCGGCCTCCTTCACCGACCTGGGCGCGGCCGACGCGGACGCGGGCCGCCGGGCCCTGAACGGTCTCAGGATCGGCGCCCCGCGCCTGTACACCGGCGCCGACCCCGAGGCCGGGACCGCCGAGAACCCCGGTATCGGGGGACCGACCGGGCGGCGGGTGGACACCCGACCCAGCGTGCTGCGGCTGTGGGAGGAGGCCCGCGCCGACCTGGAGGCCTCCGGCGTACGGGTACGGGACACCGACCTCCCCGTGGTGACCAACTACGAGGGGGACCGGCCCGGCGCGCCCACGATCAGGAGCCGGGGACTGGTGAGCCGGGAGTACCTGGACCGGGAGATCCTCGACCTGTCCGCCTGGGCCTGGCACGACTTCCTGCGCGCCAACGGCGACCCGGACCTGGACGGCCTGGAGCGGGTCGACGGCGCCCGGATCTTCCCGCACGATCCGGGCACCCTCCCGGACCGCTACGACGGGTTCGACGACGACATCGCCGCCTACCCGGAGTTCGTGCGCCGCACCGGCGTCACCTCCCTCACCGAGATCCCGCACCTGGAGGAGGGGCTCAGGGGGCTGGAGAGCACCCGCCGGGTGGACTTCGAGGACTGGCTGGACCGCCTGGGCCTGGACGCGATCGCCTTCCCCGCGGTGGCCGACGTCGGTCCCGCCGACGCCGACGTGGACCCCGATTCGGCCGACCTCGCCTGGCGCAACGGCGTGTGGGTGGCCAACGGCAACCTGGTCTGGCGCCACCTGGGGATTCCCACGGTGACGGTGCCGATGGGCACGATGGCCGACACCGGGATGCCGGTGGGGCTGACCTTCGCCGGACGCGCCT
>NZ_ANAX01000326.1 GCF_000341065.1 Nocardiopsis halotolerans DSM 44410 | reverse complement strand
GGCCGCGCCGGGGAGCAGGGCTCCCCGGCGCGGCCCGTTCGTGTGGGGTGCGCCCGCGCCGCACGGGCGTTTCGCCCCCGCCCGGCCGGTGCGTGGGCCTTCAGCGCGGCCCGAGTGTGCCCGGGGCCAGGCCGAGTTCGCGTTCGGCGACCGACTGCGCGAGCCCGTCCAGGGCCGGGTGCTCGAACCCCGGGTCCGCGTTGGAGGAGGCGTGCAGTCCGTCGATGACGACCAGGAGCACGAGGCAGACCCGTTCGGGGTCGTCGGTCGTGAACTCGCCGTCGTGGCGGCCCCGCGCGACGAGTTCGGTGAGCGCGGCGCGCATCAGCGCCTCCTGCTCGCCCACCACCTCGCGCAGCCCGGGACGGTAGCGCGCCAGGTGGCGCCCGTTGATCCAGAGCCGTCCGAGCTCGGCGAACTCCGGTCCGTCGACCCTGCTGAGGAACGCGCGCAGGCGGTCGGTGGCCGAGGCGTCCTCCGGTGCCTCGAAGAGCGCGGAGCGCTCGGAGGCGACGGCGTGTTCGAAGGCCTCGCGGTGCAGGGCGTCGATCGAGGCGAAGTAGTGGCTGATCAGCCCGGGGCGCACCCCCAGTTCCGCGGCGACGTGCTTCATCGTCACCCGTTCGATCCCCTCGTCGAGGGCGAGCCGCGCCGCGGCGCCCAGGATCTCCGCGCGCCGCTCGGCGGGATCCTTCCTGGTCCGCCTGCCGGAGGTGGTTGACGTGATCTGGCCCATGTTGTTGAATGCTACACCAACAGCTTATTGGTTTTAGAGCCAATAGTCTTTCCCCCGCTCCCCACGCCGAAGGGTGCCGATCATGCGCCGAACCAGTACCGGCCGGAGGGCGAACAGCGACCGGCCCGGACACATCGAGACCCGTGGCATCGACCAGGTGTCCGGCGACGAACGCCACGGATCCCCGCGGGAGCTCTTCGTCGTCTGGGCCGCGCCCAACGTCAGCTACCTGAGCATCGTCGTGGGGGCCTCGCTCGTCCTCATGGGCCTCTCCCTGGCCGAGGCCCTCCTCGTCATCGTCGCGGGCAACCTCTTCTGGCTGCTGACCGGCTTCATCGGCGTCAGCGGCACCGCGGCCGGAACGGCGGGCTCGGTCGTCTCCCGGGCCATGTACGGCGTCCGCGGGAACAAGGTCCTCGTCGCGGTCTCCGGGTGGCTCATCGCCGCCCTCTACCTCGGACTCAACTGGGCCGCGGCCGCCGTCGCCGGTTTCGGCCTGACCCGGTTCCTCGGCCTGCCGGAGACGCCGCTGGTCGAGGCGGGGGTGGTCTGCCTCATCGCCGCGGCCACGATCCTGGTCTCGGTCTACGGCCACGCGACCATCGTGCGGCTCTACTCGGTGCTCACCACCGTCCTGCTGGTGGTCTTCACCGTGCTCACGGTGCTGATCCTCCAGCACGCCGACCTCGGTTACGTCCCGGCCGACCCCGCCACCGGCTGGGAGGAGTGGGCCGTCCTCACCGCCGGGTTCACGATCGTGGCCTCCACGCCCTTCTCCTACGTCAACAGCCCCGACCTGGCCCGCTACCTGCCGCGCGGCTCCGGTACGGCCGCCATCACCCTGTGGAGCGCCGCCGGGGGCATCGTGCCCAGCGTCGTCTTCACCGCCGCCGGGGCCCTGGCCGCCACGGGCCTGGACATGAGCGCGCCCCAGACCGCGCTGGAGAGCATCATGCCGACATGGCTGGTGCCCGTCTTCGTCGTCGCCGTCGTCCTCAACACGGTCGCCAACAACGGGGTGACCGCCTACAGCGCGGGCCTGGCCATGCAGTCGGTGGGCGTGCCCCTGCCGCGCGTGCCCGCCGTCCTGGTCATCGGTGCCATCGGCACCGCCCTGGCGGTCGTCGCCGTCACCGTCGTGGACTTCATGGCCGCGGTGAGCACGATGCTCGAACTCGTCGTGGTGCTCACCGTGCCCTTCATGGCGGTCTTCGCCACCGACGTCGTCATGCGCCGCAACCGTTACCGGGGCGAACAGCTCCACGACCAGAGCCGGAACAGCCCGTTCTGGTACCGGAGCGGTGTGAACCCCGCCGGGGCCGCGGCCACCGTCACCGGCATCGTCGCCGCGACCCTGTGCGTGAGCACCACGTTCTGGACCGGTCCCCTCAGCGAGGCCGTGCACGGGCTCAACCTGGCCGTGCCGGTCGGCGTGGTGGTCTCCGCCGCGCTGTACTGGCTGCTGTCCCGCGCCCTGCGCACCCACCCCGCCACCACGTCCGACGAGCCGGAGAGCACGAAGAACACGGAGGCCCCGAGATGAAGGCAGACCGCGTCGTGACNCCCCACCGGCGGCCCGCCGCCCACCGCCGTCGCCCTGCACGGGGACGTCATCACCGCGGTCGGAGGCCCCGAGCTGCTGGAACGGCTGCGCGGACCGTCCGTGGACGTCGTGGAGTTCCCCGGAGCGACGATCCTGCCGGGGTTCGTCGACGCCCACGCGCACCCGGTGTGGGGCGCCCTCGAAGCCGAGTCGGGGCTGGACCTGGAGGGCGCCGCCACGCTCGACCAGGTGTGCCGCAGGGTCGGCGAGCGGCTGCGCGCCCTCCCACCCGGGGAGTGGGTCACCGGCTTCAACCTCGACGTCAACGTCTTCGACGGCGAACCCGCCGGAGGGATCCTCGAGCGGGAGTTCCCCGGAGCGCCCGTCTCTCTGATGACCAACGACGCGCACGCCCTGGTCGTGAGCCCCCGCGTCGTCGAGTGGTGCGGGATCACCGGCCGGGAGGTCTTCGACGACGCCTCCCGGGTGGTGGTCGGCGCCGACGGCGCGCCCACCGGGTACCTCCTCGAACTCCAGGCCATGGACCTGGTCCTGGAGCGCTACCCCCAGCCGCCGCCGCACGTCGCCGCCGCCCACGTGGCCAGGCACCTGCGCCTGTTCGCCGAGGCGGGTGTGACGGGGCTGCACGCGATGGACTTCGGCGACCCCTCCGCCGCCGCGCTGCGCGAGATCGAACGCACGGGCGACCTGCCCCTGCGCGTCCGGGCCGCGCCCCTGGTGCCCGCGGACTCCGGCATGGACGCCTGGCGGCGGGCGCTCGACCTCCAGGGCCTCCACGGACGCCGCTGGGAGGTCGCCGGGGCCAAGTTCATGCTCGACGGGACCGCGGACAACGGGTCGGCCTGGTTCCAGCACCCCGACTGCCTCGACGAGAACGCCCACCCGCTGTGGAGGGACCTCGACGCCTACCGCCGGGCCGTGCGCTTCTTCACCGAACACGGGGTCCCCACGGCCACCCACGCCATCGGCGACCACGCCGTCCGGTTCGTCCTGGACGTGATCGGGGAGGTGGGACACCCGGAGCGCGGACCGCACCGCGTCGAGCACGTCGAGTCGGTCCCCGACGACCTGCTCGGCCGGTTCGCCGAGGTGGGGGCGGTGGCGAGCATGCAGCCCACGCACGCCACCCGCATGACCAGGGCCGACCAGAGCGACAACTGGTCGCGTCGCCTGGGCCCCGAACGCACCGCGCGCGGGTGGCGGATCAGGGACCTGCTCGACGCGGGGGCGACCGTGGCGCTGGGCTCGGACTGGCCGATCGGCCACCGGGACCCGCGCGTGACCATGGCCGACGCCCAGCTGCGCCGACCGGTGGAACGGGCTTCGGTGCCCGCCGTCCAACCGGACCAGAGGATCAGTGCCCGCGAGGCCCATCTGGGTATGACGAGGGGACCCGCCGCGGCCGCCGGTCCGGGCTGGGCGTCGGGGCGCGTCGCCCCCGGCCGACACGCAGACCTGACCGTCCTCGCCCGCAACCCGCTCCGCCTCCCACCGGAGGAGCAGGCGACCAACCCGGTGCTGGCCACCGTCGTCGCCGGTGACGTCATCCACCACACCTGAGGGAGGAGCCGCCGGGGACGGAGGACCACGAGCCCCGGCCCTTCCCGGCCGACCGACAACGTACGGAGGACCATGACCGTGGACCTGTCTCCCTTCCGACCGACCGCGCGCCCGCACCTGGTGCTGGACGCCCGGGACCCCGAGGAACGCGGGCGGCTGCGCGGACGGGCGCTCGCGCCCGGACTGCCCCACGCGATCGAGACCTACGACCGGCTCTTCCACGGGGCCGGACTCACGGAGGCGGACGTCCGCGACTCCGGGCACCGGGCGCTCGACGTCATCGCCGACCACCGCCCCGGCCTGGCGGAACAGATCACCGGAGTGGCCGGGGGAGCGGGTGTGGAGGCGTGGCGGGTGGCCGCGCTCAACGCCCGCACCGAGATCCTCGCCCGGTCCTCCTCCGCGCCGGGGGAGTGCTCCACGATCGTGCACCGCCTGCCCGACCGCGGTACCGGCACCGCCGCGCACGTGGGGGCGCAGACCTGGGACTGGCACGTGGAGCTGAGCGCGAGCTGGCACACCGTGGAGTCGGGCGGCGGGCGCCACCGCTACGCCGGCCTCACCGAGTACGGGATCCTGGCCAAGATCGGGGTGAACAGCGCGGGGCTGGCCCTGCACTTCAACATCCTCGGGCACCGCGACGACCGCCTCGGCGGGGTGCCGATGCACGTCCTCGCGGCCACGATCCTGGAGGAGGCCGCTGACGTCGCCCACGCGAGGGAGATCGTGCGCGACGCCCCCGTCACCTCGTCCGGTTCGCTGATGCTGTTCACCGCCCGGGAGGCCGTCCTGCTCGACGTCAGCCCGGAGGGCGTCTGGGAGGTCCCGGCGACCGGCGGGGGGACCTATCTGAGGACCAACCACTTCCTCACCGAGCGCCCGTCCCGCAAGGAGAAGGGCTGGCTGTACCAGCCCGACTCCACCCTGCGCCGCGACCTGCTGGCACACCGGGTGGCGCAGGGACCGCCCGAGGACGAGGACGACCTGTTCTCCCTGCTCGTCTCCGGGCCGGGGGAGGCCGGGCTGACGTGCGTGCCCGACCTCGCCCTGCCCCTGGGCCAGAGGTGGGCCAGCCTCGCCACGGTCGTCCTGGAGCCGCGGCGGCGCCGCGTCGCGGTCCTGGACGGCACCCCGGCCGAACGGGACTCCCGCCCCTGGTACGAGCTGCGGGCCTGACGGCCCGCGGACCCGCCCGGCCTGGGAGCGCCTCTGCGGGGACCACGGCGATCATCCCCCGACGCGGTAGGCGCGGGCCTGGATCCCGTACAGCTCGGCGTAGCGCCCGCCGAGGGCCATGAGTTCCTCGTGGCTGCCCCGTTCGCACACCCGGGCCCCGTCCATGACGACGATGTGGTCGGCCATGCGCACGGTGGAGAAGCGGTGGGAGACCAGGAGCGTGATGTGGTCTCGGTCCCTGAGGGCTCGGGCGCGTTCGGCGTACTGTTCGAAGAGCAGGTGCTCGGTCTCGGCGTCCAGGGCGGAGGCGGGTTCGTCCAGCAGCAGGAGCAGGGGGTGGTCGCGCATGTAGCCGCGGGCGAGTGCGACCTTCTGCCACTGCCCCTCGGACAGTTCGGCTCCCCGGGCCCAGGAACCGCCGAGCTGGGTGTCCAGCCCCCGGTCGAGCCGGTCGACCAGGGCGCGGGCGTCGGCCCGCGCCACCGCCCGGTCGACGGCCTCCCCGTCCTCGGCCGCGGCCAGGTCGCCCAGGCCGATGGACAGCCGCAGCGGGTACTCGAAGCGCGCGAAGTCCTGGAAGGCGCCCGAGAGCCGTGCGCGCCACGCGTCGGCTGGTACGTCGGCCAGGGGGACGCCGTCGACCAGGATCCTCCCGGAGTCGGGTTCGTACATCTTCGCCAGGAGCTTGACCAGCGTGGACTTGCCCGCCCCGTTCTCACCGACGACGGCCACCACGGCCCCCGCGGGCAGGTGGAGCGTGACCTCGTCCAGAACCGGCCGGTCCGTCCCGGGGTAGGTGAACGAGACCCCGTCCAGGGTGACGCCGGAGCGCATCCGCTCCGGCGGAGGGGTCGGGCTCCGTTCGGCCGCCATGGAGGACAACTCCTCCAGCCACAGCAGACGGCGTCCTCCCTCCAACCAGATCATGCGCAGGAAGTGGACCTGGCTGAGCGTCTGGCCGATGTACTGCGCCAGGCGGCCGCCTGTGGTGAGCAGGAGGACCACCTCGGCCGCCGAACCGCCGTTCAGCGCCACCCCGGCGACGGAGCCCACGAACGCGCAGCCGAAGACCGTGAGCGCGGACGCATGCCACGCCGCGGTCGCCCAGCGGGCCCGGGACATGACCCGGTGGCGCGCGGCCCACGCCTGGTGGCGTCCCCGACGGACCCGTTCCCTGGCGAGGGCGACACGCAGTTCACGCCCGGGGGAGGCCTTCGTGCCCAGCAGGAAGAAGTGCCGCGCCAGCCGCTCGTGGTGTCCGACCCTCTCCTCCAACGCGTGCTCCACCCCTCCGCGCCAGTGGGAGACCACGGCGGTGGGCACCGCGAACAGCCCCAGCAGGCCCAGCAGGGGGTGGACGGTCATCAACAGGGCGATGGTCAGGACCAGGCGCAGGACGGCACCGACCGCCTGGAACAGGTACTGGTAGACCTCGCTCAGCGTGTCCGCGTGATCGCGCAGCAGCTGGACGCGGTTGACGTAGGCGGGGCGTTCGTGGTGCTCCAGGGAGGGGATCCCGCTCTGGAGCCGTACCACGTGCGCTTCCATGAACACCCCGGCACGGTCGGCGAAGCGACGGTTGGCCCTCTCGCTCAGCACGCGCAGCAGCCAGCTCATGACCGTCAGCGCTCCCAGGAGCACGGCGGCGGCGACCACGCCGACCTGGTTCCCGGAGGACACCGCGTCCGCGAGCATCGCCAGGGCGGCGGCGATCAGGACGTCGGGCAGGGCGGCGCCGAGCGTCGTCACGAACGCGACGGCGATGAGCCCGGGGGAGGCCGTCCAGCCCAGGCGCAGCGTGCGGCCCAGGCCCCGCCAGGACGAGGGCAGGGGATGGTCTTCAGCGGGCACGGTCGGCTCCGTCCTGTTCCTCGTTGAACCGCGCGGCCTGGAGTTCGAAGAGCCGCTTGTAGGTGCCCCCGAGGGCCATGAGTTCGTCGTGGCCGCCTGTCTCGATGACTCGGCCCCGGTCCACGACGCAGATCCGGTCGGCGCGTCGGACCGTGGAGAAGCGGTGGGAGACCAGAATGGTCGTGCAGCCCTTCGTGGCCTCCAGGACGCGGTCGAAGACCTCGGCCTCGCCGCGCACGTCCAGCTGGGCCGTCGGTTCGTCCAGGACGACCACCCCGGCGCCCTTGCCCACGGCGCACAGGACCCGGGCCAGGGCGACGCGCTGCCACTGCCCTCCGGAGAGGTCGGTGCCGTTCTCGTACCCGGGGGAGAGGATCTGGTCGAGGTCACGCAGGCCCGCGGCCCCGGCGGTGGCCAGGGCCTGGCGGACCTCCTCGGAGGTGGCCCCCGGAGAGGCCACGTTGCCCTGGAGGGAGAGTTCGTAGCGGACGAAGTCCTGGAAGATCGCGCTGAGGCGGCGGCGCCACGACTCCAGGTCCAGGTCCCTCAGATCCGTGCCGTCGACCTCGACGGCCCCGGAGACCGGGTCGTGGAGGCGGCACAGGAGCTTGACCAGGGTCGACTTCCCGGCGCCGTTGACACCGACCACGGCCAGCGAGCTCCCGGCCGGAACGGTCAGGTCGAGACCGTCCAGGACCGGCGCGGACATGCCCGGATAGGCGAAGGTCACGTCGCGGAACCTGATCTGCGCCGCGGGCATCCCCTCCGCCGGGGTCCGGCCGGAGACCACGGCGCGGGCCGCGGCGCTGGAGGACATCGCCTCCTCCACGCGCAGCACCGCCGCGACCCCGTCGGCGGCCAGGGACAGGGCCCAGTTCAGACCGCCGAAGGCCAGCGCGCTGGCTCCCACCGCCGCGTAGGCGAAGGTGCTCACCTGGCCCAGGTCGACGGCGCCCGAGGCGGCGTCCCGTCCCAGCGACCAGAAGAACAGCCCTCCCGACACCGTCAACACCGCGACCGCCCAGCGCATCGGCTTCTGCCGCAGCCGGGTGGCGTGCCACCGCAGTTCGACGAGGGAGCGCCGCTCCGAGGCGAAGCGGTCCGTCAGCCAGCTCGCCAGGCCGAAGNNGCCCCCCCCCAGCCGGTAGGAGTACTCGGCGCGGCGCTGGGCGTCCAGGACCTCCCCCGTGTTGCGGTCCCACTGGGAGCTCTCACGCAGCAGCCAGTGCGTGGAGAGCCAGGCGCCTCCCACCAGGAGGGGCGCCCACCACGCGTAGGCGGCCAGGACCACCGCCTGCGCCAGACCCGCGACCGCCTCCACCAGGCCGCCCGCGATGATGCCCATGGACAGGTGCAGGGGCGGGCCGGTCATCCCGAGGTCGAAGTCCCGGGCGGCGGTCAGCTCGTCCATGTGCTCGCGGTCCTCCAGGTGCGCGACGCCCTCGGGCGCGCCGGCGGCGACGAGGAGGCGGTCGTGCAGACGGTCGGAGACGCGCTCCCCCAGGAGGGAACCGACCTGGGTGTGCAGGGGTGTCAGGACCTGCGTCAGGACGAAGACCACGCCGATCAGCACCAGCGGAGCCAGCAGCGGCGTGCCGTCGGCGACGGCGCCGACGAGCGTTCCGACCGCCACGACGAAGCACGCGGGAAGGATTCCCTGGAACAGGATCAGCGCCCACCACGTCGCGGTCAGCGCCGGATGGGACTTCCACAGGGCGCCGAAGAAAACCCATTCCCTCCGTGCCCTGAGTCGGGCCGTCGGGGTGCTCTTCCCAGGGCGCACCGGTTCTTTGGCGGTAGGGGCGGGCACCCTCGCACCAGCCTTTCTCTCGACGGTTCTCGGTGGAGAGACAGGACGCTTCACGCGACTGTCAGGTGTGGAAGGGGAAAACGGTGGAACGTGCCCGTCCGCAGCGGATCGGAGGTGGGGAACCTAGCTTCGGATCCGCCCGGGTGTCAAGCGAATTATGGTGGGAAAAAGCTTTAGGGAGTGCTCCCATCAGGCATTCTCCCATGGAATATTCTCCCGCGTCGCCGTTGTGGATCCTGTGGGATCTTTCGCGCGTCTCCTCCTGCCGTGGTGCGAAGAACCCTCCCTCCGCGGCCACGGACGATCCGTCCAGGGGTTTCCTGGTGAGGAAGGTTTTTCGGTGGCACGGAATCTCCGGGAAACCTTCGCGGGCGGTCGTCGGGACCGGGGTCGTACGGGTCCCTTCCGCGTTCCCCTCCGCTCCGTCGCCGGGCTCATCCGGCGGGGTGGGGCTCCGTCGCGGCCTCGGCGGTGAGGCCGTCGAGCACCACCTCACCGGCGTAGGCGCGGCCCGGGTCGTCCTCCACCAGGTACACGCGGGAGACCGTGACCGGGTGTCCGACACCGTCGGGCACCTCGAAACGCACGTCGCGCCAGCCCTTCCAGTCGATGACGGGACCCTCCAGGGAGTGGCCGACACCGTGGTCGTCGGTGAGGCCGATCATGAGGCGGGCGCCGCCGCCGTCGCCGCGCACACCCGCGGTGAACGCGAAGGCCCGGCGGTCGAGGGCGAGCGGCGCGGGCGGGTGGGCGTAGGCGGCCCGGACGCGGATGTCGCGGGTGAAGTCGTAGGCCAGCGCCAGACCGGGGCCGTCGCGCCCGGCCACGGGGCGCACTTCGGCCCCGCCGCGCGCGGACCGCGCCGTCCACTCCTCCGCGTCGTCGAAGGTCGCCAGGTGGATCGTCCGCGAACCGACGGAGAACGGGATCTCGGTGCTCGCCCCGCCGGCGGTCGCCGTGAGGGTGCCCGTCCCCTCCTCGGCGCGCGGCCGCACCTCGAGGCGGCCGTCGTCGTGGGCCACGACCTCGACCAGTCCGGGGACGGCTCCGACCTCGGCGTCGACCGGTTCGACGGGCGCACGCTCCCCGTCCTCGGTGACCCCGGTGAGGACGAAGGAGGCGGTGTCGTCGGCCGAGGCCAGGTCCAGGCGTGCCGGTGTGGCGCGCAGGGTGTCCGGGGCGGGCAGTACCTCCAGGCCGATGGTGTCCCCCACGGCGCCCGCCTCCCCCGTGACGGTCACCGGGCCGGGGTCCCCCGCGACGAACCGGGGACCGTCACCGTGCCCGGTGGGTGCGGACAGCACGAGTTCGTCGGTGCGGTCGTCGGGGGCGTGGGGCGCGTCGGGGCCGGACGGCCCGAAGGCCTCGTCGTGCCCGGTGGCGGCGAGCGTACGGTGCATGCCGGTGAACACGCGCCGGGGGTCCTCCTGGGACGGCGTGGGTGAGCCGTGTTCGGGCCGCGGCTCCAGCAAGGGCCGCAGCCACAGGCCCGAGGTCCGGGCCGACCCCTCGGGCGCCGTGACCACCAGGCCGTCGGGGACCTCCCGGGGCTGGTCCCCGGCACGGTTGCGCGGCACCGGGCGGACGCCTCCGGGTTCGCGGGCGAGCAGGGTCGAGGAACCGCCGCCGTCCAGCTCCAGCGCCTGGGCGGCCCCGGCCGCGGCGAGCAGTTCGGCGACCTCCGCGAGCGTGGACCCGGCGGTGCGGGGGTTGCGCCCGTCCGTGGTCACCACGTACATGTCCTCGCCGTCCTCGGAGAACCCGATGGCGGTACGCGGCGCGCGGGAGTGGTCCCCGGTGGGGACGGGCTCACCGTCGCGGACCAGCACGTGCCGCCCGCCCACGACGGTGTGGGGCTCGGCGCCGTCGGCGGCGAGGGCGTACTCCAGGCCGACCGGGTCGCCCTCGGACAGGGCGGCGATCTCCTCCGCCGCGGAGCCGCGCGCCACCAGGACCTGTTCGTCCTCGCCGATCGGGCCGCTGCCGGGGATGTCGCCGACCCGCTCGACGGCGCCCTCGGAGACCACGGCCTCGGCGACGGGGACGGCCGCGTCCCCGGGGCCGGTCTCCGGTGCGTACACGACGTGCGCGCGGGGGTGCCCGCCCCAGTCCGACGTGTACAGACCGACACCGTTCGCGGGGACGGCGGGGGCGTTGAGGGCGTCGAGTTCGAGGTCCCCGGAGGGCAGGGACACGGTTCCGTCGAAGTCCACCCGCCGCACGCCGCCGGTGCCGTCGGCGTCGATGACCACGGCGTGGGTGAATCCGGGGGCCGGCGAGGTGAGCACGCGCCCGGCGCGCATGCCCGCGCCCAGGGGAGCCCGGGTCGCGCCGATGTCGAAGTAGCCGCCGTTGACCGCGGCGACGACGGTGGAACCCTCCGGGGGTTCGAAGGCGGCCGCCATGTCCGTGACCGTCGCGGGCGAGGTGAGACCGCCCCCGTCGACGTACTCGATCCCGATCTCCTCGGTGAGGTCGACGGTGAGAAGACTGGCGAACTGCCGTCCGTCGTCCCGGGGACCGGGAACGTGGCCGTACACGAGGCCCACCCCGGTGGCGATCCGCTCCGTCACGGCCCCGGCGGTTCCGGCCGGGGGCGGGACGGCGTCGGCCGCCGCATGGGACGGCGGCGCGAACAGGGCCATGGGCGCGACCAGCACGGTGACCACGGGAACGGCCGCCGAGCGGACGGGACTCGGGGACCTCGGGCGGGACAGGATCACGGGGCACCCTTTCGCGTGAGGGCTCGTCCGGGAGGCGAGCGATACGCCCGGGGCTCGGGCTGTGCACATCCTCCACGACGGGTGCTCTTCCCAGGGGTGGTACACACCGGAGGGCGCGGACATGAACACGAGGAGGGGATCAGCGTTGCCGGACCCCGTCACCGGGCGGGACGTGAGCCCGGAGTTGGAGGTGTGCCATGCCAGGAGCCCCGAAACGCCATGGCACACCGCTGCGATGGGAGTGGATCCACGCAGGCAAGGCCCACAGGGGCATCGGTTCTGACACGGCTGTCGGCCCAGCACCTACGCTTTCGAAGCAGCAGGCCGTTCGCCGTGGCGACACCGGTGACCACGACCGCCGCCCCCACCAACTGCAGGACCGTGGGATGCTCGCCCAGGATCAGCGCGGACAGGCCGAGCGCGAGGATCGGCTGGACCAACAGCAGCCCGCCGGTCGTCGTCAACGGCAACAGGACGCTGCCGTGGTGGATGAACAGCCAGGCGGCCACCTGACCGAGTACCGCCAGGAGCGCGAGCAGTACCCACGACCGGGCCGGGATCCCGGCCAGCTGGATGCCGCCGGAGATCGGCGAGACCATGACGGCGGCGACCGAGGCGGAGACCGACGCCCAGGTCAGCGGTTGGACGAACAGACCCGGGTCGCGTCGTGCCGACCGGCGGGTGACGAACAGGTACACGCCGTATCCGCACCCCGCGATGACGCCGAGCAGTACACCGGTAGTCGTGTCCGGGCCCCGAAGGGAGGCGTTCCACAGCCCGCCGACCAGACTGATTCCCAGGAGCATCAGCGGAAGCGTGATGACGAAGCGCGCCGTGACCCTCTCCCGATCGACGAGGAAGGCCAGCGCGGGCAGGACCAGGACCTGTGTGTTGATCAGGACGGTGCTGATCCCCGCGCCGACGTGGTGGATCGAGGCGGTCCAGGCGGCGTAGTCGATGCCCAGTGCGGCCCCGGCGGCAAGGGACCACAGCACACCGCCGCGTGACAGGGCCCCGTGCCGCGTCCGTTCCCGAAACGCCAGGGGGATCAGCACGACCACGGCGATCGCGCACCGCGCCACCGCGGTCGTGGCGGCGTCGGCCCCGGCCAGCTTCACCAGGACCGCCGAAGCCGAAAGGCAGAGCGCTCCGGCCAGGACCAGGGACGACGCGACGACGGGGCCGCCTCTTCCCACCGTCCGACCACCGCGGGGCGCACCGTGTGACGAGCGTGGAGCGACAGGAGACATGACTCGACGGTAGGTTCACGCCTGGAGCCAGCACTACTTCATAGTTCTGCGCAGTTGTGCTAAGCACTCCTTATGAGTGTGGGGTGGGACCGTCTCCGTGTACTGGACGCCGTGGCCCGGACGGGGTCGGTGACCCGAGCCGCGACGGCACTGCACATGACCGGGCCCGCCGTGTCACAACAGTTGCGACGCATCGAGGCCGAGGCGAGGACGAAGATCGTGGTGCCGGAGGGACGCGGTCTTCGCCTCACCGCGAAGGGAGAGGTGCTCGCCGGATACGCCCGGCGGGTGGCCGACGCCATGCAGCAGGCGGAGAACGATCTCCGTCGCGACGAGACCTACGTCGGTCGTCTGCGTGTCGCGGCGATCGCCTCCGTCATCCGAGGCGTGCTCGGCGCCAGGTTGACCGCGTTCCACCGTGAGTACCCCCGGGTGCGGGTGTCCGTCGAGGACGGGGAGACCGCCGACCACCTCGACCGCCTCGCGGCCGGGGCCGTCGACCTCGTGCTCGCCGAATCCTGGAGCGCCTCCCCTCTGCGGTTGCCGTCGGGTGTCGTCGCGGAGCAGATCACACGAGAGGCCCTGTTCATGGCGGTTCCGGGCGATCATCCTCTGCGGTTCCACGGCTCTCTCAGCATTCGTGATCTGGCCGGAGAGCGCTGGGCGACCTGTGCCCAGGGTTCGGATGCCCATACCGCGCTCGAACAGGTCGCGCGCCGACATGGCGTCGAACTCGACGTGTCGTTCCGTGTCGCCGACCATCTGACCCAGCTCGCGTTGGTGCGAGAGGGGCTGGCCGTCGCGTGCGTGCCGTTCCCGGCGGACCACGGCGACCCGAGAGTCGCCTGTCTGCCACTCGACACCGAACTGCACCGCGACATCCTGCTTCTGGAGAGAGCCCAGACCGCGTCGTTGGCTCACCAGGCCCTCAGAACGTGCCTGGTGGGCTGATCCGGTAGCCACGGTCGAGGGGCCTCCCCGAGAGGCGGACGTCCCCGGCGCGGAACGCATCGAGGTCCTCGCGGAGCCCCTCCACGGCGGTCGGGTCCGTACGTCCGTGGTCGGGCGGCGGCGACGCGCACGCGGCGGCCCAACGGAGTACCACCGGTGCCGGATCCGGCGACGACCGACCGCCCGGTTCCGGCACGGCCCGCGGTTCCGGGTCGTCGCACCGGTATAAGCACCGCTTATGCGCCCCATGGAAACGGGCCCCTACCCGACAAGCCCGACCTCGTGTTGCATGGACGGGTCTGTGTCGCGGACCACAGGGCGATGCGTCCACCTGTCGCCGCGCCGCGCGGTGCCGTTCCCGGGGTTCCCCGGGAGGACGCGTTCGCGCCGCGGCTCTAGAGGCACGCCGGGGCGGACCCGCTCGCGCCGTTCCACGGCGGCTGTGCGAGCGTTCCCGCCGAGGCGTCCGCGCCCTCGCGCGGATTCGGACGACGGAGAGGCCGAGGCCGGACCAGCCGCGGTCCGCCGCAGCGACCGGACGCCTGACACCAACCCCCGATCAGGTCTGAACGGAAAAGAGCTAGATGACTGACACCTTGGTCGTGGCGCACACGGCGACAGCGATGATCGGCGTGGTGCTGCTGATTCTGGCCGCACGCGTCGAGCCGGTGATCGCACTCGTGATCGGGTCGATCTACCTGGGACTCGCGGCCGGGCTGGGCTTCGAGAAGACCATCTCGACCATCGCCCAAGGCTTCGGCGACATCATGGCCGAAGTCGGGCTGCTCATCGGATTCGGCGTCCTGTTGGGGTCGCTGCTGCTCCGCATGGGCGCCCTACAGAAACTGGTGGAGCTGCTGCTGAGACTGCTCGGTCCCAGACGGCTCCCCTACACGCTCGCCGCCGTGCTGAGCACGATCTTCCCGTCCATCTACGTGGACGTGCAGCTCGTGCTCGCCGCCCCGCTGGCCCGGTCCGCCGCTCCCAGCCTGGGCCGCAACGGCGTCGGCATGATGGGTGGCGCGCTCAGCACCGGCATCCTCGTCGGCTACGTGTTCGTGATCCCCGGTCTGGGAACCGTGTCGATCGCCGGTCTGCTGGGCGTCCCGCTCGGCACGATGCTGCTCTACGGCTTCGGGGTCGGACTGGCCACGGCGGTGCTCACCGTGTTCCTCTACGGCGTCCTGCTGAGGTTCGGGTTCTGGAACCCCGACAAGGACGAGACCGCCCCGGTGGCGGTCGGCGACCGGGAGCCCGTCGGTGCCGCGCAGCCCGCGGGCGCCGCTCCCAGCGGCGGCAGCGGTGGCGGCGACGACGCCGCGGCGGAGGCCGACGAGGAGGCCGACGAGAAGGCGCCGCGGACCCCGCCGCTCCACGTCTCCCTGCTTCCCATCCTCGTCCCGCTGATCATGATCGCCTCCGGCGCGATCGCCCAGGCGGCCGGTGTGACGTCCCCCGTGATCGCGTTCTTCGGTGACCCCGTGCTCGCGCTCTTCGTCGGCCTGGTCGGCGCCTACCTGCTGTCGCGGTTCGTGCAGGGCACCGAGCGGACCAACGACGCACTGGGCGAGGGACTCAACACCACGGGGCAGATCCTGCTGGTCACCGGTGTCGGCGGTTCGCTGGGCGCGGTGATCGGCGAGACGGCGCTCGAAGGGGTCCTGGGCGGCCTGTTCTCGGCCGAGGCGGGCACACCGGCGCTCGTGGCGGTGCTGCTGGCCTGGCTGGTGGCGGCCGTGCTGCACCTGGCCATCGGCTCGATCTCCGTCGCCGCCATCGCGGCCGCGGGCATCCTCGCCCCGATCATGGGCGGCCTGGACCTGCCGCCCGCGGTACTGGGACTGGCCATCGGCGCGGGTGCCCTGTTCGCGCTCCAGGTGAACAGCAACTTCTTCTGGATGTTCCAGTCGCTGCTCGGTGTGACCACCCGGGGCACACTCAAGGCGCTGACCTTCGTGACCGCGCTGGCCTCGGTGGTCTCGCTGGTCATCGTCGTGGGGATCAGCCTCGTCGCCTAGCCAGAACGCCGCCGCGAGCCGCGGCCACCGCCCCTCCGGACCGCCGCGTGCGGACCGGCCCGGAGGGGCGCGGCTCCCGGCACCCCTCCGCACCCGTGGCGCGCCCGACCGTCCAACACACACAGGAGAGAAACCATGCAGCCGCTTCGCGGTGTCACCGTCGTGTCCCTGGAGCAGGCCATCGCCGCTCCCTACGCCAGCCGCCACCTGGCCGACATGGGCGCCCGCGTCATCAAGGTCGAGCGCCCCGGCACGGGCGACTTCGCCCGCGGCTACGACTCCCGCGTCAACGGCATGAGCTCGCATTTCGTGTGGGCCAACCGCAGCAAGGAGTCCCTGACGCTGGACATCAAGAACCCGCGCGGCATGGCGGTGCTGCGCCGGCTGCTGGCCCGCGCCGACGTCTTCCTCCAGAACCTGGCACCGGGGGCCGCGGCCCGCGCCGGGCTGGGCGCCGCAGAGCTGCACGCGAGGCACCCCGGGCTCATCGTCTGCGACATCTCCGGCTACGGTTCACCCGGCCCCTACGAGACGATGAAGGCCTACGACCTGCTGGTGCAGAGCGAGTCGGGGCTGCTCTCGGTGACGGGCAGCGGCGAGGAGATGGCGAAGGTCGGCATCTCGGTCTCGGACATCGCCGCGGGCATGTACGCCTACAGTTCGATCCTGGGCGCGCTGCTCCAGCGCGCACGCACCGGAACCGGAACCCACCTGGACGTGTCGATGCTGGAGGCCACCACCGAGTGGATGGGCTTCCCGCTCTACTACGCCTATGACGGACAGGAGCCGCCGACGCGCGCCGGAGCGTCGCACGCGACGATCTACCCCTACGGCCCCTTCGTCGCACGCGACGAGCAGGTGGTCCTGATGGCGATCCAGAACGAGCGCGAATGGCGCGCGTTCTGCGAGCGCTTCCTGGAACGCCCCGCGTTCGCCGAGGACCCCGCCTACGCCACCAACGCCGCCCGCAGCGCCAACCGCGACACGCTCGGGGCCGTCATCGCCCGGCGCTTCGCCGAGCTGGACGGCGATGAGGCCACCTCCCTGCTCGCCGACGTCCCGGTCGCCCACGCCCGGGTGAACAGCCTCGCCGAGGTGTGGAGCCACCCGCAGCTCGCCGCGCGCGGGCGCTGGCACGAGGTGGACACGCCGACGGGGCGGGTCCCGGCCCTGGCGCCGCCCGGCCCGCGCGACCCGGCCCCCCGGATGGACCCGGTTCCCGGTCTCGGCGAGCACACCGACGCCATCCTCGGTGAACTGGGGATGGCGGCCGAGGAGACCGCCGAGCTGCGGTCGGACGGGGTGGTCTGATGGCGCCGGAGACGACCACCGCCGCACGCGCGGACGCACTCACGGCGGCCGTCACCTGGCTGTTCGTGCCCGCGTCCCGCCCCGACCGGTTCACCAAGGCGGTGCGCAGCGGCGCCGACGCCGTCATCATCGACCTGGAGGACGCCGTCCCGGCAGGCGGAAAGGACGCCGCACGCGACGCGCTGCGGGCCGGGTGGCCGGGCGCCGCCGACGCCCGGTCCTCTCCCGGCGGCGCCCCCGCCGTGGCCGTGCGCGTCAACGCGCGCACCACCGCGGAGTTCGCCGCCGACGCGCGGCTCTGCCGCGAGCTGGCGCCGGACGCCGTCGTCCTGCCCAAGGCCGAGTCCGGCGACGACGTGCGCGCCGCGGCCGAGGCGAGCGGGGCGCTGGTACTGCCACTGATCGAGTCCGCCCGCGGGCTGGTGGGGCTTTCCCACGTCGCGAGCCGCCCCGAGACGGTCCGGCTGCTGTTCGGCGGTATCGACCTGGCCCTGGACCTGGGCACCGCCGACGACGCCGCGCTCGACACGTCGCGGAGTGACCTGGTGCGCTGGTCGGCGGCGTGCTCGCTGCCGCCGCCGGTCGACGGCGTCACCACGGACGTGCGCGACGGCACGGCCGCGGCGCGCCACGCCGCCCGCGCCCGCCGCTGGGGGTTCGGCGGCAAGCTGTGCGTGCACCCCGCCCAGGTCGGGCCCGTGGAGACCGCCTTCGCCCCCGACGCCGCCGAGCTGGAATGGGCGCGCGAGGTACTCGCCGCGGGAGGGGAGGGTGCCTCGCGACGCGGTGGTGAGATGATCGATCGGCCGGTCGTGGAGCGCGCCCGCCGCCTGCTGCGGCGCGCCGAGGGGAGGGGCCGGACCATGTAGGCCGAGGGGGCAGCCAGTGGACATCGCCCAGTTGCGGGACTTCGTCACGGTCATCGACAGCGGGAGCTTCACCCGTGCCGCCTCGCTGCTGTTCGTCTCGCAGCCGGCGGTCAGCCAGCGGATGAAGCAGCTGGAGAGCGAACTGGGCGTGCGGCTCGTGCAGCGCGGCCCCCGCGGAGTGGTGCCCACACCGGCGGGGCGGACCCTCTACCGGGACGCCCAACAGCTCCTCCGCCGGTTCGACCAGATCGCCGAGGACGTGACCAAGGAGCCCCACGTCATCCGAGGACCGGTGGCCGTCGGACTGCCCACCGCGGTCGCCGTCCACCTCGCTCCGGCGCTGTTCTCCTGGACGAAACGGCACTACCCCGGTGTCCACCTGCGGCTGTTCGAGTCGATGAGCGGATACATCCAGGAGCTGCTCACGGTCGGGCGGATGGACCTCGCCGTCCTCTACCGCGACGACGCGGAGCCCCGACCGGCCGAGACGCCGCTGTACTCCGAAGAGCTGTACCTGGTCGGGCGCTCGGACGCCGAGGAACCGCCCCAAGGCGTCCAGGACGCCGGGACGAGCGCGGCCTCCGCCGACACCGCGGCGTGCGGAGACGTCAGGCTGGCGGACATGCTCCGGGTGCCACTGGTCGCCCCCGGATCACGCAGCAACCTGCGCGTGCTCATCGACCGCGTCTTCACCGAACGCGGCGCGGTGCCGACGATCGCCGCCGACGTGGAGTCCCTGGGGACGATGGTGCGCATCGTCGAGAGCGGCGAGGCCTGCGCCCTGCTCCCGCTGTCCAGCGTCGAGGCGCTGCGGAGCACTCCCGACCTCACGGTGCGGCGGGTCGTCGATCCCGTGATCGAACGCCACATCGCCGTGTGCACCGCTTCGGACCACTACGAGCCGCGGGACGCCGTGTCCGTCGTCCGGCACGGCATCGTGCAGGTGACGACCCGGCTCGCCGAGCGGGGGGCCTGGCCGGGGATCCGCCTGGTGGACCGGACCGAACCGCGCGCCGGTCGGCCCTGACCGGCTCCCCGCACAACCGCGTCCGGTAGCGCGGCATCCCGCGTCTCGTGTGTCAGGTCCGTGTGGCCGTCGCGTACCGCGGGCGGCCGCTGGTCCGGTAGACCTGGACCGTTATGCCACTCGTGAGGGCTCGGGAGTCGACCAGGTCGAGCGCCGTGTCCGGGCCGGTGCCGGGGAACAGCCGTGTGCCCTGGCCGACGAGCACGGGGTAGGTCAACAGGGTGATCTCGTCGACAAGGCGGTGGTCGAGTAGCCAGCGGACCAGGCTGCCGCTTCCGTGAACCTGTAGTTCCCCTCCCCGCTGGGTCCTCATCTCCCTGACGGCGGCCGTGACGTCTCCGGAGAGGACGGTCGTGTCCGCCCATCCCGGTTCGTTGAGGGTGGACGACGCCACGTACTTGGGCCGCGTGTTCAACGCCGCCGCGATGGGGCTGACGCTCGGGTCCGGCATCGCTCCCCAGGAGCCGGCGAAGATCTCGTAGGTCCGCCGGCCGAACAGGAAGGCGTCGGCGCGCTGGTAGACCCCGCCGAGGAACCTCCCAGCCTCGTCGTCGAAGAGCGGCAGGGCCCACCCGCCGCGCTCGAAGCCACCCCTGCGGTCCTCGTCGGACGCGCCGAGTCCCTGCATCACGCCATCGACGGAGACGTTCGTGATGGTCGTCAGTTTCATGGCCGCAGATCCCTCCCCCTTGGTCGGTCGTCGTTCGGACAGACCGGATCACCCCGCAGAACTCATCGGCCTCCACGCGAGGACGGTGGAACACGGAAGTAGAACCCGCCCACGGCGGTGTCCTGCTCCCACATGTACGAACTCGCCCTGCGCCATGGTGAGCCGGAGTGGCGCGCGGCCCCGGGGGACCGTCCGCGGCCGTGCGCCACAGCGGGTGCGGCCGGGGCGGCCTCAGACCTGCGGGGCCAGGAGCGCGTCGACCTCCTCGCGCGAGGCCAGCGAGGGCTGCGCACCGGTGCGCGTGGTGCTGACCGCGGCGGCCGCGCACGCCCACCGCACCGCCCCGTCCAGACCCCGTCCCTCGGCCAGGGCGACGGCCAGGGCACCGCAGAAGGAGTCGCCGGCGGCGGTGGTGTCCACAGGCCGTACGGGCAGGGCCGGCACGTGCGTGGTGGCGCCGCCCTCCACCACGAGGGCGCCGTCGGAGCCGAGCGTGACCACGACCGCGCCCACACCCACGAGCGTGCGGGCCGCCGCGGCGACCTCGTCCAGGGTCTCGGGCACCGGGCTGCCGGTGAGCGCGGCGAGCTCGGTGCGGTTGGGGACCAGCAGGTCGACGCCGTCGGGGACGGTCGACTCGCGCGACATCGGCGCGGGGTTGTAGATCACGGTCCCCGAGGAGAGGCGCGCCGCGGCGTGGTTGGCCTCGTCAGGGACCTCCTGTTGCAGCAGGGTCACCCTCGCGCCGGCGAGCACGTCGGCCGCGTCCGCGCAGTCGGCGGCGCTGACGTGCGCGTTCGCCCCAGGGCTGACGATGATGGTGTTCTCGCCCGCCGGGTCGATCGCGATCTGCGCGCGGCCGGTCGCCGTCGCGGGTGTGACGGCCACGTGCGTGGTGTCCACGCCCTGCTCCCGGACCGACCGCACCAGCGTGGCGCCCGCGTCGTCGTCGCCGATCCGGCCGACCATCGCGACCCGTCCTCCGAGCCGGGAGGCGGCCACCGCCTGGTTGGCGCCCTTCCCGCCGGAGTGGTGGACGATGTCCCCGCCCGCGACGGTCTCGCCCGGCACCGGGTGCCGGGGGACGGCGGTGACGACGTCCAGGTTGAAGCTTCCGACGACTGCGATCACTGTGCTTCCTCCGTACGGGGTGCGGTCGAGGCGCGCGCGACGAGCTCGGGGGCGAGGCGCACCGCGTGGCGCGGTCTGGACCCCTGCTCGCCCAGGCGTTGGTCGAGCAGGCGTACGGCCTCCTCGGCGAGCCCGGTGACGGGCTGGCGGACGGTGGTCAGGGCGGGCTCGGCGAGGGAGGCGATCGCCACGTCGTCGAACCCGGTGACGGCGACCTGGCCGGGGACGTCCACGCCCATCCGGCGCAGCTGCTGGATCGCGCCGACCGCGATCAGGTCGTTGGCGCACACCAGGGCGTCGGGCCGTTCGGACCACACGCGCTCGGCCGCGTCCCGGCCCCACTCCACGGAGAAGTCGCCGAGTTCCACGCGCGAGGCGCCCTCGGGGTCCAGGGCCGCGACGCCGGCCTCGTAGGCGGCGCGCCGCTCCACCGCGGCGGAGTCGGTGGCGGCGGAGCCGAGGAAGCAGGGGCGCCCGCGGCCCGTGCGGGCCAGGTGGTCCAGGACCAGGGCCATCCCGGCGGCGTTGTCGACGGCCACGGTGTCGGCGACGCCGGTACCGCATCGGCGGTCCAGCTGTACCAGGGGCGCGCGCTCGGCCGCGGCGGCCACCGCCACGCGGCTGTGCTCCTCGTGCACGGGGATCACCAGCAGTGCGTCCACCTGGCGGTTCAGGAGGGCGTTGACACGGTCGGCCTCCACGGCCGGATCGTCGTCGCAGTCGGCGATGAGCAGTGCGCGCCCCCGGCTGTGCAGCTCGTGCTCCACGGCGCGCACGAGCATGGGGAAGAACGGGTTGGTGATCTGGGGCAGGACCATGCCGATGGTCCCGGTCGAGCGGCTGCGCAGCGCGCGGGCCACCTGGTTGGGGCGGTATCCCAGGCGCTCGGCGGCCGCGCGGACCCTGCGCTCGGCCTGCGCTCCGACGGCGCGGGTGCCGGACAGGACGCGGGAGACGGTGGCCACGGAGTAACCCGACTCCCGGGCCACCTCGCGCAGTGTCACCTCTGTCATGTGTTCCCTTCATCAACCGTCCGCGAGCAGATGAGGGTAAACGTTATCACCATCACATCCCGATGGTTAGGCCTCCCATCTCGGTTTTTGTCGACGCGGGATTGACATGGGGAAGATCACCCAGCAACGTGTGTGAGAACGTTTACCGACAGAGAGGTGTGCCGTGGCACTCGCACCCATCGTCCTGGACAGCGATCCGGGCCTGGACGACGCCCTCGCTCTGCAGTACCTGCTCGGCACCGGACTGTGGGACCTGAAGGCCTACACCGCCGTGGGCGGCAACGCCCCCGTGGAGCAGGCCTTCCGCAACGCCCGCGGACTGGCCCGCGCCTTCGGGGTCGACGGCGACGTCCCGGTGCACCGGGGCGCCGACCGCACCATCAGCCGCGTGGACAGCGCCTCGGACTTCCACGGGCCGACCGGTCTGGGCGAGGAGGTGCTGCCCGACTCCAAGGAGCCCGACCAGGACGAGCCGGCGCCGGCCGCCCTCGTACGGCTCTCCCGCGAGTACGAGGGCGAGCTGACGGTCGTGGCCACCGGACCGCTCACCAACGTCGCCGCCGCCCTGCTCCTGGACCCCGGTACGGCACACCGGGTGCGCCGGCTGGTCTTCATGGGCGGGGCCGCCCAGGTGCCGGGCAACTGCACCCCGCTCGCGGAGTTCAACGTCTGGGCCGACCCGGACGCGGCCGACATCGTGGTCAGCAGCGGCATCCCCTACACGATGGTCGGCCTGGACGCCACCCACGGCTGGCGCTTCACCCACGAGGATCTGGCCCGCCTGGACGCCGCGGGCCCCGGCCAGGAACTGACGGCCCGATTCGTGCGCGCCTACCTGAAGGCCTACGACGCCAACCACCGGCAGAGCTCCTGCCCGCTGCACGACCCGCTGGCGGTCGGCGTCGCGGCCGACGAGTCCTTCGTCACCACCGGCACCGGCACGGTCGCCGTGGAGTGCGCGAGCGAGCTGGGTCGCGGCCAGACCGTGTACCTGCCCGAGGACAAGGCCGTACGCTTCAACTACCCACCGCACATCCTCGCCCGCACCCGCCACACCGGCCGGGTGGCCCTGGGCACCGGGCCGCGCGACTTCAGCGCCCACTTCACCGAGACCCTGTTGCGCCGCCCCAGCCTCTGAACGGGCCGTCGGCAATGACAAGCGAGAGAGAACGATGAACATACTCTGGGGACTGGGCGGCATGGCCGCCCTGATCGCCATCGCGGTCGCGGTGTCCTCCGACCGCCGCGCGATCAACCTGCGCACGGTCGGCGGTGCGCTGGGCTTGCAGGTGGCCATCGGGGTCCTGGTCCTGTACTGGGGACCCGGCCAACGCGCGCTGACCTGGGCCTCGGACGGCGTCAGCTCGCTCCTCCACGCCTCCGACGCCGGGATCGAGTTCCTGTTCGGCGACCTGGTCGCTGGTGAGGGCACGGTCTTCGCCCTACAGGTACTGCCCGTGGTCATCTTCGTGGCATCCCTGGTCGCGGTGCTCTTCCACCTCGGCATCATGCAGAGGATCGTCAACGTCATCGGCGGCGCGCTGCGGTGGGTGCTCGGCACGAGCCGGGCCGAGTCGATGAACGCCGCGGCCAACATGTTCGTGGGCCAGACCGAGGCGCCGCTGTTCATCCGCCCCTACCTGAAGCGGATGACCCGCTCGGAGCTTTTCGCGGTGATGGTGGGCGGTGTCTCGACCGTGGCCGGGACGGTGCTGCTCGGCTACTCGCTGCTGGGCGCGCGACTGGACTACCTGATCGCGGCCAGCTTCATGGCCGCTCCGGCGGGCCTGCTGATGGCCAAGATCATCATCCCCGAGACCGAGCGCTCCGAGGTCACCTCCGAGGCGGTCAGCGCCGGGCGGCCCAACGGGCCGGGCGCGGAGCCCGCCTCCTCCCCGGTCAGCGTGCCCGGTGACGCCGAGACGGCCGAGGCGAACAAGGCGGTCGAGGAGGAGGTCGAGCAGGACAGGCCGCGCAACGTCATCGACGCCGCGGCCAGGGGAGCGGCCGACGGCCTCAAGCTCGCCGCGACGATCGGCGGCATGCTGCTGGCGTTCATCTCGCTGGTCGCCCTGATGAACATGATGCTGGGCGCCGTCGGCGGGCTGTTCGGCGCCCCGGACCTGAGTTTCCAGCAGCTGCTCGGCTACGTGTTCGCCCCGGTGATGACGCTCGTGGGCGTGCCGTGGAGCGAGGCGGTGGCCTCCGGCAGTTTCGTCGGACAGAAGATCGTCCTGAACGAGTTCGTGGCCTTCGTCAACTTCGGTCCCCAGATCGAGGACTTCAGCGACAAGACCGCGGCGATCACCACGTTCGCCCTGACCGGTTTCGCCAACATCTCCTCGCTG
>NZ_ANAX01000325.1 GCF_000341065.1 Nocardiopsis halotolerans DSM 44410 | reverse complement strand
CGGCAGCCGGGCCCCCAGCCGCAGGGGCGACATCGCCGAGCTGGGCCTGCGCGCCATCCTCGCCGGGACGCTGGCCAACCTGATGAGCGCCGCGATCGCCGGGATGCTCATCTCCTAGCCGCCGCGCTCCGAAGTGGACACGGGTTCGGTGTCCTGGCCACTCCGCCCCGTCGCCTGGGTTCTGGCGGTCGTTGCGGCACCCCGTTCCCGAAGGGGCGCGGTGGACGACTCCGAGATCCGGGACCGCTCGCTCGGCCAGGGCCGTGAGAAGCCCTGGCCGAGCGAGCGGAACACCTCCTGCTTGTGGAGCTGGGTAATCGAACGGGGAAGCCTGCCAGGCCGTAGGCGTGGACCCGGGGACCGGACGCGGACGGCGTGACGGCGGGCGGCCTCCGAACCGGGTCGCGGCGCCCGCACGCCGACGCGGGCGCTACCCGCGCGTCCACCATCAGCAGGGAGGTCCGCCGCAACCGCTCCTGTTCACCGGTTCACGTTGAGCACGCGACCGGTGAGGAGGTTCGCCGCACACGTGGACGTACGCACTGGATCCGGACGACCCGTCGTTCCCCGCCGTAGTGCGGTCGGCCCCAAGGCGGGGGTACGCGGACCGTCCGCGCTGGACCCACCCGACGGCGTTCGGCTCGGGGAGCGCGGCCGCCCGCCGTTGGCTGACTTCACCCGCTCGCTCTGGTCAGTGGAGCAGTTCGTGTCTGGGTCGCCGCGGCCGTTCCCGAGCCCACGGAAGATCTATGGGGCCGTAATGGCGAGCACGTCAGCTGTTCATGTCATTCGGCCACAAGCCACTGGGGCGCGTTCCTGCTTACGCCCTGACGGCTCGCCATCGAGGACGGCCGATGGCGAGCCGATCCGGCGATCCCAGGACTCTCAGGATCCCCGTACCGCAGTCTTTCCCAGGTGGGTCGGGTGAGCATGGGGTGGATCCTGCGCTGGCAGGGGGAACTCGGGGAGTACGTGGGTGCCGAGTTCCTCGATCACCTCCTCCACCGGGCGCTGACTCGGTCTGAGGTTGACAGCGACATGGCTGACTCCGGACGCCCCCAAAGCCCGCAGGTAGGAGATGAGCGCCTCGCGCCCCAAACGCGCTCCGAACCGCATCGGCGTCATGGGCGCCCGCGCGTCCCCGAGCAGGTCCACGAGCATCGTCGTCATCAGGGGGCGGAACACGGAATGCGCGCCGTGTGCTTCACGTACGGCCTCGTGCCAGGGCGAGGCCACCGAGATCATGGCGTCCGGCGTTCGGTGGTAGGTGAAGTAACCGTCCATGTGCCCGGCGATCCATTCCAGATGCTGACCACCGCGTCCTGCCAGGACGATGGGGACCCCGTCACCTTCGGGTGTGGGGAGCACCTGAAGCCCCGAACCCTCGATGACCTCGTTGCGCCCCCAGAGGGAGCGCAGGGTACGCACACCCTCGCGCAGCAGCTCCGCCCGCCGACCGCGGTCCGCTCCGAACACGGGGAACTCCATTGGGCGGTCGCCCGAGGCCACGCCCAGGATCAGCCGTCCTCCCGACAACCGGTCGACCGTTGCGGTCATCTTGGCCACATGCGCCGGATGGTGTAGGGGAAGCGCGACAGCGGCCGTACCGAGCGCGGCGCGGTCCGTGACGGAGGCGAGGTAGCCCAGGTAGGGAAAGGGGTCGAAGACCTGACCAGCGTCACCGAAGTCGGGATCGTACAGGGGGACGTCGCGCAACCACAGAGCCGCGAACCCCCATCGGTCAGCCAGACGGGCACGTTCGGCGTGCAGGGCCATGTCGGGTTCTCCCCGAAGCCGACCGTCGGCACGCCGGGAACGTTGTCCCTCCGGCGACCAGTCGTTGTCCAAGGGGAGCTCCAAGCCCAGGGTGAGTCGCCCCGGTCCTGGGGTGATGCGGCCCAGAGCGTCGTTCCTGCTCCCAGGAGCGTGGTGTCCTGTGCTGGTCACCGGGCCTCCTCAGCGGGAGAGGTCTGAGCGCTCCGCCCGCCGGCGCGGCCACGTGCGGATCGGCGGTCCAGCGCGTGGGAGGCGAAGGTGACGCCGAACGCGGCGGCGGCCATGATCGCGCCGACCGCCAGGGGCGCGGTGTAGCCGAAACCGGCGTCGATCGTTCGCCCGGCCAGGTAGGAGCCCACAGCGATGCCCGCGTTGGCCGCCGAGGAGGCCACGGCGGCGGCCAGGGTGGTCGCCCCCGCGGCCTTGTCGATGACGCGCGTCATGAATCCGGGGACCGTGGCGAACCCGGCGCCGCCCAACAACATGAGCAGGGCGACGGCGGCCACCGCGAACTGCGCCGTCAGAGCGAAGAGCACCAGCACCACGAACAGCAGCGCCTGCGCGGTCAGCAGTGTGGCTATCTGGGCCCGGTCGGCGTAACGGCCGCCCAGGAGGTTGCCGATGACCAGACCGACGCCGAAGAGCATGAGCAGCGGGGTGAGCATGCCGGAGCCGAACCCGACCACCTCGGTCATGAGGGGGGCGACGTAGCTGAACGCGGCGAAGAGTGCTCCGATGCTCAGCCCGGCGGTCGCCAGCGCCAGCCACAGCTGTCCACGGCCGAAGACCGCGAGTTCGTCGCGCAGGCGCACGGGTCCGTCGTTGGGCTGGACGGGCACCAGGACGACGAGGCCGACGAGGCTGATCACGCCGATCGCGGCGATGGCCCAGAAGGTCGCACGCCAGTCGAGGGCCTGGCCGATCCAGGTGCCCATGGGGGCACCGAACACGTTGGCGACGGTCAGGCCGGTGAAGACGAGCGAGATCGCCCGGGAACGCTTGTCCTGGGCGACCATGTCCGCGGCGACCACCGAGCCGATGCCCAGGAACGCGCCGTGGCAGATCGCGGCCAGGATACGGCCCACCATGAGGATCCAGTAGGCCGAGGCGACGGCGGAGAGCGCGTTTCCGGCGATGAACAGGACCATGAGGATGAGCAGCATCCTCTTGCGCGGCATACGTGTGGCGGCGGCGGTGAACAGGGGGCCGCCGAAGACGACACCGAGGGCGTAGCCGGAGATGAGCAGGCCGGCCCTGGTGAGGCTGACCGACATGTCGTCGGCGACCTCGGGCAGGAGGCCCATGATCACGAACTCGGTCGTTCCTATACCGAAGCTGGCGACCATCAGGGCGAATACGGCGAGGGGCATCGCGGTTCCTCCGCTGGTTGCGGCTTGTGGGTCCTTCCCGCGGGGTCAGGGCGGGTCGGGGCGGGACTGTTTCAAAGTCTGCGCCGGTGCAACTATTGCACGAGCGCTATCCTTACTTCAAGCATGCGCTCGGGCGTTAGATGCCTGGAAGGGGTATGTTGGTGCGCAAAGTCCACGACGACTGGGGGTCGTACATGAACTCCGCCGACTCCGTCCGCTTCGTGCCACGTATCCAGGAACCGACGGAGCTGGAAGCCCGCTGGCGCAGGCTGCGCCTGTTCGAGGCACGTGTGCGGGAGCGACTGGAGACCGCCCTGGAACCACACGGTCTGACCTGCTCGGAGTACTCGGCGCTGGTCGCGCTGCACTACTCCGACGACGGCGGGCACCTGCGCCAGCAGTTCCTGGCCGATTCCATTCCGATCAACCAGAGTTCGCTCAGCAGGCTCGTCGGTCGTCTGGAGCGCAGCGGCCTGACCGAGCGCTACCACTGCGCCGACGACCGGCGCGGTGTCTACACCCAGATCACCGACAAGGGGCGCGCCACGGTGGAGGAGGCCAGGAAGAGTTACGTGGCCGCGTTGGAGAGCGCCCTTTCCGAGGAGCGGGAGGACGGCCTGAGGGAGGCGATCACCGCCCTGCTACCGGACTGACACGCAACCGGCCCACGCCGTCCTCGACCGTCCCGATCCGCAGGCCGGTGAGGTCGGGGACGATGAACTCAACCCCGTCACCGCGTTCGATCCCACCACCCTCGACTCCGATCACCCTCATTCCGGCGGCCAGCCCCGCACGTGCCCCGCTGGGGGCGTCCTCGATGACCACGCACTCCTCCGCGGGTGTGCCCAGTGCCTTGGCCGCCGACAGGTAGCCTTCCGGGTCGGGTTTGCCGCGCACCACGTCATCTGCGGTGACGAGTACTGACGGTTCGACGATTCCGATGGTTCGTAGGCGTGTGGTGGCCACGAACCGACTTCCCGAGGTGACCACGGCCCACGTCCCCGCGGTCAGTGAACTCGTGAGCTCCCGTGCTCCCGCGACCTCCCGGAGAAGGTGGGGGTCGGCGACCTGGTGTTCCTCCAGGGCCTCGGCCTCGGCCTTCGCGTCCAGTTCGGGCGCGGCCAGGCGTACCACGTCCGGTGCGCGGCGACCGGGGGTGAGCGCCATGACCTCATCCGGGTCCAGGCCACGCCGCGCGGCCCATCCGCGCCACATCCTCTCGATGACGGCGCCCGACTCCACGAGCACTCCGTCCAGGTCGAACAACACCGCTTCGCACTCCAACACCATGACCCCTCCAGGGACGAACAACAGAGACGGGGAAGGCGGGGCGGGGCGCCTGAGGCGCCCCGCCCCCGAGAAGACCGGTGTGGTCAGAGGTCCAGGAGAGCCAGATGGCTCACCGGGTCGATCTCGCCGCGGTCCTCCAACTGCGCGACGGCGTTCTCCAGGAAGAGCACGCCCAACAGGTAGTGACCGCTGGCGAGTTCGATCGGGCTCAGATCGACGTCCCCGGCACTGCTGGCGCGCTTCTTGATGTCGGACAGACGGCACGCGGCCTCGGCCAGGAGATGAAAACCGTGGCCCAACAGGAGGCGGCTGCGCCATCCGGGGTCATCGGCCACGAGAGGCGCCAGGTGCGCGTGCTGGGCGATTGCCCCCACCAGCCGCTGGGCAGCCGTCCGGTACCCGGGGTAGAGGCCTCCTCGCTGGTGAACGGACACCTCCGGGCTGGACGGGTCCCCGGCGGTGTCGATCTGGAACCCCTCACGGAGTCCGGCGTCCCAGACCGTCAGGCTGAACAGCACTTTGCCCCAGTCGTAGACGATGTCCCACGGCTGCAACGTGCCACGCGGATCGATGATCCGTACGGTCGGCCGACCATCCCGCTCCCCGGTGATGAGCACGTTCCGAGTGTTCAGGTCACCGTGCGCGGGAAAATGGAGGCGGGTGGCGTCCACATGCCGGGTCAGCTCCGGGCGTTCGCTGAGGAGCTTGGCGATCTCGAGCGGGTGCCTGCAGGGCACGCCGTTGACGACGAGACGTTCCTGACTGGTGTACTGCGAGGGCAGATGCTTCTCCAGGAGCCAGAAGCGGCGGGTCAGACGGTCCGCGTGGATCTCGGAGATCTGCCCGGGCTCCGAACGGCTCTCCTCCAGGCTCCAGCCCCGTTCCGCCAGGGCGGTCATCGTGACGTCGAAGCGGTCGAAGAACTCCTCAACGCGAGGGTCCTCGCCTCGAATGGACGCCGCGATGTCCTCGTTCGGGTAGTAGGGCATCGTGTACGCGGACCAGTCGTGGCCGTGGAACTCACGCAGTTTGTCCGTGTACACCTCACGTAGGGCCGGAGCGTCGGCCCGGATCTTGTCGATCTGGCGGAGCTTGACCCTGAACGATTCAAGGTCGTGCCCGTCCACGGCACCAGGCATCTCCACCTGGAGCTTCAGCACCTGGCGGCTGCCGTCCGGCATGAGTAACCGCAGCAGTCGGGCGGGAGACCCGCCTTCGGTCACCTCTTCCTCGACGTTCGCGCGCAGCTCGCTCGTGAGCTCCTCGATCAGTTCGTTCTCACGAATTCCGATACTCGTCTGTTCGGGAATCCGTACGGTGGCTGTGGTCACTGTGCCCTCCTCATGGCTGGGTGCGTCGTCCAGGAACCGTTGCGCATGGGGAACGGTTCGTTCACGGAGCGGTGCTGGCGGCCGGAACCCTCGCCTCGGCCCGGCGCAGTGGTCGCGCGTAGTTCTCGATCGACGCCTCGATGGCAGTGCGCAGCCGGGCGTCCACGTCGACCCCCCTGGCTTCGGCCTCGTGCTGGACCGCGGCCTTGATGTCCCGGAAGCGCTCGGTGTTGTAGACGTAGTGGCCGGCGATGATGGCGCGCTCGTAGTCGCTGGCCGTGGTGTCCTTGTCCATCCACTTGCGCCAGGCGCCGGAACCGTGGGCCAGGGCCAGGAACCGCTCCAGTTGGATGCCCATCCCCAACTCCTTCAGGAGTGCGACGAAAGCTCGGGTCTCCACGACGCCGAACTCGGGAGCCACGTTCAGGGCGTGGACTCCCCTGGAAGAGAGGTAGTCCACCGTCGACTCGCTCAGGTAGTCGCAGTTGTGCGCTTTCAGGGCGATGCCGTGACGCTCGGCCACGTCGGCGAGTGCGCGCACCGCGACTCCGACCGCGCTGGGAGCCACCCCGATACCACCGGTGTTGCGCGTCTCCACGACCTTCGTGCCGGTCTGGGCGACGACGAAGGTGGGAAGGGGCAGGTCGGCCCTGCGCAGGTGGTTCAGGGCGGTGCCGAGGAGCTCCTGGAACTCGAACGGGTCGTTGGTGTCCCGGCCCTGATCTTCGAACCCGATCTCGAACAGCACCTCCCTGCCCTGGGCGCGGGAGAAGTCGACGCACCGCCCGTACAGTTCCACGGCACGGTCGATGGCCACCTTGTCGTCAGCGACCCCGTCCAGATCCATGGACGTGTCGATGTGCAGCAGGTCGAAGCCGTTGCGGATGTCCTCCTGGTAGGACTCCAACGCGGAGGCCATGGCTTCGTCCGGAGTCAGGCGCTTCTCGCGCTCACCGGCGGACTGGTAGGGGCCACCGTGGTCCCTGCAGAGCAACAGGCGTCCGGCCGGATCGTTGCGGCGCACGTACTCGGCGAACGCTGTGGTGTCCCATCCCTCGACGTAGCCGCCCCCTGGCTTGCCGCCTCGACCTGACGGCGGCTGGGGATGAGCATGAGGTTCTGGTCGGAGCGATGGGCGACGTTGATGGCCGCGTCCACCGCGTTCTTCGACATGGGACCCACACCCAGGCGTGAGGGAACCTCGGGGAGCAGGGGTCCGGGTGTGCTCGTGACGTCGGACATGGATACCTTCCGGTTCTTGGTGTGTTCGGAGAAGGAGGTGTTCCGTCCAGACCGGTGGTCAGGGGTCCGGGGTTGGGTTTGGTGTTGGGCTCAGGAAGAGTGCGGCGTGCCTCGTGTGGCCCAGCGGATTCCCTGGGCCAGGAAACGGTCGGCGTCAGGGAGTTGGAGGTCTTCCAGGTAGTGACCGACCGACGTGTAGAACACGCGGCCCTCGCCCCAGGACCTCGTCCAGGCGACGGGGGAGGTCAGACCTTCGATCCAGGGGAGATGTTCCCCGCTGAAGGTGGTCTCGGCGATCACCCTGTTCGAGGGGTCGGCGTGCATGTAGTACTGCTCGGAAGCGACCTCGAAGTCGGAGACCCCTGCGGCCACAGGGTGGTCGGGGTCGACGACACGTACCTTGTACGGGACACGTACACCCTCTCCGCCGGGGTGGGACACACAGTTGCCGCCGACCAACATGTTGTAGGTCAGGCTCGCCCTGAAGGACGCGGCCATGCCGTGCCAGCCCGCGACGCCCAAGCCGTCCTGGACTGAGCGGGAGAACCGTTCCTCCACCGACGGTGCGAGTCGCTCGGTGGTGTCGGACTGGGTCCAGCCCAGGAGCACAAGGTCGAAGTCGGCAAGATCGTCGCCGAGACGGTTCGGATCGGAGGTCAGTTCGGTTTCATAACCCATGTTGCGAAGCTTGGGTGTGAGCCACCGGGCGATGCCGTCGGGGTTGTGTCCCGGCCAGCCTCCGGCCAGGTAAAGAATTCTGGGCATATCGTGTTTCCTTTCATGGGTTTCGAATTCGTGGGACGCCTTCCTGGGATGTGGAACCACTGAGATGTCAAGAGCCCGTTCCCTGGTTGTGCGCGATGACGACCTTGGGAGCTTCTGCCTGGAAGTAACCAGGGACGGAGTAACCGATCGTGGCGAAGTCGAGGCGTCCGTTTCCTGTGAAATCGGCGACGGCGATGCGTGCTGCGGACTCGGTGGATACGTGCTTCCTGGTCCACAGCCCTCGAGCCGCATCGACGGCCTTGTAGTAGTGGACGCCCTGCCAGGGTTCGGGGCCGCGCAATGCGACGAGGAATTCGTCCTCGCCGTCGCCGTCGAAGTCAGCGCAGACCAAGTCGTGCCCGGGCCCCTCGCCGAGTTCATTGGGATCGCTGAACACGTCCAGGACAGTGCGTTCCCAGCGATCTCCTGAGCCGCCGGGACGTGTGTAGACCGAGACCGTGTTGCCGTGGAAAGGTTCCAGCGCGGCTATGTAGGAGCCCTGTCCGCCGTTGAGCCGCCCTGTGGAGGCGCTGTTGCTGCCTTGAAAGCCGGTCCGGGCCTGCTGGGTCAGTTCGCCGGTACCGATGGACTGGGTACGCCAAGTCTGGGTGCGGGTGTCGAAGGCGAGCTCGGTGACTCCTTCGGCGCTGGCGATGAGGAAGGGATCGTCAGAGGAGCGGTGCACACGTCTGGACGGGGTGAGCTCGTGGACCAGCAGGTATGAACTGTCGTCAATGGTCTCGGCGCTCCAGTTGCCCATGGGGGAACTCTGCGGTCGGTAGGAGGTCAGGCGAACCGGCTGTGACAGAGCCTCGCGACCGCCGCTTGGACCGACCATCGGAGCTGCGAGTACGCGGACGTGTTCGTCATCTCCCACCCGGACACCGAGCACTCGGTGAGCCGAGCAGAGTTGGCCGATGTCGTGCCGTTCCCAGAACCCGGACTCGGTGTCGCCAGGGTTCCTCAGCCAGGAGACGAGCCCTTCGTCAGGCTTGCACTCACTGAGTGTGTGGCCGTACTCGTGGCAGACGATGAGATCGGGACGGCCCGTTCCGGTGATGTCCGCCGCATCGACGGCGACGGGGCGGTGGAGTTCCGCGATCTCCCGCTTCGTCCAGTCGGGGTTGCGGTACCAGCGGATTCTTCCGCTGGTCACTCCGGACGTCACAAGGTCAACCCGGCCGTCACCATCGATATCAGCAGCGGTGATCCAGTAGCCGTCAGTGACCTCTTCATCGATGGTCTCCAGACGGAAGTCCGGGACGGCGAAGGACATGTCAATACCTTTCCGCAAGTAATTGCTCATGCATAGGATGCATAGGGATGAAATGCACAGACAAATTACGTCTATACGCAAAGAGAGAACAAGGTGGCGTGCCTGTGTTTGACATCACAGCCAGGAGGGGGTGTGGTCCTGAGGTTGAATGGAAGTTTGCCGAGGTTGAAAAAGACCAGGCGAGACGCATGCCGATGCACACGTGTCTGCTCCGTCGCTTGCCGTGTCCGCATCAGGACAGGAGAGGGCCTTGCCACTGGACTCGGGCCTGGGATAGTAGGCGTGCGTGTACGGACGCGCTTGGCCTCCTGCGAGAAAGGGCTCGGGTGGAGCATGGACGCGGGCACGGCCAGGTACGAACGGTGTCGACGGCGTGCTCAGCTTTGCCCGAGCGAACACCACGGAGTGCTGCTGTTGGTCCTTTCCAGCCTGGAGGCGCGGGTCATAGCCGGGTGCCGACTGTTCGGAACTACGCCTGACAGCAGAAAGCCCTGGTAGGAGGAGCGGCGGCCAAGGAGTTCTGCCACACCAAGAACTCTGACGTGGCCCTACTGCCCACGCGGCGATGTTTCTGCCGCGCCATCCTCGGGTCGTACCTCCAAGACTGTTCATGGCCACCGCAGAAGTCTTGTTTCGCGAAGCACAGACTCGGTCTTCGCCCACCAAGTACTTCTGGTGTTGGTTCGTCTGTACAAGGACGAATCCTTCTCTCAACTCGCCACGGAGTCCGGCATCGGCTTGGCCACCGCCCGGCGGTGACGGATACGCGCTGTCCGACCCGGAAGACGACTTGGAGTGGTTCGGCTCCATCGAAGAGGCGAAGAACGCCCTGTGCGACCGGTGTCACGAAGGTTCTTCGACGAACCGTTTCGACTACGTCAACCGTGACCCCGAGTCGGTCCTCACTCCCGCCGTCGGTGAGGACTCGTGCATCCACCTGTTCGCGTCGCGCGAAACGTCATCGGTTTTCTGACCACGAACCCGGACGAAGGCGGCGCCGAATACCTCGCGGACCACACCAGCGAACAGCTGGCGTGGTGTGACGAGAACGCCGAGTGTCTCACGTCCTTCCTGTACGGGCCTGAAGGGGAAGAGGCCGCAGACCTGTCCGCATACCGCGCGGACGAATAACGCACGGCCTGACCACCGAGCCAGGTTTTCCGAGGGATGAGGGCGAGGAGAGCAGCTCAACGGCTTTCGGAGGGCAGAAGTGTTCCGGTAGCCGGTGGCCTTTGCAAAGGCAAGGAGATCGGGGCCAACAGACCCTGGTCCGATGGGAGCGGGGCGGTCTAGGTTGGCCGCACACAACGATCCACGAGCGAAGGACCCCATGCCTACCCCCTCCCCTGAACAGTCCCTGGACACCTCCGTCCCCCACTCCGCCCGGGTGTGGAACTACTGGCTGGGAGGTAAGGACCACTACCCCGCGGACAAGGCTTTGGGGGATCTCATCCTCAAGGACTTCCCGGAGATGGTTGACGTGGCGCGCGCCCAGCGCACCTTCCTGCTGCGCGCGGTCACCCATCTGGCCGACGAAGCGGGCATCGACCAGTTCCTGGACCTGGGCACGGGGTTGCCCACCCACAACAACACCCACGAGATCGCCCAGTCCGTGAACCCGGCCGCGCGCGTGGTCTACGTGGACAACGACCCGCTGGTACTCGCCCACGCCCGCGCTCTGCTGAGCGGCACCGAGGAGGGTGCCACCGACTACGTCGACGCCGACGTGCACCAGCCCGAGGTCGTGCTGGAGGCGGCGTCCCGCACGTTGGACCTGACCCGTCCGGTGGGCCTGACGATGCTGGGCATCCTGGGCCACCACACACACGAGGCGGCGGTGTCCCTGGTGCGCTCGTACACGGAGCGCCTGCCCTCGGGCAGTTTCCTGGCGATCGCCGACAGCACCGACACCAGTGAGGGGATGCGGCGGGCCGCGGAGGCGTGGAACGCCGACGCCGCGCTGCCCTACATCCTGCGCTCACCGGAGCAGATCGGCGACTACTTCGCGGGCCTGGACCTGGTCGATCCCGGTGTGGTGCCCGCGCTGGAGTGGCGCAGTTCCCAGATCGACGTCGGCGGTGGGTTGCCCACGGCCGCCGACGAGTACTGCGGGATGGGTCGCAAACCCTGACCGGCCCTCGTGCGCTGCTGCTCCCAGGCTGCCGGGTCCGCGCCTGCCGCGGCACGGGCCCGGTGGTCCGACCCGGTCGTGGGGTCGATCTGGTCCAGTACCTGCCGGAGTTGGTCGGTCCGGCCCGTGAAGCCGTCCGGTGGGGCTGGCACCGCGAACAACGCGGACGGCACCGTCGTGCCTGGGTAGTGGTGGTGGGTGTTTCCGGCCCCGCCGTGCACGGTGTGGGCTTGGACCGTGGGACCGGAGGTGTTACCGGTGATCGTATTGATGACGCTCCCGCTCGTGGGGGGTGGGCGGTGGGCGGGTGGCGCACCGCCCACACCGTCACGGCCCCGGTGGCCACTGCCACCGCCAATGCGGCGATCCCGGCCAGCTGATTGAGCTCGTCCAGTCCCAGGTCCAGTTCAGGAAGCATCCGGGGCAGGGCCCAGGCCGCTCCGAGCACGATAGTGACCGACCCCAGGATCCACGTCCACAGCCATCGCATGAGCGTATTGCGCCGGGCCCGTCGCGGTTCGGGTAGGTGGTTCGCCGGATCCGGTCAATCCCCGAACGCTCCCGGTCCCCAGGGCGGTGACGTCCACCGACCATGGCAGCGCGCCGCGAATGCCATTCCTGCCTCAAAGGCTGTTCTGGATCCTTTCTGGATCCTTACCGTAGGATTTTCCGCCAGGACTACCGAGACACCCAACCAGGGCGGTCATCACGGTCGTCTCATTCGAACCGCGCAGCGATCGACAAGTCCCAGGCACCTGCGAAAACGATTAGTCCGGGGTTGCTCCCCACTCCAGTGGACTGTAGCCGTGGGGACGCAGGTGCACAGATTGAGTGAGACATCCAGCGAACCCGCACGGCTGGAGTGAGAACCTAGCGGGCTGGATGAGGCAGAACATTACGGCTGGGTCACGGCAGTCCCCGTGCAGCGAAGCGTTGGTGGGGGCTGTGCTGCGCCCGAATCCGTCACCCTGGGTTGTCTGATCGCCGGTAAGTGTGAACACGGCAGGCGTGACCGAGAACGCCGCTCAGGTGGCAGACTCGGCGTATGCGACGAACGTGGGTGTGGATCCTCGCAGTCGTTGGGGTGGCCTTGTTGGTGGTGCCGGGTGCCTCCCTGCTGCTGCCCGGACTGGAGAAGCTCTCCTGGGTGGTGGGGGCCGGGGCCTTCGTCCTGGCCGCCGCGGTCCTGGCCTTGGCCTGGCCACACCGCACCCCCTCCTCCCGGGCGCCGGCGCCCTCACCTGCCCCGGCGAGCACGCCGGTGGACAACCGCGCGGGCGATGTCCACGGCACCGCGGTCCAGACCGGGGCCGTCCACGGCCCGCTCACCGTGCACCCCCCACCCGCACCGGCGGCTCCACCAGTGCCGGGGTGGGTGGAAGTGGCCCTGCCCGCCCACCAGGCCGATGCGCACGGGCTGGGCGCCCACGACACCCTCCCCGGCCCTGGAGGCGAAGAGCTGCCCCCCTACGTGGCCCGGGACGTGGACGACGAACTCGACCGTCGCCTTGGCGCGGCTGCGGTTTCATCGCTCGGCGGACTGGTGTTGGTGACCGGGTCCTCGACCGCGGGCAAGACACGGGCCCTGGTCCAGGCGCTGGCACGTACCCTGCCCGAGCGGATGCTGGTGGCCCCGCCCGAGGACGCCGACCTGCGCCCCCTGCCCGCCTGGCTCAAGGCGAGCACCGCGCGCGCACCGCAGGGGTGGGTGGTGTGGTTGGACGACCTGGACCGCCACCTGAGCGCCTCGGGGCTGACCCCGGCCCTGGTCGCCGAACTGGGCCGGGCCGGTGCGGTGGTGGCCGCCACCATCCGCCGGGAACGGCTGGGTTCCCTGCGACCGAGCGCCACCGACCCCACCCTTGCCACCGAGGGGGTGGGGTATGCGGTGCTCAGGACCCCACCGGTCACCCTCGACCGCCTCTGGAGCGGGCAAGAGCGCGAGCGTGCCCGCGCCAGCGGCGACGGGCGTCTGGTCCGAGCCGCCGCTGATGAGCGCTTCGGGGTGGCCGAGCAGCTGGCCGCGGGCCCCCACCTGCAACAGGCCTGGGAAACCGGCCCCGACAGCGGCCATCCACGCGGGTACGCGCTGGTGGCCGCGGCGGTGGGCCTGGCCCAGGCCGGGGTGTCGAGCCCGCTGACCCGCGAACAGCTCCACACCGCCCACAGCGCCTACCTGCCCCACCCGCCGCCCCTGCCCGAGGAGGCCGACCGGGCCTGGGAATGGGCCACCCGCCCACGCAGCGGCACGGCCGGGCTGCTGGTGCCCGCCGACCACGAGGGCCGCCTGTGGCGCGCCTTCGACTACCTCACCACCCAAGACCCCCTGCCCGAAGCGGTGTGGCGCGCCGCCCTGGACGCGGCCACTGACCGGGACCGCTTCACCATCGGTGTCACGGCCTACCGTGCCAAACGGGGCGACATCGCCGAAACAGCCTGGCGCCCCGTGGCCGACCAAGGTGACACCGACGCGATGTTCAACCTCGGGACCCTGCTGGAGGAGGTGGACCGGGGGGAGGAAGCCCAAGACTGGTGGCAACGGGCCGCCGAGCAAGGCGACATCCGCGCGATGTTCAACCTCGGGATCCTGCTGGATGAGGCGGGCCGGGTGGAGGAGGCCGAACCTTGGTTCCGAAAGGCCGCCGACCAAGGTGACACCAACGCCATGGTCAATCTCGGGGCCCTGCTGGATGAGGCGGGCCGGGTGGAGGAGGCCGAAGACTGGCGGCAGCGGGCCCGCGAGAAGAGGGTCGATGGGTGAGCCCGCCCGTGTTGTCAGGGCGCACTCACCAAGATCGAATCCGTGAGGTCGCGGCCCAAGGGACAGTCCGGTTCCGGCTGGACACCCTCTGAGGAGGGCTACCTCTTCAGAGGGCCCCAGGGTGGGCTGCTGCGCCGGGGGAACTTCCGTGCCCGGTGGCGGCGTCCGCTGCTTCCCAGATGCACGTTCGACGAGGGACGTCACACCCAACGCACGTGGTTGGCCAAGGATGAGATCCCCGAGGTGGCCCGTGCGGCCCGGCTTGGGCACCGGGTGCCGGGGATGGCCCGGGTCTATGAGCACGTCACCCCGGAGACGACTCAGGCCAGAGCGTGCGCTCTGGCCTGAGAAGGTGGTGGGCGATACAGGATTCGAACCTGTGACCTCTACCGTGTCAAGGTAGCGCTCTAACCAACTGAGCTAACCGCCCGCGTGAAGCGATGGGAGGTGGAGACGGGATTCGAACCCGTGTAGACGGCTTTGCAGGCCGCTGCCTCGCCTCTCGGCCACTCCACCGAGTTACACGTTCGGCGCCGAAGCGCCTCGCGTCTCCTCCGAGCGGACGACGGGATTCGAACCCGCGACCCTCACCTTGGCAAGGTGATGCTCTACCAGCTGAGCCACGTCCGCTTGCTGCCTGGCGTCCGGCCCGTGGGCCCCGCCGTGCTGCTGGTAAGAACTCTAGCGGAAAGTCGGCAGACGGCAAATCGGAGCTGGGAGGGACCGGTTCGCCACTTCCGTCACAGGGGCATCGCATGGAACACCCGGGAGGGTTGACGCCCGCGTCACGGCACCCGGGGTGGACAATGGGGACACCGGCGTGACGAGGGGAGACGGTATGGGCGGAGGCGGTCGAACCGGGGAACGCGGCGGTCACCGGACGTGGCCGCGGGCGCGTGAGGCCGCCGCCCTCCTGGGCGGAGACAGGCCCCCCGCTCCGCGCGACCTCCCCCTGGAGGACGCCCTGGGCGCCGTCCTCGGCGCGGACGTGCGCGCCCTGGTGGGCCTGCCCGCCTTCGACGCCTCGGCCATGGACGGTTTCGCCGTGGCGGGCCCGGGCCCCTGGCGGCTGGTCGGCAGACAGCTCGCCGGAGCCTCCTCGTCCGTGGGGCTGCGTCCCGGCGAGGCCGTCGAGATCGCCACCGGTGCCCGGGTTCCCAAGGACACCGAGTGCGTCCTGCCCTACGAGACGGCTCTCGTCCGGGACGGAACGGTGGACGGGCCCGCCGAGGCGGGCCGCCACGTGCGCTGGGCGGGGGAGGAGACCGCCCCCGGTGAGACCGTTCTCACCCGCGGGACGCTGGTCGGCCCGGCGGCGCTGGGACTGGCCGCCAGCCTGGGCCACGAGACCCTGCCCGTGCTGTGCCCACGGGTGTCGGTACTGGTCACCGGTGAGGAGGTCACCACCTCGGGCCTGCCCGGCGACGGCAGTGTGCGCGATTCCATCGGCCCGATGCTGCCCGGAGTCGTCGACCGGGCGGGCGGTCGGGTCGGATCGGTGCGGCACCTGGGCGACGACCGGCGGGCGCTGTTCGACGCGGTGGCGGGCGCGGACGGCGACGTGGTGGCGGTGTGCGGTTCCTCGTCCCGGGGCCCGGCCGACCACCTGCGCTCGGTCCTGGAGGAGCTGGGCGCCACCACCGTGGTCGACGGCGTCGCCTGCCGTCCGGGCCACCCGCAGCTGCTCGCGCACACCGACCGGACCGTGTTCGTCGGTCTTCCCGGGAACCCCGGAGCCGCCCTCGTGGCCGCGGCGACCCTGCTGGTCCCCCTGCTCGCGGCCATGACCGGCCGTCCGGACCCCGGCGCGGGGCTCCCCCGGACGGTGCTGGAGGGGCGGGTCACCGCTCACCCCCGGGACACCAGGCTGGTCGCGGTGCGCCTCGACGGCGGGCGGGCGCACCCGGTCGGCCACGACCGCCCGGGCAGCCTGCGCGGCGCCGCCCTGGCCGACGCCTACGCGGTCGTGCCGCCGGACTGGGACGGCGCCGAGGCGGAGCTGCTCCGCCTCCCCTGAGGCCGCCCCGGCCGTCCCTCAGCGCAGCCCGGACCAGGGGTCCTCCCGCCTCCACGGGGAGGGGAAGCGCACCGGCACCCCCTGCTCGGCGGAGAGCGCGTCGAGGACGCCCATGGTGGCGTCGAGGTCGTCGCCGAGGTAGGGCAGTGCGCGCAGGGGCCTGTCGAGCGGCCGGAAGAAGTCGTCCCAGTGGACGAGGACGACCCGGCGCGCACCCACCGCCTCGACCGTCTCCCTCCAGTAGGCCCGGACGTGGTCCGCGCCCCGTGGGCCCAGTTGGCCGACGCCGAGGTAGACCACCTCGGCCGCGTACCCGTCCAGGGCGCCGGGGACGAAACCAGCGCTTCCCTGGACCAGCGCGGTGCGGCCCCCGGCGTGTTCCACCAGGAGGGACCAGGCCTCGCCGCAGCGGTAGGCCGACGCCCTGACCGGCGGCACGACGGGCTCGGTGATCTCTCCGGGGTACCGGTCGGGCGGGCAGTGCCGGGACCCGACCAGGGTCAGGGTGAAGGCGCCGCACGCGATCCGCTCGCCGGACCCGGCCCGCACGATCCTGTCCTCGGGCAGGCCGCCGCCGCGTCCGATCTGGGACGCGGACGCGCCGCCGACCAGGCGGGCCCCGGTGCGGGCGGCGACCACCGCCGTGTCCATGGCGTGGTCGAAGTGGGTGTGCACGGGAACGATCGCGTCGAGCGACTCCACTCCGGCACGTGTCAGGGCGGCGTCGATGCGTGCGTGGTCCGGGGCGATGCGCCGCGTACCCACCGCCGTCAGGGAGGGGCGGGAGAAGAACCCGTCGGTCATGACGGCTGAGGTTCCGTCCCCGATGAGGAGGGTGCTCACGCCCAGGAACGTGACGGACGGGCCCCGGCCCGCCTCGGGCACGTCGAACCGGTCCGCGTAGCGGGAGATGTCGGGGCGACCGAACCGCATTCTCATGCGAGGACCCTACAGGGGCTCCGCTGGCCGCTTCCGGTCCGGCGGGCACCGGCCCAACGCGACCGGTTGGCGGAGACGGTCGACGCCCGCGGAGGCGGGGCGGCCGCCTCCTGGGGCGCTGGCCGGTGAGACGGGACCAGCGGGTGCCGTGAGGTGCTCCGCGCCCACAGCCGCGCGGTCGTGGGAACCTCCGCCGTTCACGGTGGAGAGGATGCCGCTTCGGTGACCTTCCCGGCGCCTGCCAGCGGTTCCGGTAACCGGGCTCGCGGAGGGGGTCCCGTCCGGTGAACGACGTGGTGGTCGCGACCTCCGGGAAGTCAGGGGGTCGCGACCACCAACCGGAACCCGGGCCCGGACCGCTCGGCGCGTCTATCGGTCGGAGCGTCCCTCCGACCCCGGCGCGGACACGGAGTCGGCGGCCGCCGGACCCGTGGCCTTCTCAGCCACCGGGGTCTCTCCAACCCCTTCGGTCTCAGCAGACTCCTCCGTCGCGGGCTCCTCCACGGCCGGGTTGCCCAGGCCGCGCAGCAGCACCCACGCCTGCGCGGCGGCGGCCAGGACGATCACCACGGCGATGACGCTGGTCAGGTGCATGCCGTCGGTGAACGCCGACCGCGCGGCGCCCATCAGCGCCTCGCCCGTGGCTCCACCCAGGTCGGCGGCGGTGTTCGCGGCCCCGCCCAGGGTCTCCCTGGCGGCGTCCACCGCGTCCGGGGGCACATCCTCCACGGCGGTCAGGTTCGCCCGGTAGGACGCGGTCAGCACGCTGCCCAGGATCGCGACACCGAGCGCGGCGCCCAGTTCGTAGGCGGTCTCGGAGATCGCCGAGGCCGCACCGGCGCGCCGCGGCGGGGCCGCCGTCATGATCGCGCCGTTGGTCAGCGTCTCGGCGAACCCCGAGCCGATGGCGATCAGCGCGAAGCCCGTCGTCACGAGCGCCACACCGGCGACGATCCCGTCCTGCGGAGCGAACACCAGGACCGCGAACCCCGTCGCGCTCACCAGCAGGGACCCGCCTATCACCGTGGCCAGGCTCAGGCGGCGCGACAGCCGCACCGCCACCAGGCTCGCCACGACCGACAGCACCAGGCCCGGCACCAGCACGAAACCGGCCCGCATCGGCGAGACGCCCAGCACCAGCTGGAGGTACTGCGTCAGGAAGAACAGCGACGACACCAGCGAGAACACGATCATCAGGTTGGTGGCCACGGCCACGCTGAACACCCGGTACCGGAACAGGCTCACGTCGATCAGCGGGTCGTCGAGCCCCTTCTGGCGCCGGACGAACACGTAGCCCAGGCCCAGGCCGACCGCCAGGGCCACGAACGGAAGAACCGCCAGCCCCTCGGTGGCCAGCTGCTTGATCCCGTACACGACGGGCAGCATCGCGGCCATCGACAGCACCACGCTCAGCGGGTCCAGGTGTCCCGACCCGGGATCGCGCGACTCGCGCACCAGCAGTGGCACCAGCACCAGGATCAACGCCATCACCGGCAGGTTGATCAGGAAGACCGACCCCCAGAAGAAGTGCTCCAGGAGCCAGCCGCCCAGGATCGGGCCGAGCGCCGCGCCGCCGGAGAACCCGGACGCCCACAGGGCGATGGCCAGCAGCCGCTGGCGCGGGTCCAGGAAGATGTTGCGCAGCAGGGACAGGGTGGAGGGCATCAGTGAGGCACCCGCCAGGCCCAGCAGGGCGCGGGCCAGGATCAGCACCTCGGCGGTGGGTGAGAACGCGGCCAGCAGGGAGGCGCCGCCGAAGGCGGCCGAGCCCATCATGAGCAGGCGTCGCCGACCGATGCGGTCGCCGAGCGAGCCCATGGTGATCAGCAGTCCGGCCAGGATGAAGCCGTAGACGTCGACGATCCACAGCAGCTGGCCCGAGTCGGGGCGCAGCTGCTCACTCAGTGCGGGAACGGCGAACCCGAGCACGGTCGAGTCGACCGAGATCAGGACCACCGGCAGGACCAGGACGGCCAGGGCCGCCCATTCGCGCGGACCCGCGAGGGCGGGCGCCGCTCCGTCGCGGCCTCGCGCGCCGTTGGTCTTGGCGGAACTCATCTTTCCTCGTTACGTATCGCTGGTGGACACGCCTCCCGGTCGTGAGGGGCGTGTGGTGGCCGGCGGGAGGCGGAAGGCGAACGGCCGGGCGGGGGACGGGAAGTCTGGTCGACCGGAGGGCACACTCCGGGACTCTTCAACCGTCCAGCCGGTACAGTACCGTCCAGCCGGTACAGTGTCAATCGTGAATGCTTCCAACACCCGCGACCGCATCCTCGACTCCCTCCAGGACATCCTCGTCAGCGAGGGTTATTCCGGAGTGACCCTGGAAGCCGTGGCCCGTGACGCCGCGGTGTCCAAGGGAGGGCTGCTCTACCACTTCCCGTCCAAGGCCGCCATGCTCACCGGACTCATCGAACGCCTGAGCGCGCTGGCCGAGGAGGAGTTCCGGGAGGCCGTGGAGGGGGAGGAGGGCGTGGTCCGCGTCTTCCTGCGCACCTCACTGCCGCGCGACCCCGAGGAGCGCGAGCTGTACTGGGCCGTCATCGCGGCCCTGCGCGGCCAGGAGGACATGCCCGAGAAGGCCACCCGCACGGTCCAGCGCCTCTTCAGCCGCTGGGGCGAACTGCTGCACGAGGAACTCACCGACCCGGTCCTGGCCGAGATCATCCTGCGCGCGGGCGACGGCCTGTACATGTCGGCGATCGCCGGGCTGCCCCAGCCCGACCCCGAGCTGACCCAGCGGATGATCGACCGCCTGGTGGAGGCCGCCGACAAGGTGCGCCGCGGGCGCTGAGCGGGCACGGCCCCACCGGGGCCGCCCCGGACCCGCCGCGTTCCGGCCTCCCGGTGCTCCCCGGCCCGTCCGGCCGACGAGCCGCTCGGCCGGCCCGGCGCCCCCTCCCTGAGTAGGGTGTGGAACGCGGGAGGAGGCCCGGTCGCCGACCGGGCCCACCTGCGAGCCCGGCCCCTTCCCAGGGTCGGGAACCCGACGTGTCCCCGAACATGGTTTACTTCCCGGTAACTTCGTTGCCGCAGCCGGGCCCCTCACGTGTAGGGTGCTCGCCCACCCCGCGAGGTGAAGTGTGCACTACCTCAAGAAGGGGGGCGTGCCGTGTCGATCGCGACAGTCCCCTCCACCAGACTGTTGGCGCCTCGCCGGAGTGTCCACGGGGTGAGAACACGCAGACGGGAAAGTGGGGGGCGCATGCACAGGCTCACCAACCAGGTAAGGCCTTACGCCTGGGGAGCGCGCGCGGCCATCCCACGGCTGCTGGGCACCGAACCCGACGGCACGCCCCAGGCCGAACTCTGGCTGGGCGCCCACCACGGCGCCCCGAGCACGGCGCACTGCGAGGACGGTCCGCGCCCCCTGCCCGGCCTCATCGCCGAGAACCCCCGCCGCGTCCTGGGAAGACGCACCGCCGAGCGCTTCGACGGACGGCTGCCCTTCCTCCTCAAGGTCCTGGCCGCCGAGGCGCCCCTGTCCCTCCAGGTCCATCCCGACGCCGTCCGCGCCCGGGCCGGGTTCGAGGCCGAGGAGCGCGCGGGCATCCCCCTGGACGCGCCCCAGCGCAACTACCGAGACCCCCACCACAAGCCCGAGCTCCTCCTCGCCCTGGAGCCCTTCGAGGCGCTGTGCGGCTTCCGCGAGCCCGCCGCCGCCCGCGCCGACCTGCGCGGACTCACCAGCGAGCTGGCGGTCGCGCTGCGCGCTGACCTCGCCCTGGCCGACACCCACGCCGCCCTGCGCTCCGCCCTCACCCGCCTGCTCACCCTCCCCGACGGCGACCGCGCCCGGCTGATCGGCGACTTCGTGCGCGAGTGGTCCGTCTCCGACCCGCGCGGCTCCCACAGCGTCATCGTCGCGGACCTGGCGGCCCGCTATCCGGGTGATCCGGGCGCGGTGGCCGCCCTGCTGCTCAACCGGGTCACCCTGTGGCCGGGCCAGGCCCTGTTCCTGCCCGCGGGCAACATGCACGCCTACCTCCAGGGCACCGCCGTCGAGGTGATGGCCAGCTCCGACAACGTGCTGCGCGCCGGTCTGACCGGCAAGCACGTGGACGCGCCCGAACTGCTGGACGTGGTGGACTTCTCCGTGCTGCCCATCCCCTACGCCTGGCCCGGACTCCTGGAGGGGCGCCGGGAGTTCCGCACGGCCGCCCCGGAGTTCGCGCTGCACGAGATCGGTCCCGGCCGCGTCACCGCCCACCTGCCGGGGCGGGGGCCGACCGTGGTGCTGGCCCTGCACGGACGGGTGGAGCTGGTCGCCGAGGTCGGCCAGGGGCTGACCCTCCAGCGTGGCGAGTCGGTGTTCGTCCAGGCCGACAGCGGGCCGATCAAGGTCGAGGGGCACGGGCACGTCGTCGCCGCGACCGTCGGTGACCCCTGAGGCCCCTGAGACCTCACGGCGCGGTGTCCGTTTCGTGTCGGAACGCTTCCGCGCGCCGATAGCCTGGGCCTCTCTGTTCACTCTGACAACACGAGGGGTACCACCATGGCGCTTGAGCGTCCGGAGATCGACTTCATCGAGGGCCCGCCGCCCGCCGAGCTGGAGGTCACCGACATCGAGATCGGCGAAGGCGCCCAGGCGGGCCACGGGAAGACCGTCGACGTCCACTACGTGGGCGTGTCCTTCTCCAACGGAGAGGAGTTCGACGCCAGCTGGAACCGCGGCCAGCCGCTGAGCTTCCGCCTCGGCGCGGGCCAGGTCATCCCGGGCTGGGACCAGGGCGTCATGGGCATGCGCGTGGGCGGTCGCCGCAAGCTGGTCATCCCGCCGCACCTGGCCTACGGCGAGCGTGGCGCGCCCGGCGCCATCGCCCCGAACGAGACGCTGATCTTCGTCTGCGACCTGGTCGGCGTCCGCTAGCGCGGTGACCGTAGGGGTCCACCTGGCGCGCTCCGTCCGCCGTGATCCTGTACTCGTAGCGTGCTTCGGTGCTCCGACCTCGCCGTAAGCACAAGGTCATCCGGGGGCGGAGTACTCCAGTCACACCGGAAACGTGTCCGGTCGGCCCGTGGGTCCACCCGCCGGTGGCACTCCGCGCGGGGCGGGTCACCGCTCCCAGCAGGCGGGGGCGCTCCGAAGACGGAGCAGGGGCCCGTGCCGCGCTCCCACGTGCGGCACGGGCCCCTCTTCCCGCTGCTAGCCCAGGGTTGCGCCCACCTTGACGTGGCCCTTGAGCAGGTCGCGGGCGATCGTGCGGCGCTGGATCTCGTCCGTGCCCTCGAAGATGCGCAGCAGCCGCACGTCGCGGTAGAAGCGCTCGATGGGCAGCTCACGGGTGTAGCCCATGCCGCCGTGGATCTGCATGACGCGGTCGACGATCTCGTTGGCCTTCACACCGCCGAAGAGCTTGGCGATGGACTGCGCGTGGCGCGAGTCCCTGCCCGCCGACACCTGCCATGCGGCGTGCAGCACCAGCAGGCGCAGCGCCTCGATCTCGGTCTGGGAGTCGGCGATCATCCACTGGATGGCCTGCCGGTCGGCGATGGGCGCGCCGAAGGTCTCGCGCGTGCGGGAGTACTCGATCGCCATGTCCAGCAGCCGCTCGCAGCCGCCGAGCGCGCGGGCGGGCAGCAGGTAGCGGCCCTTGCCGATCCACTTCATGGCCAGCTCGAAGCCCCGGCCCTCCTCGCCCAGGATGTTCTCGTGCGGCACGCGCACGTCCTGGAAGATCAGGGCCGCGGGTCGGCGCTCGCCCATGGTGTCGATCGGCTCGGAGGTCCAGCCCGCGTCGCGGTCGACCAGGAAGCAGGTCACGCCCCCGTTGGCGCCCTTCTCCGGGTCGGTGACCGCGAAGACCATGGTGAAGTCGGCCTCGTTGCCGCCGGTGATGAAGGTCTTCTCGCCGTTGATGACCCACTCGTCGCCGTCGCGGACGGCGCGGGTGCGGATGGCCTTGGCGTCGGATCCCGCGCCCGGCTCGGTGATGGCGAAGCAGGAGCGGCGCTCACCGGCGATGGTGGGCAGCAGGTAGCGCTCCTTCTGCTCCTCGTTGGCGTGGTAGAGGATGTTGTCCGCCTCGCCGCCGAACTTGAAGGTCAGGAAGGTCCTGCCCAGTTCGATCTCGATGATCGCGGCGGTGACCGGGTCCAGGCCCATGCCGCCGTACTCCACGGGGGTCTCCACGCCCCAGAAGTCGGACTTGCGGGCCAGTTCGCGCAGGCGGGTGCGCTCCTCGGCGTTGAGGCCGGGCGGGTGCCCCTCGCGCTCGCGGCGCAGCACCTCGTTCTCCAGCGGCATCAGTTCCCGCTCGACGAAGGTCCGCACCCAGTCGCGGACGGCGCGCTGCTCTTCGCTCAGTGAGAAATCGATCACGGCCTGTCTCCCCAGTAACCTAACGGCGTTCGGTTATTTGAGCGTACGGGGTGTGCGGCGGTGCACGCAAGGGGAGGCCACCGCGGGGAGGAAACGGGCATCAGGGGCGGCTTCGGGCGGGAGTCCCGTGCGGCCCGGAGTGTGCGGGCCCTCCCGAGAAGGCGACCAAGGGGCCACATACGGTGCACCGACGTGCGATGATCGGGCCGGACGCCGGAGGGTCCGGTCCGTCCGCCGCAGTGGAGAAGGGGATCCCTCCGTGGCCCGACCCAAGACGCCGATCCTGAGCAGACCGACCATCCGCCGCGCCGCCCTCGCGCTCGTGGACCGGGACGGGCTGGACGGACTGTCCATGCGCAAGCTCGCCCAGGAGCTCGACGTGCAGGCGGCCTCCCTCTACAGCCACTACCGCACCAAGGAGGAGCTGCTCACCGAGGTCGCCGACGAGGTCACCTCGCACATCGACGTCTCCGGGTTCGAGGGCGGCGACTGGCGTGAGGGGCTCACCGTCTGGGCGCGTTCCTACCGCGACGCCCTCACCGAGCACCCCCACCTGCTTCCGGTGGTCTCCTCGGGTCCCGGGCGCCGCGAGGAGGCGCTGCGCCGCGCCGACGCCGTGCACGGCGGCCTGGTGGGCGCCGGATGGCCGCCCCGCTACGCCACGATGATCGGGGCGTCCACCAAGTACCTGGTCGTGGGGGCCGCCACCAACTCCTTCGCACGCGGATTCGACGACGACGTGCGCGTCTACCGGGACCGCTACCCCAACCTGTCGCAGGCCCACCGCCTGCCCGAGCACGCCACCGAGATCGACGACGCGAGCTTCGAACTCGCGCTGTCGGCCTTCCTGGACGGACTCACCGGCGTCTTCGAGCGGGTCAGGAACCGGGACTGAGCGCGGGGGCGTCGATCCAGGCGCACAGCGCGTCCAGCGCGGCCTCGACCCGGTCGCGGTCGCCGGTGCCGAGGTGGTCCGCCTCCAGCCCGGAGTAGGCCGCGTTGAGCAGGGTCGCCCTGGCCAGGGCCTCCTCGGCGGGCAGTCCGCGCAGGCGCAGGCAGTCGGCGACGAACTCGGCCCGACCACGCACGAACCCCGCACGGGCGGGCAGGCGCCCGGCCGCGGTCAGGCCCTCGATCTCCAGGATCAGCCGGGTCGTCTCCCGTTCCGGGCCCAGGTGGCGCCGCCAGGAGTCGCGGACGACGGCGCTGACCGGCACCGAGGGGTCGTCCCAGCCGGGGGTGTCGCGCAGCGCCGCGTGCTGACGCTCGTCGAGCCGCTCCAGCACCGCCGTGAGCAGGGCCTCCTTGTCCGCGAAGTGGTGGGTGAGCACGCGGGTGCTCTGCCCGAGCCCCCGGGCCACTCCGCGCAGCGTGAACCCCGCCACTCCGGTGCGGGCGAGTTGGTCGATGACGGCGTCGACGACCGCGCGTCGGCGTTCGGGGTCGGCCGGTCTGGGCACGCGAACACCACCTTTCCGCCCCTCAGCGTGGCATACTCGGTTAAGGAAACAAGTGTTACCTTAACTGTCGTGCGTTCTCCGATCTGGCTTCTCGCCCTGGCCCTCGCCGTCTTCACCGTCCAGACCGACGACTTCGTCGTCCTTGGGGTCCTGCCCGGACTCGCCGCCGATCTGGGCGTCTCCGAGGCCGCCGCCGGTCAGTTGGTGACCGTGTACTCGCTGACCTACGCCCTGTCCGCGCCGGCGTGGGCGCTCGTGCTGCCCCGCGTGTCCGTGCGGCGCGCCCTGCCCCCCGCGCTCGCCGTGTTCACCGCCGCCAACCTGGCGGTCCTGGCCGTGGACACCCACCCGCAGCTGCTCGCGCTGCGTGTGCTCGCCGCCCTGTCCGCCGCCGTGGTGGTGCCCGCGGCCCTGGCGACGGCCGCGACGCGGGCGCCGTCCGAGCGCCGGGGACGCCACCTCGCCACCGTGATGACCGGCCTCACCGGTGCCGTCCTGGTTGGTGTACCCGCCGGGACCTGGGCCGGCGCGGTGTCCGGCTGGGAGGGGGCCTTCGTGCTGTGCGGAGCGCTCGGCGCCCTGGCCCTGGTCCTGGTCGCCGCGACCCTGCCCGCGACCGAACCGACCGGGGCGCGCGCCACCCCGGCCGACCTGCTGCGGCCCCTGGCCAACGGGACCGTCGCCGTCCTGCTGGCGGTCACCGTCCTGGCGGTGGCGGGCAACCTGGCCTTCCAGACCTACCTGGCGCCGGTCCTGTCCGGGCTGGCCGGGGTCACCCCGGGTCCGCTCGCCCTGCTCCTGGTCTGCGCCGGTGCCGGAGGCCTGTTGGGCACCCAGGGTTCGGGACGGCTCGTCGACCGGCTCGGTCCGACGCGGGCACTGGCCTCCGCGCTCGCCGTCTTCTGCGTGACGATGTCCGCCCTGGGGCTGCTGTGGCCGTCGCGTCCGGTCCCGGTGGCGGTGGTCGCCGTCCTGCTGGTGTGCTGGTCGGCCGCCGCGTGGGCCGTTCCGCCCTGCCTCCAGGCGCTGATGCTGGACCGGGCGGGGGAGCGGGCCGCCACCCAGGCGATGGCCGTGCAGAGCGCCTCGGTCCACGTCGGCGCCGCCTGCGGAGGGGTGCTCGGCGGCGTCGCGGTGGCCGCCGGAACCGGGCTGGTCCCCGTCGCCGCCACGGCCCCGGCGGCGCTGGCCCTGCTCCTCGCCCTCACCGCCGTCCGCGCACGGGGAAGGGCCACCGCGCCCCGCTGACGAAAGGCGTCGGCGAC
>NZ_ANAX01000324.1 GCF_000341065.1 Nocardiopsis halotolerans DSM 44410 | reverse complement strand
GGCGAGCCGACGCCGCGGGGCCCGGGCGCGGTCACGCGCCCGGGCCCCTTGGACCACGTGTGCCTCAGATCCGCTCGGAGGACACCCGGTCCGCGGCCCCGTCGGAGGAGGAACGCGTGTCCTCGGCGGTCGTGTCCTCCGGGGGCGGCACGTCACCGCTCCCGGCCGCCCGCTCACGCGGGTGGCGGCTCTCCAGGGAGGCGCCCTCCACGTCGATGTCGGGCAGGATCCGGTCGAGCCACCTGGGCAGCCACCACGCCGTGTCCCCGGCCAGGTGCATGAGCGCGGGGACCAGCGCCATGCGCACGACGAAGGCGTCGATGAGCACACCGAAGGCGAGCGCGAAACCGATCGAGCTGATCATGACGCTGTGGGAGAAGACGAATCCGCCGAACACCGAGATCATGATGATCGCCGCGGCGGTGACCACCGCGCGGCCGGCCCGGAAGCCCTGGACCACGGCGACCCGTGAGGGCGAGCCGTGTACGTGGGCCTCGCGCATGCCCGTGCCGATGAAGAGCATGTAGTCCATCGCCAGGCCGAACAGGATCCCCGCCAGGAGCGTGGGCAGGAAGTTCAGCACCGGCCCGGTGTTCTCCAGCCCGAAGAGGCCGCCCAACCACCCCCACTGGTAGACGGCCACCACGCCGCCCAGCGAGGCGAAGAAGGACAGGATGAACCCGAGCGTGGCCACGACCGGCACGAGGATCGACCGGAACACCAGCAACAGGATCACCAGGGACAGGCCCACGACCACCGTGAGGTAGGTCGGCAGCGCGTCGCTCAGGGTCTCGGAGATGTCGATGTTGCCGCTGGCCATGCCCGCGACCCCCAGCGGTCCGGTGCCCTCGATCGGCTCCAGGTCACGGAGGGTGTGCACGAGCTCCTCGGTGGAGGCGCTGGCCGGGCCCTCGACGGGCACGACCTGGAAGATGGCCAGGGTGTGGTCCTCGGAGACGCCGATGGGGGCCACCGCCGCCACGTCGTCGTGGGAGTAGAGCTCCTCCGCGACCAGCGCCTGCTCCTCCTCGGCGTTGCGCTCCGCGGCCTCCTCGTTCGGTCCGCCGGTGAGCCCGGACACGACCAGGAGCGTGCCGTTCTGCCCCGCGCCGAAGTTCTCCTCCACGGCGGTGAAGGCACGGTACTGGGTGGAGTCGGTGGGCTCCGAGGAGCCGTCGGGCATGCCCAGTCGCAGGTCGAGGGCGGGCAGGGCGACCACGCCCAGGGCGATCACGGCGACGACGGCCTGGACCAGCGCACGGCCGGTCGACATCGGCCGGGTCCGCTCCGCCGGACCCGCGCCCTCTCCGGGAGCGGAGGTGCTCTCGGCGAGACGGGCGCGCTCGCGGCGGGACAGGACACGCGTGCCCAGCAGCGACAGCAGCGCCGGAACGAGCGTGACCGCGATGAACACGGCGGTGGCGATGGAGACGGCGGCCACGCTGCCCATGAGGCCCAGGAACCCGATTCCGGTCAGGTTCAGGCCCAGCAGCGCGATGAGCACGGTCGTTCCCGCGAACACCACGGCGTTGCCCGCGGTCCCGTTGGCCAGGCCGATGGACGCGCTGACGTCGACGCCCTGCCTGAGCTGGCGGCGGTGCCGGTTGATGATGAACAGCGCGTAGTCGATACCGACGGCCAGGCCGAGCATCAGGCCCAGGATCGGTGTCACCGACGCCATCTCCAGCACCCCGGACAGCGACATCGCGACCAGGGTGGCGACACCGACACCGACGAGCGCCGTCAGGATCGGCAGGCCCGCGCCCACCAGGGTGCCCAGCATGACCACCAGGACCACACCGGCCACGATCACACCGATCACCTCGGCGGTGCTGACCAGGGAGGGCATGGTCATGGCCATGTCGTTGCCGAAGTCGACGGTGGTGCCGGGCACGGGGTCGCTCTCGAAGACCGCCATGACGGCGTCGCGGGTCTCCTGGGAGACCTCCGTCTGGCTGTCGGTGAAGGCGACGCGGACCAGGGCGGTGTCGCCGTCCTCGGAGACCGAGCGGATACCGGAGGCCATCTCCAGCATGGCCTCACCCCGTTCGACCTCCGCCAGGCCCGCGTCCAGCTCCTCGCGGTTCTGGTCGATCACGGCCTGTTCGGCGTCGAGCCCGGCCTCGGCCTGGTCGAGCATCCCGGCGGCCTCGGCCTGGGCGCGCCCCTCGTCGAGCTCCTCCTGGCCGGCTTCGAGCTCCGCGAGGCCGTCCTCCAGTTCCTCGCGGCCCTCCTCCAACTCCTGCCGCTGGTCGGCGCGCTCGCGCTCCGTGGCGAACGGGTCGATCACGTCCTCCACGCCGGAGACCTCGGCGGCCTCCTCGGCGCGGTCGGCGATCGCCTCCCGCTGTTGCCCGGTGAAGTCCGAGCCGTCCTCGGTCTGGTAGACGACGGTGCCCGTACCGCCGCCCATCCCCGAGAACTCCTCCGACAGGAGCTGTTCCACCTCGTCGGTGGGCGTCCCGGGGATGGAGAAACTGTCCTTCAGCTCGCCCGAGAAGAGGAGGAACGCGGCGCCGGAGGCCACCAGGAGGGCCAGCCAGACCGCGATGACGGTTCGGGCGCGGCGCGCGCACGCACGCCCGAGTCTGTAGAGAAATTCAGCCATGGTTCCTGTGAACGAAGTGGGTGGGGGAGCGCGCGGTGCGCTCAGGAGGTGTGGGGATCGACGTTTCCGTAGCCGTCACGGTTCACGGCGAGCATGCGGTCCAGCAGACCGGCCCAGACCCGGCGGGACTCGTCGCTGTCGACCCCTCCGGTGATCTGCTCCCAGCGCTGGACCATGACCGTGCCGCCGCTGATGACCGCGCCGCACATGAGGTCGACCACGAGCGGGTCGGCATGCGGATGGCGGCGCGTCATGATCGACGCCAGGCGGGCGCTCACGTCGTTGATGGCCCGCTCGAACAGCGCCGCCTGGCTCGGGGCCGGTTCGTTCCCCTTCTGCCTGAGGAAGCGCTTGAGCCGGGTGACCGGGGTGACCAGGTCGGTCTCACGTATCGCCTCGGCGAACTCGTCGAACATGTTCCCCGCGCGGTCGCCGGTGGCGGCGGTGAGGTTGGCCTCGATGCTGTCGACGATCGCCTCCAGCATCCCGCCGAACACCTCCAGGACGATGTCGTCCAGGGACCTGAAGTGGTTGAACACGGTCCTGCGGGAGACGTCGGCCCGTTCGGCGAGCTGGTCGACGGTGAAGCCCGTGTCCCCGCGTTCGGTCATCAGCGCGGCGGCGGCGTCGACGATGGCGCGGCGGTGGCGTGACTTCAGTGCCTCACGCCGATCGCGTGAGGTCGGTTCGTGCTGATGGTCCACGCTCCCAAACTACGGGCACCTTGCACTTGGTGCAACGACGCACTCAGTGCACCCAGTCACACCCGGGGTCGGCCGTCCTTCGGGAGCCGGTGGGCCGACGGGCGGCCTCGTCGTCACCCCCGCCATGACCGCGTTGGTCGTCGTGGGCGGCATGGGCGCTGGGACGTGGCGCTCCGTGCCCCGCCGTCAGCTCGTCGAGCGGCTGCGCGCGGGCGCGCACGGGACCGGCGGAGGGCATCCCGGCGTGTTCGGCGGCCGTGCGTTCCGTGACGGACACCACCGTGGTACGGATGAAGCCCGCGGGAAGTGGTGTTGGCAGTGGTGTCCGCCAGCGGGACGCGAGAAGACGAGGGAGACGATTCCATGCCGCTCGAAGGCGTGTACGAGCCGAGTCCGACGGAGTGGGTGCGCAACCAGGTCGAGCAGATCGAGCGGTCCGGCGGAACCGAGGGGATGACCCTGCGCGGCATGCCCGTCATCCTGCTCACCACACGTGGCGCCAAGAGCGGCAAGCTGCGCAAGACGCCGCTGATGCGGGTGGAGCACGAGGGCCGCTACGCCGCCGTCGCCTCGCTCGGCGGCGCGCCCAAGCACCCCGTCTGGTACTTCAACGTCCTCGCCGACCCCCACGTGGAGCTGCGGGACGGCACCGTGAAGCAGGACATGACGGCCCGCGAGGTCACGGGCGAGGAGAAGGCGGTGTGGTGGGAGCGCGCCGTGGCGGCGTTCCCCGACTACGCCGACTACCAGGCCAGGACCGACCGCGAGATCCCGGTCTTCGTCCTGGAGCCCGTGTCCGGCCGCTGAGCCGTCGTGGGGAGGATCGGCCGCGACGCGGCCGATCCTCCCCTTCCGGGAACGGTGACGGCACGCGGATCCGACCGACGTCCGCGGTGGTGCGGAAGTCCCCGGGGCGCACCCGCGCGGCGGCGCGCCTCCGAGCTCGCCACGGGGTCAGATCCGCGCGGACGACCGCCAGAACGCCAGGCCCTGCCCCACCACCAGCCCGCAGACCGCCACCGCGTACAGCGCCCACAGCAGGGGCAGTCCGCCGGCCTCGGCGACGGGCGCCGCGGCCAGCGCCAACGGCCCGTAGCAGAACGCGAACGCGTACATCGACGCCCGGGGGCGCTTGATACCCAGCAGCCCCATACCGGGCAGCACCTGTGCGGCGTCGGCCACGACCACCACCAGCAGCACGGGCAGGAGCGCGGTCACCGCCGACGCCACCCCGGGGTCGTCGGTGAACAGGCCGACGACCGTCCCGGACGCGGCCCACACGAGCGCCCCGCTCGCCGCGACCACCGGCAGCGCGACCAGGTAACCCGCCAGGACCGACCGCCGCGCCCCGGCCCGGTCACCCCTCTTCGCCGCGCGGGCGACGAAGGGGACGGTGGACTGACCGGTGGCCGTGGCCGCCACGAACACGNCACGAGCAGCTGGTGGGCGGCGGCCTCCGCCGGGCCCGTCCGGGCCACCGCCAGCGCCAGCACGCCCATCGCGCCGAACTTGACCAACAGGGTGGCCCCGGTGGGCAGGCCCACCCGCGCGATCCCACGTACGCCCGCCCAGTGGGGGACGCCGAGTCCCACCCGGTGTCCCCGGAGGACGGTCACACGGCGGGAGACGTACAGGGCCAGGCAGAGCGTGAGGCCTCCGTCGACCAGCACCGCCACCCCGGCGCCGTCCAGCCCCAGCGCGGGCAGCGGACCGGGGCCCAGGACGAGCGCGGGGGTGAGCACCACCGCGAGGGCGGTCGTGACCAGGCTCAGCACCAGGACGGCGCGGTTGTTCCCGAGCCCGACGAGCAGCACGGTGACCGAGGCCTTCACCGACGCGACGACCACGTACACCCCCATGAACAGCGGGTACGCGCCGAGCGCGGCCAACGTGGGGTCGGGCACCCCGATCAGCCGTCCCCACAGGGGCGCGGTGGCCACCAGGGCGCCGCCGAGCGCGCCCATGGTCAGGGCGAGCCAGAGGCCGTCGCGGACCACCGGGGCCAGCGCGTCCGGATCCTCCCCGTTCTCGGCCACGAAGGGCGTCGACCCGCGCAGCGCCCCCTGGACCACCATCAGCACCGGGTTGAACACCGCGACGACCAGGGCGTAGGCCGCCAGTTCCGCCGTGCCGGCGTTGCCGAGCACCCCCGCGGTGACCATGGTGCCCGCCATGGACGCGAGCATGGACAGGTGGAGCGGAACGGCCTTGGTGGCGATCCGGCGGGCCAGGACGCCCACGGATTCCGGGGATGCCGCGTCCCTCCGTCCGCCCGTCGTGTCGGTGCCGGATGCCGGTTCCGTGGACATCGGTTCCTCTCCGGAGGAGGTGTTCCTTCGACCATCGGAAAACTAGCATTCGTGACAGAGAATGGCTAAAGGGAAAAGTGAGTTCTCCGCCTCCGTGCGCCGGATGTTTTTCGGTGGTGCGGGAGTCACCGGGCGGACCCGGCCTTTCCCCGTCCGTTTCCGTACTCGGCCCTCGTGACGCGCGAACGCGTTGGTAGCGTTGTCGCCGGAGCCCCGGCCCCCGGGCCGGGACGGCGAAGGTGTTCGACGAGGAGGGCGGTTCCCGTGGCGAAAGAACGCGTGGTCTGGGCGAAGAAGCTTCCCGAGGTCTACAAGAAGCTGGACGAGATCGACAAGGTCATCGCCGGGCACCTGGATTCCGGTCTGCTGGAACTGGTCAAACTGCGCGCCTCGGTGCTCAACGGCTGTTCGTTCTGCATCGACCTGCACACCCAGCAGGCCCTGGAGGCGGGCGAGTCCCAGCAGCGGCTCTTCCTGGTGTCCGCCTGGTACGAGGCGGGGGCGATCTTCAGCGACGCCGAACGGGCCGTCCTCGCGCTCACCGACGAGATCACCCGCCTGGGCGAGCACGGGGTGTCCGACGAGGTCTACGACGGCGCCGCCGAGCACTTCGACGACCAGGAACTGTCCGCGCTCATCGCCGCCGCCGCGATGATGAACCTCTACAACCGGCTGGCCGTCACCAGCCACCTGCACCCGCGCAAGCGCTGACCCCCTTTCCGCCGGTGCGGGTCCCCGGGTCCGCGCCGGTCGGGGACACGGCTTCCCGGTGCCACCCACGACCGGTGGTCGGCGGTGAGGCGGAGATGACGGACGACCCGTTGTCAGGGCTGGCCCTCGCCGCGCTGGCCCCGGCCGTGCGGGCGTACACGACCCACCACGCCGTCCGCGGCGGGGTGAGGGCCGCGCTCCGGACCACGAGCGCGAGCGGACGCGCACGGAACCAGGCGACCGAACCTGATTCGGAATGGCGTCGGCCGCTCCCGGGTAGGGACTGTCGCGACCCGGCCCTCCGGGCGGTCGGCCGCGTACGGCATTCCGGATCCAGGAGCGCGTATGCCCCCCACCCTCCCCGCCGGCCGAACCCTTCCGGACCTGCTCGCCCGCAACGCCGTCGAGCACCCCGACGCGCCCGCGCTGTCCTGGCGCGCGGCGGACACCGGCGACTGGACCACCCTGACCTGGTCGCGGGTGCGCGACCGGGTCGCCGATCTCGCCGAGGGCTACGCCGCCCTCGGCGTCGAACCCGGCGACCACGTCCTGCTGATGATGGGCAACCGGCCCGAGCACTGGCTGTCCGACCTCGCCCTCGTCCACGCGGGCGCCGTCCCCACCACCGTCTACGGCACCGCCGCCCCCGAGCAGGTCGCCCACATCGCCCGGCACAGCCGCGCACGGTTCGCCGTGGTGGAGAACCCTCGGACCGCGGCCGTCTGGGAGGACCTCCTCTCCGCCCCCGGAACGCCCCTCGCGACGCTGGTCGTCGTGGACGGCGCCGACCCCGACCGCGGCCACACCGACTACGCGGCGCTCACGGGTGTGCCAGGCGGTGCTGGCGGTGTGAACGACGCGGACGGCCCGGCCTCCGTGCACCGGCGAGCCCCCGCCCCCGGCGACCTGCTCACCGTCGTCTACACCTCCGGGACCACCGGGGACCCCAAGGGCGTGGCGATCACCCACCACGACGTGCTGGCCAACGCCACCGCCCTGGACGCGGCCGTCGACCTGCCCGAGCGGCCCGACCACGTCTGCTACCTGCCCCTGGCCCACATCGCCGAACGCGTGCTCGGCCTCTACCTGCCGGTCTTCCGCGCCTCGCACGTGTGGATGTGCGCCGACCTCCGGGACCTTCCGGAGGTCCTGCGGCACGTGCGCCCGCCCCAGTTCTTCGGCGTTCCCCGCGTGTGGGAGAAGTTCGCCTCCACCCTGCGGGCCGGGCTCGGCCGCCTGCCCGAGGAACGGCGCGCTGCCGTGGAGGCGGCCATGTCCGTGGCCACCGAACACGCGGCCCACCGCGAGCGCGGCGAGGAGGTGCCCGCCGGGCTCCGGGAGCGCTTCGACCGGGCCCGCGACGAGGTCCTCGCGCCCCTCCTCGCGGGGGTCGGCCTGGACCGGGTCACCTGGGCCTCCAGCGCCTCCGCGCCCATGCCGCTGGACGTGGTGCGGTTCTGGGCCGGGTTCGGCGTCGTGATCATGGACGCCTGGGGCCTCACCGAGTCCGTGGGCGTGGCCACCGTCAACAGCCCCGTCACCGGGTTCCGGCTGGGTTCGGTCGGCCGCCCCATCAGCAGCGTGCGGGTGCGGATCGCCGACGACGGCGAGGTCTGGCTGAGGGGGGAGTCGGTCTTCGGCGGCTACCTCCGGCCCGACGGGACGGTGCGCCCGGCCACCGACGCCGAGGGGTGGTTCGCCACCGGGGATGTCGGGCGCCTCGACGAGGACGGGTACCTGTGGATCACCGACCGCAAGAAGGAACTCATCATCACCTCCCAGGGCAAGAACGTCTCGCCCGCCCTGGTGGAGAACGCCCTCAAGGAGCACCCGGTCGTCGGCCAGGCCTACGTCCACGGCGACCGCAGGCCCTACCTGGTGGCGCTGCTCGTGCCCGACCGCGAGACGCTTCCGGTGTGGGCGGCCTCCCGGGGCATCGACACCGATGGTGACTGGGAGGCGCTGGTCGCCCACCCGGAGGTGGCCGCGGAGGTGGAGCGCGCGGTCGGGGCGGCCAACGCCCGGTTCAGCCGCGCCGAGCGGGTCAGACGCCACCGGTTGCTCCCCGGCGAGTGGGGCCCCGACACCGGTGAGCTGACCCCCTCGCTCAAGCTCCGGCGGCGGGCCATCCGCGACCGCTACGCCGACACCCTGGCGGGGCTGTACGACGACTGACCGGCGGACCCGCTGACCAGGAGTCCGCACGGTGGGCCACCCGGCGCACCGGGAGGCGCGTACGCGCGAAACCGCTCCCGTCCTGGGGAACGGGAGCGGCCCGGGAGGGGTCCTCGGGGCCCTCAGTAACCCTGTCCGCTGGTCTGCTGCGGTCCCGTGCTCTGCCGGGGTTCGGTCGCTCCCTCCGGTGACTGCGCCTGCTGGGGCGCGGCGTGGGAGGCCCGGTACCCGCTGCGGTAGACGGCCTCGTGGTCCTCGGGGCGCTCCCGGTCCGGCCAGCCCGCGGTCAGCCCGTAGATCGCCACGATGCTCAGGGCGATGACCACCGCCGACCACACCGGCAACGCCGCGACGAAGGCCACCTGGGCGATGATGCTGGCCGCGGCGAGCACGAGGGCGACGGTCCTGGCCCCGGCACTGTTGGAGAGCAGGGTCAGACCGGCCACGATCATGGCCACGCCCCCCACACCGAGCAGGACGCTCCAGGCCCCGTAGCCCATCAGGAGCACGTCCGCGGCCGTGGCGGCGTAGAAGCCGGGAGTGTAGAGCGCCACCAGGGCCTGGATGATGTTGATCGCCCCGATGACGATCAGCAGCGTCGCGGTGAAGAACTGCCACCCCTTGGCTGTCTGCGTTCGCATGTCCGGATCCTTCCCGGCCGTCCCCGGGGGCCTCTGCGCGGTCCGGGACGTGGGAACGGCCGCTCGGGTGTCCCTCGCGGATCGCGGATCCGCGCGCCTTACCTTCATCATCGGATCCAACCGGTCACCGACACCCCACCGGTTCCTCCGGATAGGGCAAAACTCCCGGCACGCCCATGGAGTGACGGGATTACGTAATTACGGAAAACATGTACAGTGGAGGCGTGGTGGAGAGAACGACCGAGGAACGACTGGCCGACCTGGAGGCGCGGGTCGCCGCGCTGGAGGGCGCCGCCGGGCGCGGACACGCGGAGAAGGAACCCGCGGTGGAGGCGCGTGAGGACGTGTTCTTCGCGCTCAACGCCCTGCGGGAACACGTCACCGGGCGCGGCGCCGTGGTCTTCGCGGGGATCGTCCGGCGCGGAGAGGAGGAGGGCGAGAACGCGCTGGAGNNNNGGCAGCAGGGGCTGCCGGTCGAGCGCCTGGAGGGAGAGGACTGGTCCCGCCGGGCCGCGAGCCTGGACGCGCTGGGCAACCCCGTCCGGCTCCAGCTGCTGCACGCCGTCTGGAACGGCACCCGCACCGTCGCCGAACTGGCCGAACGCTCCGACTTCGGCACCACCGGCCAGATCTACCACCACGTCAACCTGC
>NZ_ANAX01000323.1 GCF_000341065.1 Nocardiopsis halotolerans DSM 44410 | reverse complement strand
ACTACGCCGTTCCTCCGGAGCGCGTCGTCCCCCTGCTCGCCATCCTCACGGCGGCGGGCGGCGCGCCCTGAGGGGAGGAGGACCCGTGAGTACCAGAACGTGGACCGTGGCGGCCGCCTGCGCGGTGGCCGCCCTGGTCGTCGCGGTCGGGATCGTGGCCCGGCCGCACACACCCGCGCTGTCCACCGAGGAGTCCGGGGACCCCGGCCTGCTCGACCGGGCCAGGCCGCTGTTGTCCGAGGGCGTGCGCGACCGCGTCAGCGTCGTCGAGGTCGACGGGGAGCGGACGCGCTTCGCCCACTTCGGCGCCGACGACGACACCGGCTACGAGATCGGATCGGTGACCAAGACGATGACCGGAATGCTGCTCGCCGTCGCCATCGAGCGCGGTGAGGTCACCGCCGACACCCGCCTCGGCGAACTGGTCGAACTGGACGGCGCTCCGGCCGCCGACGTCACCCTGGCCGAACTCGCCAGCCACCGCTCCGGGCTGCCCAAGATCCCCGGCCGCCCGTCCGACCTGCTCGTCTCGATCCCGGCCAACAACCTGGGCCTGGACCCCTACCCGTACGACCACGACACCCTGGTCGCGCAGGTCGCCGCCGCCGAGCTGTCCGACCGGGGCGAGTCCCACTACTCCAACATGGGCGTGGCCGTCCTGGGCCAGGCCCTGGCCAACGCCGCCGGGACCGACTACACCACCCTCCTGCGGGATCGGCTGCTCGGTCCGCTGGGGATGGACGACACGTTCCTGCCCGACTCTGAGGGCGACCTGCCCGAGGACGCGACCGTGGGGTACACCGACCGCGGGCGCCTGGCCGCTCCCTGGCTGATGCACGCCTACGCGCCCGCGGGGGCGGTCCGTTCCACGCCCGCCGACATGGCGCGCTTCGCCCGGGCCGTGCTGGAGGGCACCGCGCCCGGCACGGCGGCCCTGGAACCGCGCTGGGACGACGGGCGGGGCGGCCGGATCGGGTTCGCCTGGATCGTCGAGGAGCACGGCGGCACCGAGGTCACCTGGCACAACGGGGGCACCGGCGGGTTCGCCTCGATGGTCGCCCTGGACCGGGAGGGCGAGCGGGCCGTGCTGGCCTTCGGCAACACCACCACCCGCCTGGGGCCGCAGGCGATGGAACTGCTCACGGGGAGGGCCGCCTGATGGGGGCCGCGGACATCGTGCCCCACGTGCTCGGGGTGTTCTTCAACGGGCTGTGCGCTCTGAGCGCGGTCGGGACCCTGTCGGCGGTCCGGCGCGGTGGCCGGTCACGCCTCCTGGACCGCTGGGACGCGCTGAACCGGATGGGCAACACGTTCTTCCTCCTGCTGCTCTCCCTGCTCATGACCACGTGGGCGGTCTTCCCCGACGCGGTGTGGTACCTGGTGCTCGCCCTGACGGCGGGCGCCGCGGCGGGCGTGGTGCTGCGCTGGCCGGAGCTGCCCGTGCTGGCCGACGACCGGGTCGCCACCACCCGCCGGGTCTCCGCGATCGGCACGCTGGTGTTCCTCGCGGCGGCCGTCGTCGCCCTCCTCGTGTTCACCTGACCCGGCCGGGTCGGCTCCGCGTCGCGGCCGTCCGAGAGGGCCGGCCCCACGGAGGGCCGCGTGTTCCGGGACCGAGGGCGTGCCGACGCTCATGTGCGCTCAGGCGAAGGCGTCCTCCCCGGTCAGCTCGGCCGAGAACGCCCACAGGCGCTCCGCCTGGACCGGGTCGGCCGCGTGGTCGCTCACCCCCTCCGCCTCGGGGTCGGTCCCGGCGGGCACGGCGACGTCGCAGTCCTCGCAGTACACGCCGCCCATCCCGTCCAACCTCGGCGAGGTGGCCGCCCACACCTGCGTGGCCGCGCCCTGCTCCGGCGTCTTGAACACGGGGTTGACCACCTCGCCGTTCTCGTCGACCCACCCCGCGTCGACCATCTGCTGACGCGTCATGTGCCTCTGCAGCGGGGTCAGGATCGCACCCGGGTGCAGGGAGAACGCCCGCACGCCGAAGGGCGCGCCGAGCCGGTCCAGGTGGAGGGCGAACAGGGCGTTCGCGGTCTTGGACTGCGCGTAGGCCAGCCACCGGTCGTACCCCTCGGCGAACCAGGGGTCCTCCCAGCGGATCGGTGAGTTCCGGTGTCCGCCCGAGGACACCGACACCACCCGCGCCCCGCCGTCGACCAGGGCGGGCCAGAGCCGGTTGACCAGGGTGAAGTGCCCCAGGTGGTTGGTGGCGAACTGGTACTCCCAGCCGGGTCCGGCGACCGCCTGCGGGCAGGCCATCACCCCGGCGTTGTTGACGAGGACGTCGATCGCGCGCCCCGTCCTCAGGAAACGGGCGGCGAAGTCGCGCACGTCGTCCTGGTCGGACAACTCCAGGCCGTCGACCTCCACCCCCTCGACACCGTCCAGGGCCTCGGCCGCCGCCTCGGGGCGCCGCGCGGGCACGACGACCCGGGCGCCGGCCTCCGCCAGGGCCCGCGTCGTCTCCAGCCCGATGCCCGAGTACCCGCCGGTGACGACGGCCAGCCGCCCGGTCAGGTCGATGCCCTCCAGGACCTCGCGCGCGGTGCTGCGCCCGCCGAAGCCCGAACCCGTCCTTCGCTGTGCTGTGCTCATGCCTCGAACCCTAGATGAGTGAGTCCGATGTCTTCAGT
>NZ_ANAX01000322.1 GCF_000341065.1 Nocardiopsis halotolerans DSM 44410 | reverse complement strand
ACTGCTCGAACCAGATGATTTCGGAGGAGGTGACCGGCCCGTCCGCGGGGAAACCGCGTCCGTCTCGCTCGGTCGTTCCCAACTCTACCCCTGCGCGGGAGTGGTCGGGACACGTTTACCGAATCTTGTGGGTGTCGTGTCCTACGGATTCCGCCCCGGACCACTCCGGACCGGAGCAGACCGGGGCGGAACGCCGTGCATGCCGCGGGTCAGAGCTTCTCGATCGGGGCGTACTTGACCAGGAAGTCCTTCTCCCCGATGTCCGCACCGAAGTCGATACGGGCCTTGGTCCTGTCCCCGGCGCCCTCGACCAGCTGTACCCGGCCCATGCCGAAGGAGTCGTGGTTGACCAGGTCGCCCACACTCAGTGTCGGGGCCTCCTTGGCCGCCCTGGCCGCGCCACCACCGCCCCGGGAACGGGCGCCCCCTCCGAAGCCTCCCGGGCCACGACCGCCACCGATGCTGCGACTGGGCGGAGCCGCCAACGTGGACTCGGCGCGGCGCCACTCGACCAGGGACGGGGGGATCTCGTCCAGGAACCGCGACGCGGGGTTGTAGGACGGCGTCCCCCACGCGCTGCGCACGGCCGCGCGGCTGACGTACAGCAGCCGCTGCGCCCGGGTCAGGCCCACGTAGGCCAGACGACGCTCCTCCTCCAGCTGCGTCTTGTCCCCGAGTGTGCGGGTGTGCGGGAACACACCGTCCTCCAGGCCGCTGAGGAACACCACCGGGAACTCCAGCCCCTTGGCCGCGTGCAGGGTCATCAGTGTGACCACCCCGCCCTCGTCGTCCTCGTCGGGGATCTGGTCGGTGTCCGCCACCAGGGAGATCCGCTCCAGGAAGTCGACCAGCGTGGGCGGCCCCGGGTCGACGGCCCCGGCGTCCTCCTCACCCTCCTCGTCGTCCGCGGGCTCCTGTGCCAGGAGCTCCGCGAAGGTGTGCTCGAACTCCCGGGCGAGGTCGACGAACTCCTCCAGGTTCTCCACCCGGCTCTCGTCCTGGAGGTCCTTGGACTCCGCCAGCTCGGACAGGTACCCGGTCTTGTTCAGCACCGCCTCGACGATCTCCGCGGGCGTGCCGTCCGGCACGGTCTCCGCCAGCTCGTCCAGCAGCGCGGTGAAGTTGCGCACCGCCCTGACCGAGCGGGTGGCCATCCCCGGTACCTCGTCCACGCGGCGCAGCGCCTTGGCGAAGGAGACGCGCTCACGCGCGGCGAACAGCTCCACCGACTCCTCCGCCCGCGCACCGATGCCGCGCTTGGGCACGTTGAGGATGCGCCGCAGGCTGACGGTGTCCTCGGGGTTGGCCAGGACCCGCAGGTAGGCGAGGATGTCGCGGATCTCCTTGCGCTCGTAGAAGCGCACGCCTCCGACGATCCTGTACGGCAGTCCGGTCCGGATGAACACGTCCTCGAACACACGGGACTGGGCGTTGGTCCGGTAGAACACCGCGACCTGGCCCGGGGTGACCGCCCCGTCGTCGGTGAGCTTGTCGATCTCCCCGACCACGAAGGCGGCCTCGTCGTGCTCGTTGTCGGCGACGTAGCCGACGATGGCCGCTCCCTCGCCCTGCTCCGACCACAGGTTCTTGGCCGGGCGCCCCTCGTTGCGGTCGATGACGGCGTTGGCCGCCGACAGGATGGTCTGGGTGGAGCGGTAGTTCTGCTCCAGGAGGATGGTGCGCGCCTTGGGGAAGTCCCGCTCGAACTCCAGGATGTTGCGGATGGTGGCGCCGCGGAACGCGTAGATGGACTGGTCGGCGTCGCCGACCACGCACAGCTCCGCGGGCGGCACCACGCTGGTGTCGGAGTCCTCGGCGACGCCGACCAGCTCGCGGACGAACACGTACTGGGCGTGGTTGGTGTCCTGGTACTCGTCCACCATGACGTGCCGGAAGCGGCGCCGGTAGTACTCGGCGACGTCCGGGAACATCTGGAACAGGTTGACGGTGATCATGATCAGGTCGTCGAAGTCCATGGCGCCCGCCTCGTGCAGGCGGTGCTGGTAGAGCTGGTAGGCCTCGGCGAGCTTCTTCTCCTGCTCGGTCTGGGCCTGCCCGGCGAACGTGTCGTAGTCGACCAGCTCGTTCTTGAGGTTGGACACCTGGGCTGAGAACGCCTTGGGCGGGAACCGCTTGGGGTCCAGGTCCATCTCCTTGCACACCAGCTGCATCAGGCGCGCGGAGTCGGCGGAGTCGTAGATGGTGAAGCTGCTCGGGTAGCCGAGCCGGGAGGCCTCCCTGCGCAGGATGCGCACACACGCCGAGTGGAACGTCATCGTCCACATGGTGTTCGCGGCGCGCACGCCCAGCAGCGCCTGGATGCGCTCGCGCATCTCGGCGGCGGCCTTGTTGGTGAAGGTGATGGCGAGGATCTCGCCGGGGCGGACACCGCGTTCGGCCATGAGGTGGGCGATGCGGTGGGTGAGGACACGGGTCTTCCCGGACCCGGCACCCGCCACGATCAGGAGCGGTGCGCCGCTGTGGGTGACGGCGTCGCGCTGGGGACCGTTCAGACCTTCGAGAAGCTGCTCTTGGGAGGACACGGCATCCAGGTTACGGCCGCCCGGCGACGTCACCGTCCCCGTGCACAGGAGCGCCTCGCCGTGGGTCCGCCCCGTCCGTCCCGCACGGCCCGGTACCCGGCCCGGTTCCGTCCCGAGGCCCTCCCGGGTCCGCCGTCGAAAGCGGCCCGACCGGCGTCCTACGCTGTTTCGGTACGGGTTCCCGATCGGGGGCCCTCTTGTTCTGAAGGGGAGTTTCTCACCATGCGCGTGTTCGTCGACTGCGACCCGGGGATCGACGACGCCGTCGCGCTCGCCTACCTGGCCGCGAGGCCCGAGGTGGAGATCGTCGGCGTGGGGGCGGTGTTCGGCAACAACAGCGTGGACGTCACGGCCGACAACGCGTTGCGGCTGCTGAAGCTGTACGGCCGTCCGGACGTTCCNGCGCCCGCTGGTGCAGCCGCCCCGCCTGGCCTCCCACGTGCACGGCGGCAACGGTCTGGGCGACGTGGAACTGCCCGGTCCCTCGGGCAAGCCGGTCGCCGAGAGCGCGGCCGAACTGCTGGTGCGCCTGGTCCGGCAGCACCCGGGCGAGATCGACGTGCTGGCGGTCGGCCCGCTGACGAACCTGGCGGTCGCGCTGGGCCTGGAGCCGGAACTGCCGAGGCTGGTGCGGCGCCTGGTGGTGATGGGCGGCGCGGTGCGCGTTCCCGGCAACGTGTCCTCGCACGCCGAGGCCAACATCGGCAACGACCCCGAGGCCGCGGAGGCGGTGTTCGCGGCCGGGTTCGACCTGGACCTGGTGGCGCTGGACATCACCATGAGGACGGTGGCCACCCCCGCGTGGCTGGAGGAGTTGCGGACGGTTCCGGGCGAGCGTGCCGAGCGCACGTCGGCGTTCCTGGACTTCTACGCCGACTTCTACTCGGGGATCTTCGGGGTCCGCCAGTGCGCGATGCACGACCCGCTGGCGGCGGCGGTACTGGTGGACCCGCACCTGGTGACGGAGGCGGTCGAGGCGCCGCTGCGGGTGGAGCTGACCGGCGGGCTCACGCGGGGGATGACCGTGGCCGACCTGCGCCCGCGTCCGAAGGACGACGACCGCCGCCCCGCGCGCGTGGTCACGGAGGTGGCCGAGGCCGAGTTCCTGGGGCGGATGCTCGACTCGCTGCGCTGAGCGGTCCGGGCGGGGCCGGGTTCTCCACAGGTTCCGGTGGGGGCTGGCGGCGCGCTCGCGCCGGTGATCCCATGGATGTGGGGGTCCCGAGCGACGCCGGCTTCGCCGTGCCCTCCGGCCTCCCCCGGCCCACGACCACCAGGCGGCCCACTCCCAGCGTTCAGCCCCGGTCACCGGCCACCCCGCTCCCGGTGCCAGGGCCCGGCGCGGGCCTCAGACGAGTCTGCGGGCGGTCGCCCAGCGGCTCAGCTCGTGGCGGTTCGACAGCTGGAGCTTGCGCAGCACCGACGACACGTGGGTCTCCACGGTCTTGACGGAGATGAACAGCTCCTTGGCGACCTCCTTGTAGGCGTAGCCGCGCGCGATGTGCCGCAGCACCTCGCGCTCGCGCTGGGTCAGCCGGTCCAGCTCGGGGTCCACGGGCGGGGCGTCGGTCGCGGAGAACGCGTCCAGCACGAAACCGGCCAGGCGCGGGGAGAACACCGCGTCGCCGTCGGCCACCCGCACGATGGCGTCGGCCAGTTCCCTGCCGGAGATGGTCTTGGTGACGTAGCCGCGGGCACCGCCGCGCACCACGCCGATGACGTCCTCGGCGGCGTCGGAGACCGACAGCGCGAGGAAGCGGATCTGGGGGTGCTGGGCCAGGACCCGGCGCAGCACCTCCACGCCCCCGCCGCCGGGCAGGTGGACGTCCAGCAGGACGAGGTCGGGCTGTCGCTCCCCGATGACGTGCACGGCGCTGTCGACGTCCCCGGCCTCGCCGACGACGTCCACCGCGTCGCCCAGCTCACCGCGCACACCGCTGCGGAACAGCCGGTGGTCGTCCACGATCACGACGCGGGGGACCGCGCCACCGTCGCTGAAGGTCGTGCTCTCGTCTACCACACCGTGGACTCTACCCACGTCGGCGCTGACGGGGACATCCGGTGTCCGTATCCGGCCGCGGCGCGACGTACCGTCCCCGGCGCTCCGGGACCGGAACCCCGGCGCCCCCGGAACTAGAGATCGGGGATGCGCGGCATGCGCAGCTGCACCTCGGTACCTTCGCCGGGACCGGTACGGATGCGCGCCGAGCCGCCGTGGCGCTCCATCCGGCCGAGGATGGAACCGCGCACGCCCATCCGGTCCTCGGGGATGTCGTCCATGTCGAACCCGGTGCCGCGGTCGCGGACGAACACCAGCACCTCCTCCTGTTCGACCTCGCCGAACACGGAGATGCTCTCCGTCCCGGCGTACTTGGAGGCGTTGACCATGGCCTCGCGGGCGGCGCGGAGCATGGCGGCGAGCGCGTCGTCCATGGGGCAGTCCCCCACGCACACCACCTCGATGGGAATCCCGTGCTCCTCCTCCACCTCGGCGGCGACGCGTTCGAGCGCGGGCGAGACGGTGGTGTCGGCGTCGGCGGGGCGCTGGTAGAGCCAGCTGCGCAGGGCCCGCTCCTGGACGCGGGCGAGGCGCTGCACCTCGCGGGGGTCGTCGGCGCGGCGCTGGATGAGGGTCAGGGTGTGCAGGACGGAGTCGTGGATGTGGGCGGCGAGTTCGGCGCGCTCGGCGTTGCGGATGCGCTCACGGCGCTCCTGGTCGCGTTCGCGGACCAGGCCGACGATCCACGGGGCCACGATGAGCCCGATGCCCGCGAGCACGGTGAAGGCGAAGGTCAGTCCGGCGCGGGCGTTCTGGAGCTGCTCCTGGAACACGAGGAAGCCGATGACGCCGACGACGACGAGCAGGACGCCCGCGCCCGCGCGCATGATGCCCTTGGGGGCGGAGCGGCCGACCGTGGTGGTCATCCACTCGTCGCGCTGGGAGGGGTTGGCCTGCTGCCAGAGGATGATCCCGCCGAGGGTGCCGAAGACCACGAACCACAGCAGCGGATCGAAGACCCCTCCGAAGAGCAGGAACAGGACGCCGAGTGCCCCGGCGAGGCCGACGTAGGCGACGAGCTGGGAGACGTCGCGACCCTTGCGGCGGCTGTCCGGCCCGGTGGTCTCCCCCTCCCCCTCCCTGGTCTCCGGCTCGGCCTCGGCGGGCACGAGGAAGTACAGGGCGACGTAGACGGCGATGCCGATACCGCCCACGGACAGGGCCATGAGGGCGAGGCGGACGACCACCGGGTCGAGGTCGAGGTGGCGGGCGAGCCCGGCGGCGACGCCGCCGAGGAGCCTGCCCCCGACCGCGCGGGTGAGCCGCGGGGTGTCCACGGCCGTTGCTGCCACCGCCCGATCACCGCTTTCGTCCGTGCGGCCGTGGGCGTACCCGCGCGCCGCGTTCGTTGGGTCCTGTGTCGTCCAGGATGCCCTCCTCCGGCACGCTCGGGCATCGGGGGCACACCCCTGGTCCTGCCCCGGCCCCGGTCAGGGTGGGTTCAGGGTCGTCCCGGATGTTCTGGTGGACGATGGCGGGTGACCATGGGTGGGTGAGGAGAGCGCGGTGAGTGAGCATGAGTGACGATCCGGGGCCGGACGGGGCCGCGTCCGTGTCCGGTGCGGCGGACGCGGACGCCGGTGCCCCCGAGCGCGAACTGCGCAAGGGGGAGGACGACCGTGTCCTCGCCGGCGTGTGCGCGGGCCTGGGCCGGTACACCGGAGTCGACCCGGTGGTGTGGCGGACGGCCTTCGTGCTGACGTCCTTCGCCGGGGCGACGGGGCTGCTGCTCTACATCGCCGCGTGGATGCTGATACGCGACGCCCACGGCGGCCCGGCGACGTTCGAGCAGATGCTCAACCGCGGCATCCCGCCACGGACGGTGCCCACTCTGCTGGCGCTCGGGCTGGCCGTCGCCACGGCGTTCAGCCTGGTCGGCGGTCTGGAGTGGTCGACGCTGGTGCTGGCGGTGCCCCTGGTTCTGGGGTTGCTCACCGCCCGCAACCGGGGGGTGGACCTGCGGGGCGCGTTCACACGGCTGCGCAGGGATCTGGAGACGAAGGAACCGCCTCCCGCGACGCCGTCCCCGGAGCCGACCCCGGCCTACTACAACCCGGCCCAGCCGTGGGCGTCCGCACCGCACGGCCCGGTGGACCTGGCGGTGGTGTCGGAGCGCTCCGCCGCGCGGAAGGCAGGGGGCCGCGGGGACGACGAGGAGGAGGGTGAGGAGGGCGACGCCGACGGGGAGGACCGGCCCGGGGAGGGGGGAGTCCCCGGTGTGTCCGACCCCGGCGGGTCGGCCCCGTGCCGTGGGCGGCGTGTGTCGTTGGCCTCCCTGGCCCTGTGGACGCTCGTGGCCGGGGCCGTCCTGGTTCCGGTGTTCGTGTTCGGCGCGTCGTCCTCGCTGTGGAGCGGGCGCACGGTCGAACTGCTGCTCGGCCCGGAGACCGGGGTGTTCTTCCTCTCGGGCGCCCTGGCCGTGATCGGCGTGTACGCGGTGGTCGGCGCGTGGGCGGGCAACCCCCGTGGGCTGATGCCCATGGGAACAGTGGTCGCCCTGTTGTTGTCGGTCGCGTCGGTGAACGATCTGACCCAGGTGCGGATCGGCGACGAGACGTGGCGCCCGACCACGGTGGCCGCGGCCGAGGCCGCCGAGCACCGGCTCACCCTCGGCTCGGGGACCCTGGACCTGACCGGTCTGGAGGACCTGGGCCCCGGAGACACCGTCGACGTGTCGCTGCGGCTGGACGCGGGCCATGTCGAGCTGATCCTGCCCGAGGACGCGCGTGTCGCGGTGACCTCGGAGGTCGGCCTGGGAGGGGTGGACGTCAGCTGGGAGAACGGCTGGAACGACATGGCCGGTGTCTCCCTGACCTACGAGGAGGTTCTCGAGCCCGCCGCGGGCGCCGGGGCGGAGGGGGGACCGCGGGGCGGCGGCGGGGCCGAAGCCCCGCGGATCAACGTGCGTACCGACTCACTGGTCGGGGTTGTGGAGGTGAGGCGTGGCGAGGTGTAGGACCGACTGGGGCTCGCTGGTCGCGGGCCTGCTGTTCCTCGGCCTGGCGGTCGCGTTCGTCGTGCGCGGCACCGGCGACTGGGAGTTCAACGTCCTGTGGGTGCTGCCGGTCCTGGTGGTGGGGATGGGCGCCGCGGTGGTGGCCCGCGCGCTCACCAGGTCACGGGCGAGGCGGGCGGCGAGCCGGCCCGAACTCCGGGAGTGAGGGACACGCCCCCGGCCCGGGACGCGGGGGCACGAGGACCACAGGGGATACAGGGATCCGCGGGGACGCGGAGAAGCGGGGCGCCGACCGGGACGGGGAGGCGCCCCGCGGCCGTGCCGCCGCTCACCACCGCTCAGCCCTCCGGGGTGTCGGAGGTTCGCGGGCGGTGCTCGGCGATGGCCGCGAACGCCGTCACGTCCAGCGACTCGCCGCGCGCGGACGGGTCGACACCGGCCGCGCGCAGGGCGGTCTCGGCGGCGGGCGCGGAACCGGCCCATCCGGCCAGGGCGGCGCGCAGGGTCTTGCGGCGCTGCGCGAAGGCCGCGTCGATCACCCGGAAGACCTCCTCGCGGCTGGCCCTGGTGTCGGGCCGCGGACGGCGGACGAGTTCGACCAGGCCGGAGTCGACGTTGGGGGCGGGCCAGAACACGTTCCGGCCGACCGCGCCCGCACGGCGGGCTCCGGCGTACCAGGCGACCTTGGCCGAGGGCACCCCGTAGACGCGTCCGCCCGGGGAGGCGGTGATCCGGTCGGCGACCTCGGCCTGCACCATGACCAGGACCCGTCGCAGGCTGGGCAGGAGCTCCAGCATGTGCAGCAGGACCGGCACCGACACGTTGTAGGGAAGGTTGGCCACCAGCGCCGTGGGTTCGGGTCCGGGGATCTCGGTGACGCGCATGGCGTCACCGGGGACGACGGTGAGCCGGTCGGCGAGTTCGGGGGCGTGGTCGGCGACGGTGCCGGGCAGCGCCGCCGCCAGTGCCGGGTCGATCTCCACCGCGGTCACGTGGCGCGCGTGCGGAAGCAGCGCCAGGGTGAGCGAACCCAGTCCCGGGCCGACCTCGACCACGGAGTCCTCGTCGGTGACCCCCGCGACCCGCACGATGCGGCGGACGGTGCCGTGGTCGATGACGAAGTTCTGACCCAGGGTCTTGGTGGGCCTGATCCCGAACCGCTCGGCGAGGACCCGCACGTCGGCGGGGGTGAGCAGGCGGGCGCGGTCGTCGGGTGCGGGTGTCTGTGTCACTCCAACATCTTGCCAGCTCCCGCCCACCGCCCCGTGACCGGCGGTGGGCGGAGCCCCGGGGAGGGCGTCACCGGTCGAGCGGGCGCGCTCCGCGGTGCGGCCGCTGGCTCCGCCGGTTCTCGCGGACACCGTGGTACGGCGGTTCTCGTGTCCGGCCGGAAGGGGCTTCGTTCTCCGCCCTCCACGACCGACGGCCCTCCGTGTGCCGCTGTGGCGCCGCGGGGCCCGAGCCTGCACAATGAACCGAACGTCGTTCTGGTAAGCCACGCCCCTACCGCCTGGAGAGCGCCCATGGGACCCCTCAACGGAATCCGTGTCGTCGAGTTCACCGGTATCGGCCCGGCACCGATGGCCGGGATGCTCCTCGCCGACCTGGGCGCCAGCGTCATCCGCCTCGACCGCCCCGGGGCCGCCGACGCCATGAACGCCGGTGCGGGAGGCCCCCACATGAGCGAGGGCCGTACCGTCCTGCCCGCCGACCTCAAGTCCGACGGGGGCCGCGCGCTCGCCCGCGACCTGGTCTCCCGCGCCGACGCGCTCCTGGAGGGCTTCCGTCCCGGCGTCATGGAGCGCCTCGGCCTCGGCCCCGACGTCTGCCTCGAACTCAACCCGCGCCTGGTCTACGCGAGGGTCACCGGCTGGGGCCAGGACGGTCCGCTCGCCCGCACCGCCGGGCACGACGTGAACTACATCTCCGTCAACGGCGCCCTGCACGCCATCGGACGCGCCGGGGGACCGCCGGTCCCGCCGGTCAACCTCCTCGGCGACTTCGCCGGGGGCACCATGTTCGCGGTCACCGGCATCCTCAGCGCCCTGGTCGAACGCCAGACCTCCGGCCGCGGCCAGGTCGTGGACGCCGCCATGGTGGACGGCAGCGCCCTCCTGACGTCGATGGTGCACGAGGACCGCTCGCGCGGCTCCTGGACCGACGAGCGGGGCGCCAACTACCTGGACACCGGCGCGCCCTGGTACGACGTCTACGAGTGCTCCGACGGCCGGTACGTGTCGGTCGGCTGCATCGAGCCCCAGTTCTACGCCGCCTTCCTGGAGGGCACCGGCCTGGCCGGGGAGGACCTGCCCGACCAGTGGGACCGGTCGGGCTGGCCGCGGCTGCGCGAGCGCTTCGCCGAGGTCCTGCGCACCCGCACCCGTGACGCGTGGGGCGAGGTGTTCGACGGCGTCGACGCCTGCGTGATGCCCGTCCTGTCCCTGGAGGAGGCCCCCGACCACCCGCACGTGCGGGCCCGGGGTTCCCTCACCCGTGACGGCGACCGGGTGATCCCCGGTCCGGCGCCCCGCTTCGACCGCACACCGGGCGGGGTCACCCGGGGGCGGAAACAGCCCGACACCGACGAGACCCTCCGCTCGTGGGGTGTCACCCCCTGACCGGGACCCGGCCCGTCCGCCGTCCGTGTTCCGGGCACGCGCGGATCCGCACGCGCCCGGAACACGCGGATCCCCCTACGTGGCGAGGAGAGTGGCTAGGGTGATCGACCAGTCCGGCTGAGCGCGCGACGGGGGGTCCGCCATGCCACGACGGCTCGTCACACCGGGGAGGCGCTGGAGAGGGCGCCTGTGTGCCCTGCTGCTGACCGCGGCGGTGCTGTTGTGTACCGCACCCGCCGCGGCCGGCCCCGTCGTGCCCGGGGACGGCGCCGCCGCCGTTTCCTCGGGGACGGAGGGCCGACGCGACGGACCCGTGGTGCTTGTGGGAATCCCGGGACTGCTGTGGCAGGACGTGAACCCCGAGACCACGCCAACCCTGTGGAAGATGGCGGAGCGGGGCTCCGTCGGCAACGTGTCGATCCGCACCGCCACCTCCCGCACCTGCCCCACCGACGGCTGGCTGTCGGTGTCGGCGGGGCAGCGCGCACTGTCCATCCGGGAGCGCTTCACGGTGTGCGAGGCCGCGCCGTGGCCCGAACGCACCGGCTCCGGCGCGGTCGTCCCCGGATTCGACGCCTACGTCCACCAGAACGCGAGATCCCCCTTCGGCGCGCCCGTGGGCCTGCTCGGGCAGACCGTCCGCGAGGCGGGCGGGACCACGCTCGCCGTCGGCCCCGGAGCCGCCCTGGGCGTGGCCGACTCCTCCGGGCGGGTCGACCACTACGTCGACGGCGTACGCGACCTGACCACCGAACGCCTGGAGGGGATCTCCCTGGCGGCGGTCGAACTGGCCGGACTCACCCGGCTCTACCCGGACTACCCCGACCCGCCGATCACCGACGAGGAGGCCCGGGAGGCCGCGCAGGCTCCCCCCGGGGAGTTCGCGGAGGTGGACGAGGAGGGAGAGGAGGCGCGACGGCCGCCCGAGCCCGACCCCGAGGACGTCCCCGAGTGGGAGCGCGACAACGCGCTGGCCAACCTGGACGCGCGGCTGCGGACGTTGGAGGGCGTCCTGCCGGTCGGCTCGTCCCTGATGGTCGTCGGCGTCTCCATGGACACCGGCCCGTCCCAGCTCACGATGGCCCTGTCCGGTGGGATCACCGAGGAGGGGTTCACCGGGGAGGAGGCCTTCCTGGCCTCGGACTCGACCCGGCGCGCGGGGCTGGTGGTGCTCACCGACACCACGCCGACCGTCCTGACCGCTCTGGGGATGCGGGCCACGGAGCCGACCAGCGGCCGGGCCTGGCACCTGACCGAACGGCCTCCGACGACCGAGCGGGCCGTCGGGCGGCTGGTGGAGGTCAACACCGCCGCGGTCGTGGTGGGCGCCGCCATCCCGGGGTTCTTCAGCGGGTTGGTCGTCTTCCAGGTGCTCGTCTACGCGGCGGCGGCCTACGCGCTGCACCGCTACTCGAAGAAGCAGCGCGGCAAACGCGCGCGCGTGCTGACGCTGACGCGGGTCGTGGCCCTGGCCGGGGCCGCCTTCCCGGTGGCCAGCTACCTGTCCAACCTCATCCCGTGGTGGGCCTCGTCCGCGCCTCTGGTGTCGCTGCTGGTGAGCGTCCTGGTCGCGGACGCGCTGGTGGTGGCGCTGGCCATGGCGGGACCGTGGCGGCGCACCGTCCTGGGTCCGATGACGGTGGTGGCGGGCGCGACCACGATGGTGCTCTTCGTCGACCTGTGCACCGGCGCCCACCTCCAGTTGAACTCGCCCACGGGGTACTCGCCGATCGTGGCGGGCCGGTTCTACGGGGTCGGCAACATCGGGTTCGCGACGTTCGCGACGGGGATGCTCATGACCGTGGCCGGAATGTCCCACGAGCTGGTCACACGGGGATGGCGCCGCACCGCCGTGGTGGCGACCCTGGTCGTCGGGGCGTCGACGGTACTGGTCGTGGGCTGGCCGGGGTTGGGTACCGACTTCGGCGGGGTGATCGCGCTGATCCCGGGGCTGGCGGTGACGACGATGATGATCGCCGGAGTACGCGTCACTGCGCTGCGCCTGGCCGTGGTGGGCGTGGTGACGGTGACGGCGATCTCCCTGCTGTCGTGGCTGGACTACCTGCGACCGGCCGAGGACCGCAGCCACCTGGGCGCGTTCGCCGCCCAGGTGGTCAGCGGCGAGGCGGGTGCGGTGGTGGCCCGCAAGCTCAGCGCGATGCTGGGGACACTGGGCAACTGGCACCTCACCCTCCTGGCCGGATGCGCGCTGGTGTTCCTGTTCGTGATGCTCCACAGGCCGACCCACTGGCGGATCGGCGCGCTCCAGGTGGCCTACGAATACGCGCCGACGCTGCGGGCGGGGCTGACGGGTTCCCTGGTGACCGCGTTGGTGGGCTTCGCGGTCAACGACTCGGGGGTGGCGATCCCGGCGATCGCGTTGACGGTGGCGGTGCCCCTGACGCTGTCAGCGTGCGTGTGGGCCCTCCAGCAGCGGGACGAGGACCGGACACACGGTCCCGAACCCGTAGAGAACGCCCAGTGCATGTGATGTACGCCTCACCAAGCACAGGGAGAGCAAAGCACGCGAGCACGACCTTGCGTCGCTCACGTCACGAATCGGCTACGGCCCTGTGGTAAAATCCATGGTTGGACGGCCCCTGTAGGCGACACCACGGTGTCCGACGGGCGCCGAACCGGCCGCGCGGAGAGACCCCGAAACCGTCTCCCGGCGGCCACCCCGCCCTCCCGGCGGGGAATGTCCGCCCCCGCGGGCGGGTTCACACAGGTGCGGAGGGCGGGAAGTGGCCCGAAGCAGCGATCGCGCGTCCGCTGGCGCACCGCCCGTCTCCGCGGCCTCCATGGCGGAACACGGGACACGCAGGAACTTTCCACCCGGGTTCGTACGTTTGCCGGACAGCCGCGCTCCCGCGCGACTCTCCAGCAGATCCAGGCGAGAAGGGCGTTTCATCCCCGTTCCGGGGGCATCACGCAAGGAACTTGATGAACCATCAGCTTGGCCACCGCGGTAACACGACGAACGTCCCGGTCGGCACGCGCTCCTGGAGCCGTGCGCGGCCTGCCGCGCCGACCCGTCGGGCAGGGCCCGAATACGCCGGAGTCGCCATGCCCGACCTGACCATCTCCTCCACCCTGCACGACGCCGGACGGGTTCTGGCGTTGGACGGTGAGATCGACATGGCCACCGAGCACCGCTTCCAGGACGCGGTGACCGAGGCTCTCACCACGCAGCCCTTCGGCCGCGTCGTCCTGGACTGCGCCGACCTGCGCTTCATCGACTCCAGTGGCCTGCGCGTCCTGATCCGCGCGCACAAGGCGGCCAAGGAGCAGAAGGCGCTCCTGGCGATCGCGTCACCCATCCAGCGGGTGTTGCAGATCCTGCGTGTGACCTCGCTCGACACACGCATCCCCGTCTTCGCGACGGTCTCCGAGGCGCTCTCGGCCTCGCGGGCCTAGCCACCCCCGACACGTGGGAGGGGCGCGACCGAGGTCGCGCCCCTCCTCTCTGCGCGCCCGGCCCGGCGCGGACGCCTCCGGATTCGATGAGGGCGGCACATGGCCGTCCGTATGGAGGTGGAGTGCCGCGCGAAGGCCCCCGGGGCCATGGGCGCGCACTGAGCCTCGACGGCTCTTCGTCCTGTCCGCGGGGGCTCCGGTGGACCCCCGCCAACGCCCTAGAAGAGCAGCAGCCACACACCGAGCGCGGCCACCGCGGCGTTGACCAGGAGGAAGACACCGACCCACAGGGTTCCGGGCACTCCGGTGAGGCGGGCCAGCTGGTCGGCGTCGGAGTGCGGTGAGGGGTTGCGCCTTCGCTGCGCCTGGAGTTCGAGGACCGGGCGGACGCCAGCGAAGAGCAGGAACCAGATGAACAGGTAGGCGAAGGCCGCCTGGACCTCCGCCGGGGTGAACCAGCTGACCCCGAACACCACCGCGCCGGTCGCCACGATCGACACCACGCCGTAGACGTTGCGGATCATCAGCAGCATGGCCGCGAGGACGACGATGCTCAGCCACAGCAGCGCGGTGACGCGGTCCGACAGCAGCATGAGGATGCCGAGGAGACCGATGAGCGACGGGGAGACGTAGCCCGCGAAGACCGTCAGGATCATACCGGCACCGGTCGGCCTGCCCCGGGAGACGGTGACCCCGGAGGTGTCCGAGTGCAGCCGGATACCGGTGAGCTGGCGCCCGCTGAGCAGGGCGACCAGGGCGTGTCCCCCCTCGTGGGCGATGGTCACGACGTTGCGTCCGATCCGCCAGGGCGGGCCGAGTACCACGGAGGCCAGGGCCAGCACGGCCGCGGTGATGACGATCCACCGCTCCGGCTCGGGCTGGACGGACAACACCTCTCGCCAGACGTCACCCAAGGTCGTTCCCACGTGTGCCCCCTGTTCGGCCGAACCGTGCACGGGCCCCACCGGTGCGCGCCACGGCTGCCGGGAGACGCGGATAACAGGGACCCTTGCCGAACTTTAGGGCATTTGCGGAGATGGCGTGTCCGGAGGTGTGATTCAGGCGCCCCCGGAGATCAATGTGACTTCCCGGCGCTGATGAACTGGCCAAACAGGATTCGCCGACCTACATTCATCACTGTCAGTGAGTTAGCCACTACTCATAGCAAGGATCATTGTGAAGCGTATCGCTGGACTCGCCCTTATGGCCCTGACCGCCGGTGCCGTCATCGGCGCCGCCTCCCCCGCCGTCGCGGACGACGACCACAACGGGTACCACGGTCACGACAACGGCTGGCACGAGAACGGTCACGACAACGGCCACGACCATGGTCACGACCACGGCTGGAAGAAGGGC
>NZ_ANAX01000321.1 GCF_000341065.1 Nocardiopsis halotolerans DSM 44410 | reverse complement strand
GACGACCGCAACGGCCACCACGACGACGACAACGGTCACCACGACGACTACGACGACAACGGGCACGACGACGACAACGGCCACGACCACGACTGGAGGAAGGGCGACGGCCGGAACGGCGACGACGACAACGGCCACCACGACGGCCGGAACGGCCACGACGACCGCAACGGCCACCACGACGACGACAGGGACTGGAAGGACGACGACGGCGACGGCTACTACGACGAGGACGACGACGACAAGGACTGGAAGGACGACAAGGACCACAAGGACAACGGCTGGCACTAGTCCCCACCCGCTCGTTCGGCTGAGTCCGACGCGCCTCCACCCGGGTGGGCGCGCGGCACCGACGGGATAGGCGAGCCCGCTCTCCTCGCCACGGCGCCGCCCGCGGCCCCCGACCGCGGGCGGCGCCCCGTGTCCGGAACGGTCAGGCCCCGTCCGACTCCGCCGCGGCCTTGAGCCGCCCCAGGGTCAGCTCGATGCTCCGCGCGTTCCTTGCGGGCATCCCCATCAGGACGTAGAACGCCGGGAGGCCCCTGGAGTAGTCGAAGGTCTCCGTGACGCGGGTTCCTCCCCCCGGCAGCTCGTCCAGCTCGTAGCGCCAGCGGTGCGGACCGAAGTGCCGCCAGGCGATGAGGCGGTCCTCCTCGTACTCCACCACGCGGTTGGTCATCCGGTAGCCGACGCCGAACATCCTCATGTCCATGCCGAACTCGCTGCCCCGCTCCAGCCGTTCCGGACCGAAGAGGGTGTCGAGCACGGTTCCCGACCCGTCGAACTCCGCGTGCCGTGCCGGTGTCGCGATGATGTCGAAGATCCGCTTGGCGGGGGCGTCCACCACGACGCTCCGCGCAACCTTGTGTTTGGCCATGACCGCATCATGGCAGCGGTCCTCCACCCGGCACGGGGCACCCCGCCGAATCCTCCCTCAGGCGCGGATCGCGTGCCGCTCCACCGCCGCCAGCCCACCGCCGGTCGAGGCCACGTGCACCACCCAGAAGGAACCCTTGCGCAGGCTCATCTGCTGGGAGAACGGCGCACCCAGCCTTGTGAGCGCCTCGGCCATCAGCTGGGGGACGAGCTCCCCGTGCGTGCACACCACGGTCGGCAGACCCTCCGCCAGGATGTTCGCGAACGCCTCACGCGCCTCCTCCACGCCGTACGGGGAACCGCCAGGAGAGGGCGCCCCGGCCGACGCGTGGACCGTGAACGCCCGCTCGGTGCGCGTCGGTACGTCGGCCTCCACCGTGTAGGGCAGCACCGACTCGGTGCACCGCGCCGCCGCCGACGTCACCACGCGGGGCCGCCCGTAGGCGCCCAGCACCCGGGGCAGGGCCAGGGCGTCGGCGCGTCCGGCCTCGTCCAGCGGTCGCAGCAGGTCGTCGTCGGGCCACGCGCGCTTCTCCCCCGCCGACAGGTGCCGCAGCAGGATGACGGGGAAGGTGGTCGCGGGCCCGGCCAGGAAGCTGTCGACCACCCGCACGTCGTGGTCGTAGGTGAGGCGGTCGCGGGCCTCCTTCACCGGGACCCACTCGACCAGCTCGACCTCCTCGTTGGGCGGGTAGTCGATCCCCGCGCCGGGGTCGGCGGTGGTGGCCGCCCACCACTCCACCTGCTTGGGCCACCCGTCCTTGAGGTAGCGCTGCGGAGGCAGCCTGCGGCCCAGCACGGGGGTCAGGCCGGTCTCCTCGCGGACCTCGCGGACCGCACCGGTGACGGGGTGCTCACGGTTCTTGAGCTTGCCCTTGGGCAGGGTCCAGTCGCCCCGGTCGGGTCTGCGGATGAGGATGATCTCGGTACCGCCGTCACGGCCGTCGCGCCACAGCAGGGCGCCGCCCGCGCGGATGGGTTCGAGGTAGCCGCCCACCGCCGTCTCGCGCGGGGATCCGGCCGCGTGCGCACCCCCGACGGAACCCTCGACGTCTCCCCCGGCGTGCTCGGTGCTCATGCGCCCTCCACCACGCGCAGGTGACGGTCCCCCCGCAGGCTGTCCTGGAGGTCGGTGAGCGGACGGCCGTCGGCGTCGTGGGTGACGCGGGTCCACGTCCCGTCGGGTTCCAGCCGCCAGGACGAGGTGCCGTCGTCCATCGCCAGGTCCATGAGGCGGACCAGCCTGCGGCACTGCTCGGCATCGGCCACGCGCACCAGCGCCTCGACCCGGCGGTCCAGGTTGCGGGGCATCAGGTCGGCGCTGCCGATCCACACGTGGGGCCGCCAACCGTTGGCGAAGACGAAGATGCGGGAGTGCTCCAGGAAACGGCCGAGGATGCTGCGGACCCGGATGTTCTCGGAGAGCCCGGGCACCCCGGCGCGCAGGACGCAGCTGCCGCGCACCCACAGGTCGACGTGCACTCCGGCCTGGGAGGCCCGGTACAGGGCGTCGATGATCTCCCGGTCGACCAGGGAGTTGACCTTGATCCGGATGCGGGCGGGCTCGCCCCGGAGGCTGTTGTCGATCTCGACGGCGATCTGTTCGAGCAGGCCCTCGCGCAGGGCGGAGGGCGCGACGAGCAGGCGCCGGTAGTACTTCTTCCGGGAGAACCCGGTGAGGCTGTTGAACAGGTCGCTGACGTCCTCGCCCACCTCGGGCGCGGCGCTGAACAGGCCGAAGTCCTCGTACATGCGGGCGGTGCTGGGGTTGTAGTTGCCGGTGCCCACGTGGCAGTAGCGGCGCAGCGCCCCGTCGTCGTCCCGGCGGATGACCATGGACAGCTTGCAGTGGGTCTTGAGGCCGACGACGCCGTAGACGACGTGGCAGCCCGCCTCCTCCAGTTTGCGCGCCCACTGGATGTTGTTCTGCTCGTCGAAGCGGGCCTTGATCTCGACCAGGACCACGACCTCCTTGCCACCGCGCGCCGCCTCGATGAGGGACTCCACGATGGGTGAGTCGCCGCTGGTGCGGTACAGGGTCTGTTTGATCGCCACGACCTCGGGGTCGGTGGCGGCCAGGGCCAGGAAGCGTTCGGTGGTGGTGGCGAAGGACTCGTAGGGGTGGTGGACGAGGACCTCGCGCTCGCGGATGGCGGCGAACAGGTCGCCGGAGGTCAGGGCACGCGGTTCGACGGGGACCATGGGCGGGTAGCGCAGCTCGGGGCGGTCGGTGTCGGCGATCTGGGCCAGTCCGGCGAGGTTGAGCGGTCCGGGGACCCGGTAGGTCTCCTCCTCCTCGGCGCCCAGCTCCTGGGTGAGGATGGCGAGGGCCTCGTCGCTGATGTCCTGCTCGACCTCCAGGCGCACGAGCGGGCCGAAGCGGCGGCGCAGCAACTCGTTCTCCAGCGAGGTGATGAGGTCGTCGGTCTCGTCCTCGTCGACCTCCAGGTCGGCGTTGCGGGTGACCCGGAACGCGTTGTGCTCCATGACCTGCATGCCCTCGAAGAGCTGGGGCAGGTGGGCGGCGACGATGTCCTCGACCGGGACGAAACGGCCGCCGCCCCGGCCGCCCAGCTCGATGAAGCGGGGTAGTGAGCTGGGGATCTTCACGCGGGCGAACATGCGGCGCCCGTCGCGGGGGTCGCGGACGTCGACCGCGAGGTTGAGCGATCGGCCGGAGATGTAGGGGAAGGGATGGGCGGAGTCGACGGCGAAGGGGGTCACCAGGGGGTAGACGGAACGCCGGAAGTAGCCGCGCAGTTCCTCGCGCTCGGTCGTCTCCAGGTCGTTCCAGCGCACGATGCGGATGCCGACCTCGCGCAGGGCGGGGGCGACGCTGTCGTGGAAGCACGCGGCCTGCCGGAGCATGAGCTCGCGGGTGAACCGGGAGACGCGCACGAGCAGTGCGCGGGGGTGGTGCCCGCTGGAGGAGGCGACGGAGAGGCCGGTGGCCAGGCGCCGTTTGAGCCCGGCGACGCGCACCATGAAGAACTCGTCCAGGTTGCTGGAGAAGATCGCCAGGAACCGCGCCCGTTCCAGGAGGGGGATGTCCTCGTCCTCGGCGAGTTCGAGGACCCGCTGGTTGAAGCGGAGCCAACCCTCCTCCCGGTCCATGAACCTGTCGGCGGGCAGCTCGGGCGGCCCCGTGGTGGGCCCCGCTGGCGTTGGCGCTGTTTCCGTGCTCACAGTGGGCAGACTCCCCCTTTTCCATGACCGCACGGTGACAACCCCGTGAGGGGGAAATGACCGCGACGCGACCGGCGTGGGCCTTCTGTGAACTTATGCCCGCTCCTGTTGGGGAAGTCCCCTGCGGAACGGTGTTTTCTGGCGTGCACGCGCGGGGTGGCCACCGGCTGCACCGGCTAGTCCAGGCTGAGACGCAGCGTCGGGGGCATGAGCATCAGGAACATGCCGACGCGCATGGTGACCTGGATCCAGGTGTTGCGGAAACACGTCCACAGGTAGCCGTAGAGGAGGCTGGCCGTGGCGTAGGTGAGCAGGGCCAGGCCGGTGTTGTACACCAGGTCGTCGCCCGGGAGCTGGGACACCGCGTCGTAGGGCTGGATGAGCGCGTAGGTGACCGCGAAGACCACCGAGGTCACCACGATGCCGCCCCAGCGGCCCATGAGGATCTCCAGGCGGGTCTGCATCATCCCCCGGAAGAAGATCTCCTCGCACACCGACATGACGATGAACGCGAGCACGTATCCCAGCAGACCCAGCGACGGCCCCGGAAGCCCGAGGTAGGGGATGAGCAGGTAGCCGATCAGGGTCAGTGAGACCGCGATCGGGAGCATCCCGAGCCAGCGCCAGGGCTCGGTCACCTTCAGGGCGAGCGAGGGCATGGCGGTGCCCTTGCCGTCCAGGGTGATCCCCGAGCGGTCCATGAACAGCAGCGGCAGGGTGAACAGGAAGAGCATCCGGGAGACGAGGGACTCGGACATGGCCAGGTCCGCGTCGAGCTGTGCCTCGTACGGGGCGAAGATCATCGACAGCAGAGCCATCAGCACCATGAAGCCCACGAGGAACAGCACCAGCCAGCCCAGCTCACGGACGATGGGATGGCCGTCCATCGCCTGGACGATGCGGCGGGCCAGCTGTTCGCGCGCGCCGAAGCCCCTGACCATGGCCCAGGCCAGGATCCCGCCGATCAGCATCGGCGACCAGGAGACCAGGAGGAGGAGCATCGAGTCGCTCAGGACGTCGGTGCGCAGCACGGGGTGGAGGAGCATCGGCACCACGACCAGCAGGACGGCGGCCAGCACTCCCCAGAGAAGTCCCCATCTTCGCACCATGGTCACAAGAGTCCCCCTGTCTCAGAACTCTCATTCTGCCCAGGGGGAAACTAAAAGCTACTTAATGACTACGGTATGTCGTCACTCGGTCGGGATGTCCCGCCACCGGACGCGGCTCGGGGCCGCTCCCCGCCGGGGAGCGGCCCCGATGGCCGGCGGGCGCGGCGGGTCCTCAGAAACCGTTGTCCAGCACCGAGCGCAGGAAGGACTTGGTCCGCTCCTCCTTGGGGTCGCCGAAGATCTGCTCCGGCTCGCCCTCCTCGGCGATCTGGCCCTGGTCGAACATGAGCACCCGGTGCGACACGTCCCGCGCGAAGCTCATCTCGTGGGTCACGCACAGCATCGTGATGTCCGTGGTCTCGGCGACCTCGCGCAGCACGTCCAGGACCCCGGCGACCAGCTCCGGGTCCAGGGCGGAGGTGACCTCGTCCAGCAGCAGGATCTCCGGCTTCATGGCCAGCGCACGGGCGATCGCCACGCGCTGCTGCTGTCCGCCGGAGAGCTGGGTGGGGTGGGCGTCGATCTTGTCGCCGAGCCCGACCAGCTCCAGCAGTTCCTCCGCGCGGGCGTTGGCCTCGTCCTTCGGGGTGCCCAGCACGTGCACGGGCGCCTCGATGACGTTCTTCCGCACGCTCATGTTCGGGAACAGGTTGAACTGCTGGAACACCATGCCGATGCTCTTGCGGCGCGCGCGCAGGTAACTCTCGCTCGCGGGGGTCAGCCCCTGGCCGCGGCGCATGTGGCTGAAGGGCTCGTCGGCCACCCAGATGACGCCCTCGGTGACCTTCTCCAGGGTCATCAGCAGGCGCAGGATGGTGGTCTTGCCCGAACCGCTCGGTCCGATGAGGGTGACCCGCTCGCCGGGGGCGACGGAGAAGTTCAGGTGGTCGAGCACCGTGAGCTTGCCGAAGCGCTTCACCACGTCGTCGAAGACGATCAGGGGCTGCCCCTCGACACCCGGGGATGGTGCTTTCTCGGGGGTATCAGACGGCGGCATAGCGTCGCTCCAGTCGTCGGAGGAGGATGGCGGACGGGATGGTCACGATGAGGAACAGGAATCCCACGATGGTGTAGACCTCGGCGATCCGGAAGCTCGCGCTCCCGATCTGCCGGGCCACGGTGAGCACCTCGGCCACACTGATCGCGATGAGCAGCGGCGTGTCCTTGAAGGTCGCGATGAGGTAGTTGCCCAGCGCGGGGATGACCTTGCGGATCGCCTGCGGCAGCACGACGGCTCCCCAGGTGCGGCTGACGGGCAGGCTCAGTGCCCGGGCCGCCTCCCACTGCCCCTTGGCCACGCCCTCGATACCCGAGCGGTAGACCTCGGCGGTGTAGGCCGCGTAGTGCACGCCGATGACGACGATGCCCACGGTCAGCGGGGAGATGAAGGCCGGGGTCAGCAGGAAGACGAACACCGCCTGGATGACCAGCGGTGTCGTACGGATGAACTCCATGGCCGCGTGCAGGACGGCGCCGAAGTACGGCACCCGGCGGACGATGGCGATCAGCAGCCCCAGGGTCAGCGCGATCAGATAACCGAAGACGGTGATCTGGACGTTCACCAGCAGGGCTTCCAGCAGCCGGGGCAGGTTCTGGAGGATCCACTCCAAGTCGAACATTACTTGGCCACCCCCGACTTCGTCACGACCGGCTCGGGCTTGAGCAGGGCCAGAAGGCCTCCGCCGCCGGGCACGGCGCGCCCCAGCTTCCGGTTGGCACGGCGTTCGAGCAGTCGCATGCCGAAGATGAAGACCTGTGCGATCAGGTAGTAGAGGATGAAGGAGCCGATGAAGGCGATCAGCGTCTCTCCCGTGGCCTCACGCATGTTCTGCGCGACGGCCGTCAGGTCGACGATGCCGACGAGGAAGACCACGGCGCTGGCCTTCATCAGCTCGATGACGAGGTTGCCGAACGTGGGCAGCATCTGGGCCCACGCCTGGGGCAGCACGACGAGGCGCATCCGCTGGGACCAGGAGAGGTTGAGGGCGACCGTCGCCTCGACCTGCGCCCTGGGCACGGCGTTGATGGACGCCCGTACGACCTCGGCTCCGTAGGCACCCACGTTGAGGCCCAGGGCGACGATCGCGGCGAAGGTGTCGGCCAGTTGGTAGCCGGTCAGCTGCGGCAGGGCGTACACCATCCAGAAGATCAGCACCAGGGCGGCGATGCCCCGGAACACCTCCACGTAGACCGTGGCGATGGCCCGGGGCAGCCAGTGCCTGATCGTCCCCATGATCCCGAAGACCATGGCCAGGACGAAGGCGAGGGCGCAGCCCCCGATGGTGAGTTGGATGGTGACCCAGGCGCCGTCGAGGTAGAGCGGTAGTCGCTGGATCAGGAAGTCCACTGCGGGTTCATCCCTCGCAGAGTTCGGCGGTGGTCGTGTCGTCGGGCAGGTCGGCCTCGGTGAAGCCCCAATCCTGGCCCAGTTCGAGGAGGCGTCCGTTCTCCTTGAACTCGGCGATCACCCGGTTGACCTCCTCCAGCAGGGCGTTCTCGTCCTGGCGGAAGCACAGGCCGCCCCATCCCTTCTCCTCCTGGCCGTCGATCACGGGGAAGAAGGGCTCGGTCACCTCGAAGGGACCGCCGCGCTCCTGGAGGAGGTACTCGTGGGACACGCTCAGCATGGACATCGCGTCGGCGCGCCCCGCCTCCAGCAGCTCGTATCCGGCGGTCTGGTTGGTGATGAGCTCCTGCTGGTCCTCGGGCACCCCGAAGTGGTTGGCGTAGGTCTGCTCGACCGAGCCGTTGAGGACGGCGAGCCTGAGGTCGGGGTTGTCGACGAAGTCCTCGAAGTGCTGGATGCCGTGCGGGTTGCCCTCCGCCACCATGAAGGCCTCGGGGGAGGTCGCGGTGGGCTCGCTGAAGGCGACCTGCTGGCAGCGCTCCGGGGTGATGAACATACCGGCGGCGATGACGTCGAACTGGTTCGACTTCAGGCCGGGGATCAGACCGTCCCAGCTCACGGACTCGGCCTGGATCTCCGGGACGCCCAGTTCCTCGAAGACCGCCTTGGCCACGGCGGGGGACTGCCCGGCGGGGTTGCCGGAGTCGTCGACGAAGCCGAAGGGGATCTCGTTGGCGAGGCCGACCTTCACGAAGCCCTGCTCGCGCAGCCGGTCCAGGGTCGATCCGCTCCCCCCTCCCTCGCCGCCGTCGCCTCCGTCGACGCGGCTACAGGCCGCGAGACCGAGGGTGGCCAGGCCCACGCCCCCCAGGCGGAGTGCGTCTCGGCGGCCCCAGGCTCCTCGGCGTACGGCTGGTACCTGCTTCTTCACGACTGCTCCTCGAAAGACTCGCGGAAGCGGCGCTCCCTCCCGGCAGGGCGGTAGCGCCACGGTTCACATGGTGGGACGCCTGGTGTGGGCGATCCGCGGGACAGGGCCGCGGCTGCGTCCGCCGCCCGGGGGCAGGGCACGGCGGCACTGACGGATGTCTCCCTCCCCGGAGCGCACCCAGCAGTAACAAGACCCGATTGGTCCGTTATGCACTGGTTATGCATGTGCAGTTCGCGGGTAATCCGTTCTTTGGCCAGTTCAGGGCGGGTTACCTGTGAGTTGTGACACTGGGTCCGAGCCCCCGTCACCCTGGGGCGCCACCCGCGCGGCGCCGCGTGGACACCCCGTGTTCTCCGGGTGCCCCCGACCAACGACCGTGGGCGGGGCCTTCCGGCCCCGCCCACGTGTCCGGTCCCACCCGCCTGAGGCGCCGCGCGCCGGGGCGGGTCACCACCCTCGACGGACGCCTACGGCGTGCTCCTCGTCCGGGCTCCGCGGCGCGTCACCCCGGACTCGTACGCCCTCGGAGGAGGAAGCCATCGGCTCCCGCCCGCGTCCGACCGGCTCTAGGCCGAGGGGTTGTCGTCGTCGGACTCGACGACGAGCGGGTAGACGCCGTTCTCGTCGTGCACCTCACGCCCGGTGACGGGCGGGTTGAACACGCACAGCACACGGAAGTCCGTCTTCGGGCGGACGGTGTGCTTCTCGTGGCCGTTGAGCAGGTAGAGGGTGCCCGGGGTGATGATGTGCTTCTCCCCGGTCTCGTCGTTGGTGACCTCGGCCTCACCCTCGATGCAGTGCACGAGTTCGATGTGGTTGGCGTACCACATGCTGGTCTCCGTACCCGCGTAGAGCACGGTCTCGTGGAAGGAGAAACCCACCTTCTCCTTCGCGAGGACGACCCTGCGGCTGCGCCAGGTAGGCGTCTTGATGTCAGCGTCGGTGTCGTTGACATCGTCCAGGCTGCGAACGATCACTGGTTTCTCCTAACGCGCTCTGGGCGCTCGTGTAACGCGCTCTGGGCGCTTCTCTGTGGTGGTGTGACACGGGGCGGGGCCGGACGGCGTCCCGAGGGTCGCCACCCGGCCCCGCAACCGCGTCGTCAGGCGGGCTGTGCCCCCTTGACCGCGGCACGGGCCGCGTCAGCCATGATGTCAAGACCGGAGGTCAGTTCCTCCTCGGTCGCGGTGAGCGGCGGCAGGAGTTTGGCCACCTCGTCCTCGGGACCGGAGGTCTCCAGGAGCAGGCCGCGGTCGAAGGACTCGGCGGCGACCTTCTTGGCGATGGCGGTGTCCTCGAAGGCCAGGCCCCGGGCCAGGCCACGACCGCGCACGTGCGCGCCGAAGTCGGCGTGCTCGGAGGCCATCTCGGCCAGGCGGGCGGCGACCATCTCGCCCTTGGCCTTGGTGGCCTCGGCGAACGAGGAGTCGCTCCAGTAGCGGCGCATCGCCTCGGCACCGGTGACCATCGCCGGGTTGAACCCGCGGAAGGTGCCGTTGTGCTCACCCGGGCCCCACACGTCCAGCTCGCGCTTGAACAGGGTGAGGGCCATGGGCAGACCGTAGCCGCTGATGGACTTGGACAGCGTGACGATGTCCGGGGTGATCCCGGCCTCCTCGAAGCTGAAGAAGTCGCCGGTACGGCCGCAGCCCATCTGGATGTCGTCGACGATCATGAGGATGTCGTACTCACGGCACAGCTCCGAGAGCTCGCGCAGCCACTGGGCGCTGGCGGCGTTGATGCCGCCCTCGCCCTGGACCGTCTCGACGATGACGGCGGCGGGCTTGTCCAGGCCGCTGCCGCTGTCGTCCAGCAGGCTGCGCAGCCACAGGAAGTCCGGCGTCTGGCCGTCCAGGTAGTTGTCGAACGGCATCGTGGCGACGTGGCCCAGCGGCACGCCCGCGCCGCCGCGCTTCATCGAGTTGCCGGTGACGGCCAGGGCGCCCAGGGTCATGCCGTGGAAGCCGTTGGTGAAGTTGACGATGGTCTCGCGACCGGTGATCTTGCGGGCCAGCTTGAGCGCGGCCTCGACCGCGTTGTTGCCCGCGGGTCCGGGGAACTGGACCTTGTAGTCGAGGCCCCGGGGTTTGAGGATGATCTCCTCGAAGGTTTTCAGGAAGTCGCGTTTGGCCACGCTGTAGGCGTCGAGGCTGTGGACGATCCTGTCGTCGGTCAGGTACTCGATGAGCGGGGTCTTCAGCTCCGGGTTGTTGTGCCCGTAGTTGAGCGACCCGGCTCCCGCGAAGAAGTCCAGGTAGGGCTTGCCGTTCTCGTNGGGCCTGCCGACGGCACGGTCGAACATGACCGGCCAGTTCCGGCAGTATCCGCGGACTTCGGACTCCAGGCGCTGGAAGGTCTCCATCGTGTGTTCCTCGGTTCCTTTATCCCAGGTGTCCCAGGTTCGTGGGCTCATGGCTTGGAAGGGTGGGTGGACAGGTCCGGTACGGGTGGTCGGTCACTCTCCAGATCCGGGTCCAAGGGGACCGATGCGCACGAGGTCCTCGGGGTCGTGCGGGGTGTCCCCCGCCGGGAAGTGCTCCTCGGCGAAGAGTGGACTCCACACGGCCTCGGCCCCCCTGTCCCGGGCGAACGAGGCGAACAGGGCACGAGAGGCGGCGTTGTCGGCGGTGACGGTCGCTTCGAGGTGGGTCAGGCCGCGCTCGGTGATCCGGTCGCCGATGAAGTCGAGCATCCGGCGGGCCAGCCGCTGTCCGCGGTACGCGGAGTCGACGGCGACCTGCCAGAGGAAGTACGTGTCCGGGCTGTCGGGCCGCACGAAGCCGGTGACGTAGGCCGCGACACGGCCCTCGTCGTCGCGGGCGACGACGCTGGTCGTGGCGAAGTCCCGGCACCAGAGAGCGTAGGCGTACGGGGAGTTGACGTCCATGCCGGTCTCCCCCGCCAGCCGCCACATGTGCGGGCCGTCCTCCGGGGACGGGTGCGACAGGTGCACGCCTCCGCGGCCCGCGTCCCCTGGGGCCCCGGAGTCCGTGGCCCCGGCGTCAGTCCGGTCGCGTGCTTGGAGGTTCGTTCGTATATGTGGCACGTCGATCGAACTTAGCGAACGAACGTCAATGAGGTTTCGCGGAGTCCGCGCGCAGATGTTTGAACAGAGCACTCACGGGTATGGCCCGTTCATTTAGCAGTGCCCCGATGCCCTGACCAGGGCGTTCGAGGGACGGCCGGGAGCGGCCGACGCACGCCCTCACGCCCCGTCCAGCAGGGGGTTCGGCGCTGCCGCCGCGGGGGGAACGCGCGGAGCGCCGTCGGAGTCACGGCGGCCCGCTCACGGGAGCAGACAGCCCTCAGGGTCAAACATAGATCCTTACCGAGCAATATTAAGCGTGCGTTAAGTCACATCAATTCGGTGGAAACCTCGCGACATAACGCCACCCGGGAGCCTCGACTCACGCCACACGGTACGACCGGAGGGCCGGGAGGCACGCGCGCAACGCCGACACGCGGGGGATTCCGGGGGTTTCCGCAGGCCGCCGCGAGACGCCACACACCCCTCCGGCACGGGCCGGGGTCCTCCCGCCGCGGAGGCCGCGGAGGAACGCGCCGGGCCCGCCGGTCGGGACGTCCTTGAGTTTTCCCGGGTTTTCTCGCAGACTCCGTGTAGTACTACGGCAAGTCGTACTACAATTGGTCGCATCGCCGCACCGCGTCGCCCCGGGTCGAACACCCGTGGACGACGGTGCGGAGAAGTCCCCTGGTCCCTTCGTGGAGAGCACGGTGCGGGCCACGGATCACCAGCCACGGATCGGAGGCGCCCGTGAACCGCCTGTACCACGAGAGCGAGGACTGGGTCCTGCAGGGCAACTGCCGCTCGTACGACCCTGAGATCTTCTTTCCGGTGAGCAGCACCGGGATCGGGCGCGTCGACACCGAGCAGGCCCTCGCCGTCTGCCGCAGCTGTACTGTTCGCCAAGAGTGCCTGCGGTGGGCGCTTCGGGCCGGAGAGGCTCACGGAGTCTGGGGTGGCACCACCCCCGAGCAGCGCCGCTACATGCGCCGCGAACTCGTTCCGGCCGGTCGTTCCTGAAGAGGGGCGTCCGGGACCGCCGGGAGGCCTCGACCGCTCCCGGCGGTCCCCCCGCCCCCACCGTTCCCACACCCCGTTCCCCGCGGGCGAGCGCTCTCCGCGTGACCACCCCGCGACCGGAGCGCGTCTCCGTCCGATCCGACCGGCTCGCCGGCCGGCCCGCGCACGGGCTCGGTGATCCCGTGCCCCGCGCGGCCACCGCCGTCTCCGGGGATCTTGCGGGCCTCCGGGGCACGGCCTAGGTTCTTTCTCGTGCGACCCGCTCACGGCACACTCCGCCTCCTGCGCACGGCGTTCCTCGCCGCTGCGTGTACGGGGCTTGCCTGGAGCGGACACAACCTGTGGGCCGTCGCGCCCGCCTCCTTCTGGGGGTTCGCGGCGGCGAGCGCGGTCCTGTTCCCCCTCCTGTGGTCCTTCACCCGCGTGATGCGCGGCTTCGGCGACATCTTCGCCCTCATGGCCTCCGTCCAGGTCCTGCTGCACCTGATCCTCCAGGGATCGACCACTCCGGTCCCGGGGATCGTCGGCGCCGGTGCCGACCACAGCGGCCACGGCCTGCTCACGCACACCCTCGGTTTCGCGCCGGGCATGCTGTTCGCCCACCTGTGGGCGGCCCTGCTGGCGTCCGCGCTGCTCGCCCACGGCGAGGCGGCCCTGTGGTTCCTGACCGCCCTGCTCTTCCGGGCGCTGCCGCTGCTGCGCGTGCCCGACCTCGCGTTCGACTCCCCCGCGCGGGTGTCGGGTCGCGCCGCTCCGGCCCCGCCCTCCCCCGTCACGCTCTCGGCGCACGGCCCGCGCGCCCCTCCCGGGTGGAGGACGCGCACGGCCCGTACCCGTTTCCCGGTCCGGAGGGCGTGCACGGCGGCGTCACCGTGCGCGGTGACGACTCCCGTCCGTGCTTTCGGACCACACCGAACACCGAGAGAAGAGATGACCACCATCACCCGTAGCACCCCCGACCACGACGCCGGAGCCCGCCCGCGCCGGCTTCCGCGTGTGGCCGCCGCCCTGCTGGCCCCCATCGCCGCGGCCGCCCTGGCCCTCGCCCCCTCGCCCGCCCTGGCGCACGACGTCCTGACCGGGTCCACCCCCGAGGACGGGGCCACCCTGGACACCGTGCCCGAGGAGGTCGTGCTCAGCTTCAACAACGCCCCGATGGAGGGCGGCAGCGGCAGCGCGGTCGTCGTCACGGGGCCGGACGGGGAGACCACCTACGAGGAGGGCGAACTCGCCTTCGACGGCGCGGACGTGTCGGTGGGCCTTGCCCCGCTGGACCAGGCGGGCGAGTACACCATCGCGTTCCGCGTGGTCTCCTCCGACGGCCACCCGATCCAGGACGACCTGACGTTCACGGTGACCGAGGAGGCCGTCGCGGCGGCGGCCCCGTCGCCTGAGGAGAGCGCCACCGAGGAGGCGGCCGAGGAGCCCGCGGCGGAGACCGCGGAGGAACCGGCCGAGGAGACGGCCGCCGCCGACGAGACCTCCGCGGAGGAGGACGGGGACGGCGTGTCGCCGGTGGCGCTGGCGGTTCTGGCCGTCGTCGCGGTCGCGGGTGTCGCCGCGGTCGTGCTCGTGGCCGTGCGTATGCGTGGGCGCCCGGGCGCGGACGCCGGACGGAAGTAGGCGCCGCGGCCGGAGACGGCCGTGCGCGTGTTCCTCGGAACGCGCGTGAGGGGCCCGTACGCCCTCTCCCGGGACCGAACCGGGGACGCGGTGTACGGGCCCCTCCCATGTCCTGGGTTCGGATCCCCCTCCGGAGGGGAATCGCGGGGCCGGGGGGCGGGTCGGGGTGGCTGGGGACGGGGGGACGAGGACGCCGCGACCGGGGCGGGTGGCGGTCGCCGGAGGCGGTGGGGCCGGGGGGAACGCGCGGAACGCGGCGGGGAGAGGGCTCAGACGCGGCGGGCCAGCAGGATGCTGATGTTGTCCTTGCCGCCCGCCTCCATGGCGGCCTGCCACAGGGCGTGCACGGCCGCCTCGTCGCTGCCCGCCTCGGCGATCATCCGCTCCATCTCCTCGGGCAGGACCAGGTCGGACAGGCCGTCGCTGCACATGAGCCAGGCGCTGGGGTCGGACGCGTCGTCCCGGCCCACGTGCGGAACCATCGTGCCGCCCGAGCTGCCGCCCAGGGACTGGGTGATGAAGTTCGTGGTGACCGGGCGCCCGTCCTCGGACGGCGGGAGGGCCGGTGAGTCGTCCTCGGAGAGCTGCCGCAGGCGGCGTCCCTCCAGACGGTAGGTCCGGGAGTCGCCCACGTTGAACCAGAAGTTGCCGTCGTTGTTGAGCAGGACCCCCGCGACCGTGGTCCCCATGCCGGAGAACTCGGTGTGCTGGGTGGCGTGGTCCTTGATCTCCTCGTCGATGTTGCTCAGCAGCTGGGCGATCTCCTCGGGACCGCTCAGGCGCGGTCCCATCTCGGCCATGCGGTGCACGGCGTGTTCGGAGGCGATCCCCCCCGCGGCCTGGCCGCCGATCCCGTCGGCGACCGCCAGGATGACGGGCTCGCTCACCGGGAGCACACAGCGGACCGGCGAGGTCATGTTCGCACTGGCGACGGTCAGGGCACCCATGACGACGGCGTCCTCGTTGGCGGGGCGGATAGCGCCCCGGTGTGTCAGGGCCGTGACAATGACTTCCCCACCAGCGACACCCATACGCCCTTCCTCCCGTTTCGTCGGCCATGGCCGGTTGTCCGGCGCCCCGCGCCGGACCTTGGTCGAGTCCCGTTCAACGTCTGGATTCTGTCACCGTACCGAGCCACCGCCGGAGTGGGTCAAAATCCGCGTACATCATGGCGGAAAACACCCGGATATGCAGTTCCCGCCCCGCTTCCCGCCGACGAAAGCGCCGTGTCGAACGAGTCCCGGGCGGATGGCACGCACTCCGGTGTTCCGGTCTGACAGTAGCGGCGGCGACGCGGACCCGACAGGGCCCACCCAGGGGTATGGCGAAACCGCGGACGAGAACGCGGACGAGAAGGGGAGCACCCCGGATTACGGACAGCCCCGAAATCCCCTTGCGCAGCCGTGTCGGACCAGGATCACGTTGTCGGGACGTGGGCCGTCTGGCAGAATGGATCCCGTTGGGTGTCTAAGACGCAGACACACACGACCCGCCCCGTGCGCCGCTGAGCGGTTACGCACGGTGGCCACAGTCCTCCCCGACCGGTCGTTTGGTGTGATCTCCGTGCGTCTGCCCTTCTCCTTCTCTCCGCTTCGCGACCGCCGTACGCGCCACGCGCGCACGGCTCCCGGTGCTGCCGAGCGGCCTCCTCCCGCGCGTCACGCGGCGTACGCCGCCTCCCCCTGACCGCGCCCCCTCCCACGACCCCCGCGCGTCGAGCACCGGTCCCGAGGACCGGCGCGTCGGCCCCAGTCCCGCCCGGGGGGATTCCGATTCCCCGCTCCGGAGTCACCTCGGGCGCACCTACGAAGGACACCAGACGAACCCGTGTCCAAGGAGTTCAGCCCAGTGAAGATCGCCATGGTCGCCGAACACGCCAACCCCCTTCCCGCCCACCGGGGAGAGCCAGCCTGCCCCGCGAGCCTGCACGTGTGCGCCCTGTCCCGGCAGCTCGCCAAGCGGGGGCACCGCGTGACGGTCTACGCCCGCCGCAGTGACCCCGACCAGCCGGACGGCCGCACCCGCATGGCGCGCGGCGTCTCCGTCGCCTACCTGGACGCCGGTCCGGCCCGCCCCCTGTCCGCGGAGGAGCACGCCGAGCACACCGGCGCCTTCGGTACCGCCCTCGCCTCCGTCCTGGACGAGGACTCCCCCGACGTCCTGCACGCCATCGGCTGGACCAGCGGCCTGGCCGCCCTGCACGCCCAGGCGCACAGCGAGCGGGACCAGAGCGACACGCCCCTCGTCCAGACCTTCCACTCCCTCAACGCCAGCGAACAGCGCTCCGGCCTCGTCGACCACCCCAAGCGCGCCCGCATGGAGACGATCCTCGCCTCGCGCGCCGACCACGTCCTGGTCAACTCCACCGACCAGCAGGGCGAGCTGGCCCGTCTGGGCGTTCCCCGCCACCACGTGAGCGTCGTGCCCTTCGGCGTGGACACCGACCACTTCAGCGTGGAGGGCAGCGCCTCCGCCGAACACTGGCACTCCCGGCGCGAGGAGCGCGCCCGCCTGGTGTCGGTCACCTCCCTGACCGAGGCGGGCGGCGCCGACCGGCTGGTGGAGGCGTTGACCCGTCTGCCCGAGGCCGAGCTGCTGCTCGTCTCCACCGCCGAGGACATGGACGTGGCCCTGGACGAGAACGCCCAGCGGATCGAACTCCTGGCCAAGGAGGCCGGGGTGAACGACCGCGTCCACCTGACCGGCCCCGTCGAGCGCAAGGAGCTGCCCCGTCTGCTGCGCTCCGCGGACGTGTACGTGTCCGCCGCCTCCTACGACCCCTACGGAGGGGCCGTGCTGGAGGCCATGGCGTGCGGTCTGCCCGTGGTGGCCACCGCCACCGGCGCGACCCCGGGGGCGGTCCTGCACCGCACCAGCGGCGTGTTGATGCGTTTCGGCCGTCCCGACGAGGTCGCGCGCTCCGTGCGCGCGGTCCTCAACACGCCCACCATGAGCACCGCGTACGGCATCGCCGCGGTCGACCGGGCCCGCTCCCGGTTCACGTGGCAGCGGATCGCCGTCGAGACGGAGCTCGCCTACAAGCGGTCCCGTCCGCAGCAGGCGGAGCAGGAAGGCACCGACGAGGACGAGACGGACGGTCTGCTACTGTCCGGGACCGCGCACTGAGCCGTGCCCGCCCCGACCCCGTACCGCCGGCTCCCCGGGGTTTCCTCCGGGGGTCCGGACCGGGTACACAGACAGTGGCGCTCGGACGCCGGACGGCCGACCCCGAGCGCGAACGCCACGAAGCGATGACCTTCGAACACCAGGGACTGCTCTTCCGCCGCGAGCGGCAGTTCCGCGAGGTGGCCCGGGAGCGGTTGCGGTCAGCCGTACGCGAAAACGCCCACACGGTGCTCGCCGTGACCCGGGAGCGCGGCGAGGCGCTCCTCGGCACCCTGTCACCGTGGGAACGCGAGCGGGTGCACGTCACCGACCGGGACCGGCTCTACGACGCCCCGGGGCGCACCCTGGCCGCCCTGCACCGCCTGGCGCTCACCTCCGCCCCCGTGGTCGTGGTGGCCGAGCCCCCGTCGCACGCCTCCGCGATGGAGCTGCGCGAGTGGCACCGGATGGAGTCGGTCCTGTGCGCGGCGCTGGCCCCGCAGCGGATGCGGCTGCTGTGCGCCCACGACGACCGGGGCCTGACCCCGCGGACGCGGTCCGCCGTACTGGCCACCCACCCGGTGCTCGCGGGTCACGGCGGTCCCCGCCCGAACGCCGCCTACCTGGGGACCGCCGCGTTCGGTGACCGTCCGGTCGCGCCGGAGCCGCTGNCGTCGGACCCGTGCACCGGCTGGAGATCGGGCTGTCCCTGCCGCGGCTGCGCGGCGACCTGACGGCGCTCGGCGAGGACATGGGATTCCCGCCGGAGCGGATCGACAGCCTGGTGGTCGCGGTGAACGAGCTGGCCGCGAACGTGTTGGAACACGGAGCGGGCAAGGGCACCGTGCAGGTCTGGCGCTCCCCCGGGCGGTGGGTGTGCGACGTGTTCGACGAGCGCGGCGGGCTCTTCGACCCGCTGGCCGGGTACCGCCCGGCCGACACCATGCGCCCACGCGGATACGGGTTGTGGATCACCCGGCAGAGCTGCGACTTCCTGGAGATCAGCGGCAGCGGCGAGGGGTCGCTGGTGCGGCTGCACTTCGTGGACGGGGCCGACGAGGCCGGGGCCCTCCGGGAGGTGGGGACGCGGGCTCCGCTCAGCCCCTGAGGGAGTCGGCCGCGGTGCCCGTGCTCGCCATGATGGGGATGACCTGGTCGATCCCCGCTATCACGAACAGGCGGTTGACCTGCTGCTGGGGTTCGGCGACCACCAGGCCCACACCCAGGTCGCGGGCCTGCCGGTAGGCGGAGACGAGCACCCCGATGCAGCGCGAGTCGCAAAAGCCCACCTTGGCGAGGTCGACCACCACGCCCCGGGGCGGATCGGCGGCCAGGAGCCCGTCGAGGACGTCGGCCAGCGCGGGAGAGGTCACCGCGTCCATCTCCCCCACGGGGGTGACGACGACGACGCCATCCTCGCGACGGATCGAGATGTCTGACGTCACGGCCACTTCTCCTTTGTCGTTCCGGGACGGCCCCACGCCCTCATCATGTCGCCTCACGGTCACGCTCGGGACTCATCGCCGGGTGTTGCCCCGCCGTTCATCTTCGGTCCTGGCCGGCGCGGGGCTGCGGCCCGGTGTTCTCCTCCACGAGGTCGCGGGCCACGTCCACCACCCTCTTGCGGTTGCGCTGGGCGACCTCGCGCAGCGCGGTGAAGGCGGTGTCGGCGTCACAGCCGCGTGCGTGCATGATGATGCCCTTGGCCTGGTCGATCACCGTACGCGCGGACATGGCCCGGCGCATGTGGGCGGTCTCCCTGGCCACGTCGGCCTGGCGCCCGGCACTGTACAGCGACATGGCGGCGTGCTCGGCGAGCAGGGCGGTCAGGGGGGCGACGACGTCCTCGTCGAAGGCGTCCGCGCGCCCCGAGTGCACCCCGAAGGTGATCACCCGGTCGTCGCCCTCGCTGGGCAGCAGGCTCGGCAGGGTGATGGAGGAGCGGTCGCCGCACTGGACCGCCATGCTGGTGTAGCGGGGCCACCGGAGGGGCTCGCGCAGGACGTCGCCCACCCGCACCTGACTCATCTCGCGGACCGCCTCCACGGTCGGGCCCTGGTCGGTGGTGTACTGGTGCTCGAATGCGGCGGACAGGTCGGCGTGGGAGGCCCCGTAGTCGGTGACGACGTGCCGTGCGGACCCGTCGGTCCCCTGGACCTCGCGCCAGACCACGACGAGCGCCGCGGAACAGCCGGGCACGCCGAGGGCCGCGGCCCTGCTCATCTGGTCGAGGGCCCGCTCCAGAGTGGTACTGTCCGCCTGCCCCAGCGCGCCGATGTCGCGGGCCAGGCGTTCGATCCACACAGTCCGGCCTCCTTCCGCGTTGGGACTCCCAACTAACCGTAACCTTGGGAGATCGCGGGAAGGGACATCCGCTAGCTTCGGGAAGACGCCATCCACGACGGGAGACCTGAGAGCGTGTCGGAGAACCTCGCCGGGTTGCAGCGTGAGATCAGCGCGCTGGGTGAACGCATCGCCGCCCTGCGCAACACGCACACCATGTATCCCGCCGACGCCCAGGACACCGCCGAGGCGGCCCTGGCGGAGCTGGAGTACGCCGAACGCCTGCTGGGCGACGCCGGGGCGGAGCTGGCCCGTGCGCACGCCCAGCCCGAGCCGCGCCGCCAGGGCGACGACGGCGACCGGACGCTGCTGCGCGCGATGTTCCAGGAGCTGAGTGTTCCCGTCGTGCTGTTGGACCACGAGGGCTACATCCGGCGGATCAACAACACCGGCGCTGCCCAGCTGGGCAGCGCACCGGGCTACCTCACCGGCAAGCCCTTCGCGCACTTCGTCGACCTGCGCAAGCGGGCGGCCATGCAGTCGTGGCTGGCGGCGGTGCTGCGCGGTGACGGTGACGCCGTGCTGGAGTCGCGGCTGGCGCAGCGCGGCTGGGCCGAGGACGTGCACCTGACCCTGACGCGCCTGGAGCTGCCGACCGAGCCCAACCCTCTGGTGCTGGTGGCGATGTCGCCGCCGATGAACGGCGTCGAGGAGGAGGGCCCCGCCCCGCTGGAGCCGGAGGTGGAGGACCAGGTGGTGGTGCTGGCCGCGCGCAGGCTGGACGTGCTGACGCGGATGACGCGGCTGCTGCTGCGGTCGGCCGGTCCGGGCGGCGCGGGAAGGCCGCTCGCGCTGGCGGACGCGGCCGACCTGCTGGCCGATTCCTACGCCGACTGGGTGATCGTGGACGTGTGCGACCTGCCCACCGGCCCCGACGCGGCACGCCGCGCGGTGGTGACGGGCCCGGCCGACGCGCCCGCCGGGCAGGAGGAGGCGGTGGCGTCGGCGGCGCCCGGGGACTCCGACATCCCCGGTGAGGTGCTGGGCCGGGGTCAGTCCCTGCTGTTCCCGCTGATCGAGGACGAGGCCGTGCTGGGCCACGCCCCGTCGGGGGCGCCGCTGCTCGCGATGCTGGGAGCGGGCTCCCTGCTGTCGGTCCCCCTGCGCGGCAGCCGGGGCGTGCGCGGGGCGCTCACCCTGATCCGCCGCAGCAACCGGGGCAGCTTCCGCCTCGCCGACCTGGGTCTGATCGAGGAGATCGGCGAGCACATCGGCCTCGCCCTGCCGCCCCGGCCGTCGGCCTGAGCCGTGCCTGCTTTGGGCCTCCGATTCGCTTCGGCCCGCGTTCGGGCGTCCCAAAAGGCGGGAACCTTCGGATCCTCCGGTGTGACGGCTCGTTCCTCGCAGTCCCCCCTACGAATCCTCCAGAACCCCGCCGGCGCCCGGACGGACTACTCGGGGCCGTGGAGGGTGTCCACCAGGGTGGACAGCCGGGACGCCGAACTGTCCAGCTTGCGCACGCTGTCCACGAGCGGTTGGTCCACGTCCTGGTAGTTGGTCACGATGTGCTCGCGCAGCTGGGCCAGGTCGGTCTGGACCTGCCGGGAGCGCTGCGCCAGCTGCTCGGCCAGGGCCTTGCCGGGCTCCCCGGTCTCCTGTCCGAGGTCGCGCTGGAGGGTGCGGGCCTGCTCGCGCATCTGCGCCTTGAGCTGGTGCAGCTCCACGAACACCTCGACCTTGGAACGCAGCACCCAGGGGTCGAAGGGCTTGAGCAGGAAGTCCACCGCGCGCGAGGCGTAGCCGCGGAAGACCTGGTGCCGGTCGATCTCCTGGGCGGTCAGGAAGATGATCGGCACGTCCTTGGTCTTCTCGCGCTGCTTGATGTGCGCGGCGGTCTCGAACCCGTCCATCCCCGGCATGATCACGTCGAGCAGGATGACCGCGAAGTCGGTGCCCAGAAGGTGCTTCAGTGCCTCCTCACCGGAGTTGGCCCTGACCAGGTTCTGGTCGAGGGAGGTGAGCGCGGCCTCCAGCGCGATGAGGTTCTCGTCGCGGTCGTCGACGAGAAGGATGTTGGCCTTCTGGGTCACGTGGATTACTCCAGGTCTTCACTCGGGGTGCTGGTGCCAGCCTCCCCGTTCGGGTCGGTGTCATGCCCCGTGTCGTCCGTGTTGTCCGTCGCGCCATTGTGCCCGACGGCCTCCTCCCGGTCGGCGGTGAGCCACCTCCGCATGACGTCCAGCAGGTGGTCCAGGTCGACCGGCTTGGTCACGTAGTCCGTGGCGCCCGCCGCGAGGCTGCGCTCGCGGTCCCCCTGCATCGCCTTGGCGGTGAGCGAGATGATCGGCAGGTCGGCGAACTGCGGCATCTCCCGGATCCGCTGGGTGGTCTGGTTGCCGTCCAGCTCGGGCATCATCACGTCCATCAGGACGAGCGAGATGTCCTCGTTGGCCTCCAGCATGGCGATTCCGGAGTGTCCGTTGTCAGCGTAGAGGACCTCCAGGCCCTGTGCCTCCAGAGCGCTGGTGAGCGCGAAGACGTTGCGGACGTCGTCGTCGACGATGAGGACCCGCTGGCCGCTCAGGACCGCCTGGCGCTCGGGGTCGGTGCGCGCCTCGGCCTCGACCACCTCCTCGGGCTCCTCGCCCCCGCTCTCGTGGGACTCGGGCACCTTGAGCACCGGGACCGTGGGCAGCGGCTCGTTGGCGATGTCGGTGAGGGCGGCCACGGCCGCGTCGAAGTCCTCGTCGGGCAGGTAGAAGTCGTCGCCCAGCGAGGAGGAGTCGAAGGTGTCCGCGTCGCGGCCGGCGTCGAGCATCGGCGCCGCGCCCGCGTCCTCCACGGCCGTGGAGTCCTCGCTCCGGCGCTCCCCGGCGTCCTCGTTCAACCGCACCGGCAGCAGCAGCGTGAAGGTGGAGCCCTGGTTGGCGCCGCTCTGCACCCGGATCTCACCGCCCAGCAGGCGGGCGAAGTTGCGGCTGATGGACAGCCCGAGGCCGGTCCCGCCGAAGCGCCGCGACGTACCGCCGTCGCCCTGGTGGAAGGCCTCGAAGATGACCTGGAGCTTGTCCTCGGCGATCCCGATGCCGGTGTCGGCGACGGTGAACGCGATGACCTCCTCGTTCTCCACGAACATCTCCAGGTCGGCGTCGTCCAGCGCCCACGCGGGCTCGATGATCAGGCGCACCTCGCCCTGCGGGGTGAACTTCACCGCGTTGGAGAGCAGGTTGCGCAGGATCTGCTGGAGGCGCTGCTCGTCGGTCCACAGCGTGCCGGGGATGTCCGGCGACACGTCCACGGCGAAGGCCAGCCCCTGGTCGCTGGTGACCGGGCGGAAGGTGGCCTCGACGTAGTCGACCAGCTGGGCGATGGAGACCTCGCTGGGCTGCACCTCGGCGCGTCCGGCCTCCACCTTGGACAGGTCGAGGATCTCGTCGATGAGCAGCAGCAGGTCGCTGCCCGCCTTGTGGATGGTCTGGGCGAACTCGACCTGCTTCGGGGACAGGTTCTGCTCGGCGTTGTCGGCGAGCAGGCGGGCCAGGATCAGCAGGCTGTTCAGCGGCGTGCGCAGCTCGTGCGACATGTTCGCCAGGAACTCCGACTTGTACTTGGAGGAGACCTGGAGCTGGTGGGCGCGCTCCTCCAGAGCGTTCCGGGAACGCTGGATCTGCTGGTTCTGGAGCTCGATCGCCCTGTTCTGGTTGGCGAGCTGGGTGGCCTTCTGGCGGAGCTCGGCGTTCTTGCCCCGGAGCTCCTCCTGCTGGCGCTGGAGCTCGTTGGACCGCTCCCTGAGCTGGCTGGTGAGCTGCTGGGACTGTTCGAGCAGGTCCTCGGTGCGGTTGTTGGCCAGGATGGTGTTGATCGTGGTGCCGAGCAGGTTCACCAGCTGGCGCAGGAAGTTCTTGTGGATCTCGCGGAAGTCGTCGTAGGAGGCGAACTCGATGGCGCCCAGCGAGCGCCCCTCCGAGACGATCGGCAGGATGAACAGGTTGCGCGGGGAGGCCTCGCCCAGCCCCGACTCGATCCGGACGTAGCCCGGCGGGACGTTGCCGACCTGCTGTTCCACCTGCTGGGCGAGGGCCTCGCCGACCAGCCCGACGCCCTTGCGGACGCGGCGGCGGTTCTCGTCGGGGTCGAAGCCGAAGCCCGCGTAGAACAGGAAGTTCTCCTGGTCGTCCTGGTCCTCGGGCAGGTAGCAGGCGCCGTGCTGGGCGCCGATGAGCGGTGTCACCTCGGTCATGATGAGGCGGGCCAGCTCCTTGAGGTCGCGGTGGCCCTGGATGTGCCCGGAGATGCGGGCCACGTTGGACTTGAGCCAGTCGGCGTCGCGCTGGGTGGCGGTGGTCTCGCGCAGGTTGGACACCATCAGGTTGATGTTGTCCTTGAGCTGCTCCATCTCGCCGAGGGCGTCGACCTGGATGTTGCGGGTCAGGTCGCCCTTGGCGACGGCGTTGGCGACCTCGGCGATCGCCCGCACCTGCGTGGTCAGGTTGCCCGCCAGGCCGTTGACGCTGTCGGTGAGCTGCTTCCAGGTTCCGGAGACGCCCTCGACCTTGGCCTGACCGCCCAGCTGGCCCTGGCTGCCCACCTCGTAGGCCACGCGCGTGACCTCGGTGGCGAACGCCGAGAGCTGGTCGACCATCGTGTTGACCGTCGTCTTGACCTCCAGGATCTCGCCCTGGGCGTTGACGTCGATCTTCTTGGTGAGGTCGCCCGCGGCCACCGCGGTCGTCACCTCGGAGATGTTGCGCACCTGGGTGGTGAGGTTGTGCGACATCGAGTTGACGTTCTCGGTGAGGTCGTTCCAGATGCCCGAGACGCCCTTGACGTTGGCCCGGCCGCCCAGCTTGCCCTCGGTACCGACCTCACGCGCCACACGCGTGACCTCGTCGGCGAACGCGGACAGCTGGTCCACCATGACGTTGATGGTGTCCTTGAGCTCCAGGATCTCGCCCTTGGCGTTGACCGTGACCTTCTTGGTCAGGTCGCCCGCTGCCACCGCGCGCGTGACCATGGAGATCTGCCGCACCTGGTAGGTCAGGTTGTTGGCCATGGAGTTGACGTTGTCGGTCAGGTCCTTCCAGACCCCCGACACGTCGCGGACGTGGGCCTGGCCGCCCAGCTTGCCCTCGGTGCCCACCTCGCGGGCCACCCGGGTCACCTCGCCCGCGAAGGAGTCCAACTGGTCGACCATCTTGTTGATGGTGTCCTTGAGGTCGAGCATCTCGCCCTGGGCGTCCACGGTGATCTTCTTGTTGAGGTCACCGGTGGCGACCGCGGTCGTCACCTGCGAGATGTTGCGGACCTGGTAGGTGAGGCTGTTGGCCATGGAGTTGACGTTGTCGGTCAGGTCCTTCCAGATGCCCGACACGCCCTTGACGTTGGCGCGACCGCCCAGCTTGCCCTCGGTACCGACCTCACGCGCCACACGCGTGACCTCGTCGGCGAAGGAGTCCAACTGGTCGACCATGGTGTTCACGGTGTTCTTCAGGGCGAGCATCTCGCCCTGCACGTCCACCTGGACCTTCTGGGTCAGGTCGCCCCTGGCCACCGCGGTCGTCACCTGGGAGATGTCCCGCACCTGGTTGGTGAGGTTGTCCGCCATGGAGTTGACGTTCTCGGTGAGGTCCTTCCAGATGCCCCGCACGCCGCGCACGTTGGCACGGCCGCCGAGCTTGCCCTCGGTGCCCACCTCGCGGGCCACCCGGGTCACCTCGTCGGCGAAGGTGGACAGCTGGTCCACCATCGTGTTGACGGTGTCCTTGAGGTCGAGCATCTCGCCCTGCACGTCCACCGTGATCTTGCTGCGCAGGTCGCCTCGGGCGACGGCCGTGGTCACCTCGGAGATGTCGCGCATCTGGTCGGTGAGGCGGGAGGACATCTGGTTGACCGACTCGGTGACCTCGCGCCAGGCCCCGGAGACGCCCTCGACCTGCGCGGTGCCGCCGAGCTTGCCCTCGGTGCCCACCTCGCGGGCCACGCGGGTGACCTCCTCGGTGAAGCCGCTCATCTGGTCGGCCATGCGGTTGACCGTGGTGGCCAGGCGCAGGAGGTCGCCCTTGAGTTCGCCGCGGCGGCCCTCGGTGGAGGCACGGCGGCTGAGCTGCCCCTCCGCGACCGAGACCAGGACCCCGGCGACGTCGGTCACCGGTTCGGCGACCTCGTCGAGCAGGACGTTGAGCGCCTGGGCGCTCTCACCCCACGCGCCCCGGCTGGGGTTGACGTTGATGCGCTCGTTGAGCCTGCCCTCGTTGCGGACGACGTCGCCGACGCGCTGGAGTTCGTCGCTGAGCTGTTCGCTGTGGTCGACCACCTCGTTGAAGACGGACGCGATCTCCCGCATGACGCCGCCTCCGCGCTTTCTCAGGCGTACGCTGAAGTCGCCGTCGCGCATGCGGTACAGGGCACGCAGAATCTCGTCGAGCTGGTCGTCGGCCACCAGTTCCTTGACCGCCTCGGGCATCGAACCCCCTCCTCAGCCTGCTTGCCACCTCCGTTTCCCGTCCCGGCCGCGCGGACCGGCCGCCGGGGGCGGACCGGGCGGCGGCGCGCACGGGACAGGGGCACGCGGTGTCCGCCGCGTACCCTTGGTGACACCCCGTCACGCTACCCGCGCGAAGTACCACCCGAAAGAAGCGGATGTGTCGGTGACTTACACTAACCGGCCCAGCCGACCCGCACAGGTGGGTTCGCGATGTTGTCCCATCGCCGTCCCGCCCGCGGGCGGACCCGGCGCCCGGTGGTCCCTCCACCCGTGGTCCCACAGCTACCCGAATGACGGTTCACGCGACGGCGGTCGCCATGGCACGCGTATCGTGGCAGTGACCACCGCCCCAGCGCACGCACCCAGCGACGAAGGACACCGACGGCTTGCCAGCACACGACGCGTTGAAGGTCGCCCGACGAGAGTTCCCTCCCACCCCGGAGACCGCGGCGGCGGCCCGTGAGTTCGTCCACGACACCCTCCTGTCGTGGGGTGTGACCGTTCCCTTCGACGACGTGATCCTGCTGGTCAGCGAGCTGGTCACCAACGCCGTCATCCACGCGCGCTCGACCCTGGACGTGACCGTGCGCAGGTCCGAGGAGTCGACCGAGGTGATGGTGACCGACTCCGTGCCCGAGCGCGCCGTCCCGCAGGCCGGACCGCTGGCGGTGGACACCTCCCCGTCCAGGGAGAACGAGCGCACCGGCGGTCTGGGGCTGGCCCTGGCGTCGGCGATCGCGTCCAGCTGGGGTGTGAGCTACGGGCGCAACGACAAGGCCGTGTGGTTCCGGATCGAGGACGCCGCGGGGGAACCCGCGTCCCTGGAGTCCCCGCAGGTGCGCAGGTCTCCCTCCCGTCCCGTGCGCCCCGCGCCGTGGTCGGCGCTGGACGCCGCCCTGGGGTCGCGGCTGAGCCTGCCGCAGCTGCTGGAGCGCACCGTGGAGTACTCGACCACGGCGCTGGGCGCGGACGCGGCCTACATCACGCTGGCCACGTCCGACGAGACCATGTGGGAGGTGCGCTCGGCCGTCGGGCTGACGTCGGGCGGCGCCCCGTGGCGTCCGCTGCGCGTGCGCACGGAGGAGATCTTCCCGTCGTCGGCCCCGGAGCCGGGCGCGGTGATCAACGACGACCTGATGATCGCCCGCACCAGCCGGGGACGGCTGTCGCGCGCGGGGATGCGTTCGCTGGTGACGGCGCCGCTCATCGTGGACGGACGGGTGACCGGGCTGCTGGGGGTGGCCTCCAGGCGGGCCCGGCACTTCGGACCGGCGGCGGCCAAGCGGCTCCAGGAGGGCGCGGACCTGATCGCGCTGCCGGTGGAGCGCGCCCGGCTGGCCGAGGTGGAACTGAGCAGGCGCGCGTCGCTGAGCTTCCTGGCCGAGGCCAGCGACCTGCTCGCGGGCACGCTGGACGAGCGGATGACGGGCGCCCTGGCGGCGCAGCTGATCACGTCCCGGCTGGGGCGGTGGTGCGCCATCGAGACCATCAACGAGATGGGCGTGTCCCAGCTGACGCACGTGGTGCACGCGGACGAGAACTACAACGACATCCTGCGGGCGCTGCTGACCGGGCTGCCGCC
>NZ_ANAX01000320.1 GCF_000341065.1 Nocardiopsis halotolerans DSM 44410 | reverse complement strand
CGCTGTGGTCACCGGCCGAGCTGGCCAAGGAGGGGCTGGACGAGCAGCTGATCCGGGAACTGGCCAGCGGTCCGGCGATCTGCATCCCCCTGGTGGCGCACGGACGCGCCCTGGGGCGGATGACGGTCGGCAAGAACGAGACGGACGACTTCACGCGGGAGGAGGTCGACGTCGCCGACGACCTGAGCCGTCGGGTGGCGTCGGCGATGGAGAACGCGCGGCTGCACGAGAAGCAGTCCGCGATGAGCGACGCCCTCCAGCGCAGTCTCCTCCCCGCCAAGGAGAAGGAGCCGGTGATCCCGAACGTGGACCACGCGGTGTTCTACCGTCCGGCGGACGAGCGCAACGTGGTCGGCGGGGACTTCTACGACGTGTTCGCGGCGAGCGGCCGGTGGTGCTTCGCGATCGGCGACGTGTGCGGGACGGGCCCCGAGGCGGCGGCCGTGACCGGGCTGGCGCGGCACACGCTCCGGGCGCTGGCCAAGGAGGGCTTCACGCCCTCGCACATCATGCAGCGGCTGAACATGGCGATCCTGGACGAGAACACCTCGACCCGGTTCCTGACGATGCTGTACGGGGAGATGACCCCGGCCACGGACGGCGGGGGCGGGATGCGGCTGCGGATGGTGTCCGCCGGTCACCCGCTGCCGATGCGGCTGAACCAGAAGGGCGAGGTGACGTCGTTCGGGGCGTCGCAGCCGCTGCTGGGCGCGTTCGAGGACGTGGGGTTCACGACCGAGAACGTGGACATCCGCCCCGGCGAGGTGATGCTGGCGGTGACCGACGGTGTGACGGAGCGGCGCAACAACACGGACATGCTCGGTGACGAGGGGCTGACGGAGATCTTCTCCGGATGCGCCGGTCTGACCGCCCAGGCGGTGATCAGCCGCATCGACCGGGAGCTGGAGGAGTACGCCCCGGGCGGGCGCAGCGACGACACCGCGATGCTGGTGCTGCGGTTCCTCTGACGGGGGTGGCCGGGAACGTTCCTGGTGTGACGCGGGGGTTCTGGCCCGCGCCGGTCCCGTACTCACCGCGGGGTGCGACCGCCGGTGCGCGCCACGAGCACGGGAGCGCGGCGGACCGGTGAACCCTCACGGCCACGGTTCCTCGCCGTCCTCGACGGACGGTCTCCGGCGCGGTTCGCCGGTCGGGCGGGAGCGGTCAGAGCCAGCCCATGTCCTGGGCGGTGCGGATGGCGGACATGCGGTTGTCGGCGCCGGTCTTGCCGATGGCGTTGGAGAGGTAGTTGCGCACCGTGCCCTCGGTCAGGTGGAGGGTGGCGGCGATCCTGGCGACGGTGGCGCCGTCGGAGGCGGCGCGCAGCACCTCGGTCTCGCGGTCGGTGAGGGGGCTCTCACCACCGACCATCGCGGCGGCGGCGAGGTCGGTGTCGATGTAGCGCCCGCCCTCGTGGACGCGGCGGATGGCACCGGCGAGCTGGTCGACGGGGGCGTCCTTGGCCAGGAATCCCCGCGCGCCGGAGGACAGGGCCCGGCGCAGGTAGCCGGGGCGGCCGAAGCTGGTGAGGATGACGACGCCGCAGTCGGGGGCGTCCGCCCTGAGCCGGGCGGCGACCTCCAGGCCCGTGGCCCCGGGCATCTCGATGTCCAGGACGGCGATGGCGGCGCCGTGCCGGAGGACGGCGTCGGTCACCTCGTCTCCGCGACCGACCTCGGCGACGACCTCCAGATCGTCCTCCAGGCCGAGGAGGGCGGCGATGGCCCCCCGAACGAGGTGTTCGTCGTCGGCCAGCACGATCTTGATCAAGGTCGGCTCTTCTCCATTATCTCGCTTTGGCTTCGACACGATATCGTTTCGGGCATTGTGGCGCACATGGCGCCTACGGAAAACGCGCCAGGGTAACGGCCGACGTGTTCGGCCACAACGGCGCCGGGGTTTACGGATGCTCTCACGGACATCGGCGAGAACCGGTGCGAGGAGGCGAAATCAGACTCGAAACCCCGCTATACGGCGCTCTCACCCTGTTCTAACCCATGCGGCGCATGATGGACCACGCCACTGAACATCGTCCCGCCCAGTCGGAGGATGAGTTGAACCCCAACGAACCGAGTGCAGGTACCGAGCCCGGTGCGGCGGCCGGGAGCGGAGTTCCCGAACACCGCCGCACCGAGCCCGCAGACCAGTCGGGTCCCCGGAACCCGCACGAGGGGTACTCCTCCGCCGGTGACGGGGCCGATGACCGTGACACGTCCGGCGGGGAGCACGGGGGTGTCCCCGCCGGACACGACGACCAACCGGCCGGGACCGAGCACGCGGGGCCCCAGCAGCCCTTCGGGCACCACCCGTCCGACGAGCGCTCCGGGGCTCCGTGGCCCGGTGGGCAGACGGGGCGGGCGGGGTGGACGGGCGCCGGGCCGTCGGGAGGCGGACCGAGCTTCTCACCACCCGAGCAGCCGCCCCGGTGGGCCACCGGGCCCCACGCGCCGGAGCGCGCCTCCTACACCTTCCCGCCGCCCGGGGGTGGGGACCAGCACGAGCGGTTCGCCGCCCACCAGGGCGGACCGGTGCCGCCGCACGGCGGACAGGGCGGACAGGGCGGCCTCCACGGGCCGGGTGCTCCCGGCGGCCCCGGACAGCCCCCGTACGGCGGCGGAGCTTTCGGGACGGGCGGCCACGAGGGCCACGGCGGCCCCGGGAACCACGGCGGTCACGGTGGGCAGCCCCCGTTCGGCGGCATGCCGCCCGGTGCGGTGCCCCCGTCCGGGAAGAAGCGCCGCTCCGGCGGGATCGTGACCGTCGCCGCGATCACCGCCCTGATCACGAGCCTCATCGTGGGACCGGCGACGGCCCTGGGCACCGCCTACCTCTTCCCCAACGGCCTGGGCGGACCGGTCAGCTCGCTCGAACAGGCGCCTGAGAGCACACCCACCGAGGGAGCGGTCGGCGAGGTCGCCGACACGGTCCTGCCGAGTGTGGTGTCCATCCGGACCGCCAGCGGCGGCGGCAGCGGGGTGATCATCTCGTCCGACGGCCAGGTCCTGACCAACGCGCACGTGGCGGCCGCCGCCCAGGGCGGTCCCATCGAGATCCTGTTCAACGACGGTTCCTCCGCGCGTGCCGAGGTCCTGGGTTCGGACCCGGTCTCCGACATCGCGGTGCTCAAGGCCGAGGGGCGCACCGACCTCACACCGGCCACCCTCGGCGACTCCGAGGAGGTCGGCGTGGGTGCTCCGGTCGTCGCGATCGGTTCCCCGCTGGGCCTGTCGGGCACGGTGACCACGGGCGTGGTCAGCGCGTTGAACCGGCCGGTGAACACCGGCCAGGCCGGACAGACCTCGACGGTGATCAGCGCGATCCAGACGGACGCGGCGATCAACCCGGGTAACTCGGGCGGCCCCCTGGTGAACATGAACGGCGAGGTGATCGGGATCAACACCGCGATCGCGGGCGTCTCGCAGGACAGCGGTTCGGTCGGCCTGGGCTTCGCCATCCCGGTCAACCAGGTCCGCCCCATCGCGGAGCAGCTGATCGCGGACGGCAGCGCGAGCTACCCGGCGATCGAGGCCACCATCACCAACTCCCGCGTCGGCGGCGCGCAGATCGTGGAGGTGACCGAGGGCGGCGCCGCGGCGGAGGCCGGGCTCGGGACCGGTGACGTGGTGGTGTCCGTGAACGGCGAGTCGGTGTCCACTCCGGACGAGCTGATCGCGAAGATCCGTGTCCACCAACCCGGCGAGGAGATCACGCTCGGGGTCCTGCCCGGCGGCAGCGGCTCCGAGGAGGAGGTCACCGTGACGCTCGGGGAGCAGAGCACCGAGGCGGCCCAGAACGAGAGCGGCGGGAACTAGGGGGCACCGCCCCCACCTCCCGNGCCCCGGACCTCAGGGTCCGGGGCCGCCCGCGTGTGTGACCACGCACCCGGGGGGGAGCCACCGGATTCCCCCGCCCGGCTCCCGTGGAGCGGACACCACCGCCGGGAGGGGACCGCCCTCCCCCGCGCCCGCACGGCGGCCGACCACCCCCGTTCCGCGTCCGCGCACCCTCGTGCCGCGGACCCCCTCTCCGTAGCGTTCTCCGGAACGGATCCGGTACCCCGCACCGCTCCGTGAGGCCGCCGACACACGGAGGAGAAGAGACCTTGGCTCCCCCCGCCACCGCACCAGCCGATCACCGACCGGCACGTTCCACCGTCCGCTGGTGGGAGCGTCCCTGGGTCGTTCCGCTGACCCTGTCCACGCTGACCTTCCTGGTCTTCGCGGTCCCGCCCTACCTGGGTCTGGACCCCGGCCAGGCCCGGGTGCCCATCCGCGAGGACGTCCCCTGGCACTACGCGATGCTGGTCTCGCACATCCTCGGCGGGACGGTGCTGATGATCCTGGTGATCCTCCAGGTGTGGCCGTGGCTGCGTCGGCACCATCCCCGGGTGCACCGGTGGAGCGGCCGCGTCTACGTCATGTTCGGCATCCCGTTCGTGGGCGTCCCCGCGCTGCTCATCTCCCCGCTGACCTCCTGGGACCTGTCCGCGCGGGTCGGTACCGTGCTCTGGGCGGTGGCCTGGCTCTCCTTCACCGTCGCGGGCTACGTGATGGCGCGTCGACGCGACTTCGCCCGGCACCGGGAGTGGATGCTGCGCGGCTTCGTGCTGCTCTACGGCATCGCCCTGAACCGCCTGGTCATGCCCCTGCTGATCCTCGTCACGCTGCCGTTGGGGAGCGGGGAGAAGCCCCTCGACCTCCTGAGCGCGAGCATGTTCCTCAGCTGGATGCTCCCCCTGCTCCTCCTGGAGTGGTGGCTGCGGTACCGGCGTCCCGCGCGCCGACGCCGCACCGCGCCCCGCGTCAGCTCCACCGCGTGACCCCCGGGAGGGACGGACGCCCCCATGCCCCGTACCCCTGCGGCCCGGAGGGGCGCGGGGCCCTCACTCCGCCGCGTTCGGCGCGTCGTCCTCCGGAGGCGTGTACAGGGGCAGCTGGAAGCCGATGACGGAGCCGCCGCCCTCCCGGTTTCGGGCGAACACCCTGCCGCCGTGGGTCTGCGCGATCTCCTGGACCATGGACAGTCCGAGTCCGGAACCGGGCAGGCCGCGGGCGACGGTGGCCCTGTAGAAGCGCTCGAAGACGCGGTCGAGCTCGGCCGGGTCGATGCCGGGTCCCCTGTCCCGGACCTCCACGGCTCCCCCGCGCACCCGGATCTCGATGGGTGCGGTGCCCTCGGGGTCGAACTTGGCGGAGTTCTCGACCGGGTTGGCGACGGCGCGCTCCAGGGAGCCGGGGCGGCCCCACACGACGCTGTCGTCGGCGTCCACGACGATGTCGCGACCGGTGCGTCGGTGTGTGCGCTTGGCGACCTTGTCGGCGATTCCGGCCAGGGAGACGGCACTCATCGACTCGTCCTCGTGGTCGCCGGTGGCCAGGCCGACCAGCTCGTTGACGAGGGCGGTGAGTTCGCGGGTCTCGCCGCGCAGGTCGTCGATGAGGCTGTCGCGCGCCTCCGGGCTGAGACGATCCACCCTGTCGAGCACCTGCACGTTGGTGTACAGGCTGGTCAGCGGGGTGCGGAGTTCGTGTGCGGCGTCCTGGACGAGGCGGCGCTGTTCGTCCTTGGAGCGGGTGAGGCGGGCGAGCATGGCGTTGAACGCGCTGGTGAGGCGGCCGACCTCGTCGCGGCTGGTGTCCTCCTCCCGGCCCTCTCCCCTCCTGCCGGGGTCGACCGGGTCGAGCCGCCCGGTGGAGCTGACGTACTCGGCGGCGTCGGTGAGGCGCACCAGGCGCCCGGTGGTGCGGTGGCCCACCAGCCAGCCCACGGCCGCCGCGCCCAGGGCGACGAACAGGCCCAGCCACAGGATCTGGGTGGCGAGCCGGTCGAGCATCAGCTCGGTGGGCGACAGGCGTTGGAGGAGCTGGAGGGCTCCGGCCCCGTCACCGAGGGAGACCGTGGCCAGCCGGTACTCCTGCCCGTGGATGGTCTGTTGGCGCATGTCGACGATCCCGGGCTCGGCCTCCTCGGCGACCTCCAGGTCCCTCTCCGAGGGCTGGAACAGGACCGCCTCGGACGGGTCGGTGACGCTGATCGTCCTCCTGCCGTCGGATTCGAGCAGTTGGAGCTGGAACTTGTCGCTGGACAGGAACAGCCGGAGCCCCGGAGGACTGCCCTCCCCGCGTTCGTGGAACTCGACGAGCTTCTCGGACAGGTCGGCGACGGTGCTCTCGAACTCGTTCTCGGTGTCGGCCCGGATGAGTACGGCGGCGGTGGTGTAGGCGAGGGTGCCGACCAGGGCGATGACGACCGCGGCGACCAGGGCGAAGATCACCGCGAAGCGGGTGCCCAGTCGCCAGTCACCCGGGCGGAGGAGTGCGCCGCGCCATGATCGGAAGGTGCCGCGCGGTGCGGCGGAGGCCTGCGCGTTCCCCGGGACGTGCGGGGTGCCGTGGACGGGTCGCACGGGACTCACCCCTGCGGGCGGAGCGTGTAGCCCACCCCGCGCACGGTCTGGATGAGCGGCGGCCCCCCGTCCTCCAGCTTGCGGCGCAGGTAACTGATGTAGACGGCGAGGTTCTTGGACTCGGGGCCGAAGTCGTAGCCCCAGATGCGGTCGTAGATGGTGGAGTGGTCCAGGACGATCCCGGCGTTGCGGATCAGGAGTTCGAGGAGGTCGAACTCGGTCTTGGACAGCTCGACCTCGCGTTCGCCGCGCCAGACCCGTCGGGACCGGGGGTCCAGGGACAGTTCGCCGACGCTCAGCGGCCCCTCCTCCGCGGCGTCCTCGGGCATGGGTGCGGCCCGGCGCAGCAGGGCGCGCAGCCGGGCGAGGAGTTCCTCCAGCTCGAAGGGTTTGGCGAGGTAGTCGTCGGCCCCCGCGTCCAGTCCCGCCACCCGGTCGGGCGTCTCCACTCGCGCGGTGAGCATGAGGATGGGCGTGCGGTCGCGTTCGGCGCGCAGCACGCGGGCCACCCCGAGCCCGTCCACCCCCGGCATCATCACGTCGAGGACCAGGAGGTCGACGGGTTCGGAGTGCACGACGGCGAGGGCCTGGACCCCGTCCGGCACCGTCCGGACGTCGTAGCCCTCCAGCTGGAGTGCGCGTTCCAGTGAGTCCCTGATCGCGCGGTCGTCGTCGGCGACCAGGACCGTGGCGGTGGCTTCCATGGCGTTCATGGTCCCGTATCAGGGTGAGAGGGCGGTAAGAGCAGGGTGGGGCGCGTGTCAGATTCCCCGCTGGTCGGGTCCCCTTGTCAGGCGTCCGGGTCGAACCGGCGGGTGCGGCCGAGTCCGGCGGCCCGCCCCTTGCCCGCGACCACGAGCGCCATCTTGCGGGAGGCCTCGTCGAGCATCTCCTCGCCGAGCATGACGGCGCCGCGCCGGTCCACGGTGGTGGCGTGCGCGTAGGCGTCCAGGACCAGTTCGGCGTGGTCGTAGTCCTCCTGGGTGGGCGCGAAGGCCTCGTTGGCGGCCTCCACCTGGAGCGGGTGCAGGACCCACTTGCCGTCGAAGCCCAGCGCGGCGGTGCGCGCGGCGGAGCGGCGGAAGGCGTCCACGTCACGGACCTGGAGGTGGGGGCCGTCGATGGCCTGGAGCCCGTGTGCGCGGGCGGCCATGAGGATGCGCATGAGCACGTAGTGGTAGGCGTCGCCGGTGTCGTAGCCGGGCGGCTGCTCGCCCACGACCAGGCTCTTCATCTGGATGGAGGCCATGAAGTCGGCGGGTCCGTAGACGAGGCTCTCCAGGCGGGGCGAGGCGGCGGCGATCTCGTCCACGGCCACCAGGCCGCGGGCGTCCTCGATCTGGGCCTCGATGCCGATCCGGCCGACCTCCAGTCCGACGGCGCGCTCGATCTGGGTGAGGAGGGTGTCGAGCCACTGGACGTCGCGCGCGGCGGTGACCTTGGGCAGGACCAGGGCGTCGAGCTCGGCTCCGGCTCCCTCGACGACGGCGATGACGTCGCGGTAGGCCCACGCGGTGGTGACGTCGTTCACGCGTACGGTGCGGACCTTGCCGTCCCAGCCGCCGTCGTTGAGCGCGCGGACGACGGTGTCGCGGGCGGCCTCCTTCTCCAGGGGCGCGACCGCGTCCTCCAGGTCGAGGAAGAAGGCGTCCACGTCCAGACCCCGGGCCTTGTCCACGAACCGGGAACTGGACCCCGGAACCGCGAGTACCGACCGCCGCGACCTGAGTTCACCCATCGCCTGTCCCCTGATCCGCTCGTCCGTGTGCGTGGTCGGGCCGGTCGACCGGGGACGGCCGCGGTCGTGCCGCCGGCCGTCCGGCCGGGTCGCCCAGCCGGGGCGTCCGCCCGGTCCGGGCGGTACCGCACGGCCCATCATCGCACCGTGCGGTGCATAGGGTGGGCTCCGGGTCCTCTGCGGGACCGAAGGCATCCAGGAGGTACACAGCATGTCCGGCACGTCGTATCCGACCAGCGCCCACTGGGGCAGTTACCAGGTGGTCGTCGAGGACGGCCGGGTGGTCGGGACGCGCCCGGACCCGGGCGACCCGGCGCCGTCCCCGGTGATCGCCAACACCCCCGGCGCCCAGCACCACGCCTCACGCGTGGCGCGCCCGGCGGTGCGTCGGCGCTGGCTGGAGAACGGCCCCGGCCCGGACCCGCGTCGGGGCGATCCGGACGACGCCTACGTCGAGGTGGAGTGGTCCACGGTGCTGGACCTGCTCGCCGGTGAACTCGACCGGGTGCGGAACGCGTACGGGAACGCGGCGGTCTACGGCGGTTCCTACGGGTGGGGCAGCGCGGGGCGGATCCACCACGCGCAGAGTCAGCTGCACCGGTTCCTCAACACGATCGGCGGGTACACGCGGTCCCGCGCGACCTACAGCCACGGCGCGGTGGAGGTGCTCTTCCCCAGGATCATCGGTACCCCGGCCGCGAACCGGCTGCTGCACCGGGCTCCGTCGTGGACGCGGATCCGCGAGCACACCGAGCTGCTGGTGAGCTTCGGCGGGCTGCGTGTGTCCAACACGTGGACCTCCTCGGGCGGGCGCGCCGCCCAGACAGCCGGTCCGGCGATGCGTGGGGCCTCGCGGGCCGGGGTCGAGTTCGTGTCGGTGTCGCCGCTGCTGGACGACACCCCGGACGAGGTGAAGGCCGAGTGGGTGTCGATCGCCCCGGGCACCGACACGGCGGTGATGCTGGCCCTGATGCACGTGCTGTTCACCGAGGGTCTGGCCGACACGGAGTTCCTGGACCGCCACACGGTGGGCGCGGACGTGCTGCGCGCGTACGTGACGGGTGAGCGGGACGAACGGGGAGGCCGGGGCGGGACCGTGCGTTCGCCGGAGTGGGCCGAGCGGATCAGCGGTGTTCCGGCCGACGAGTTGCGGTCGCTGGCGCGGCGGATGGCGGAGCGTCGCACGCTGGTCAACGTGGGATGGTCGGTGCAGCGGGCGCGGTACGGCGAGCAGCCGTTGTGGGCCGGGCTGGCGCTGGCGTGCTGCCTGGGGCAGGTGGGGTTGCCGGGCGGTGGTTTCGCGTCCGGTTACGGGTCCATGGGCAACTACGGCGGCGGGTCGACGCCGCTGGGGCTGCCGAGGATGCCGCAGGGCAACAACCCGGTGACGGACTCGTTCATCCCGGTCGCGCGGGTGGCCGACATGCTGCTGGATCCGGGCGGGCGCTACGACCACGACGGCGAGGAGCGCCGGTACCCGGACATCCGGCTGGTGTACTGGGCGGGGGGCAACCCCTTCCACCATCACCAGGACCTGGCCCGGTTGACCAGGGCGTTCGGGCGGCCGGAGACGGTGGTGGTGCACGAGACGCACTGGACGGCGACGGCGCGGCACGCCGACATCGTCATCCCCGCCACGACGGTGCTGGAGCGCGACGACATGGCCGCGAGCCAGGGCGACCTGAGCGTGCGGGCGATGCCGCGCGCGGTGACGCCGCACGGGCAGGCGCGGGACGAGTACGACACCTACGCCGATCTGGCCGAGCGGCTGGGTCTGCGGGAGGAGTTCACCGAGGGGCGTACGAGTGGCGAGTGGATGAGGGTGGTCTACGAGCGGTGGCGGTCGCTGGTGGCTCGGCACGGGCTGGAGGTGCCCGGGTTCGGGGAGTTCTGGGAGCGCGGTCGGGTGGAGATGCCCGGCCGGGTGGAGGACGAGGCGCTGCTCGGCGAGTTCCGCGCCGATCCGGAGGGGAGTCCGCTGCGGACGCCGAGCGGACGGATCGAGCTGTTCTCGGAGACCATCGCGTCGTTCGGGTACGAGGACTGCCCCGGGCACCCGGTGTGGCTGGCGGGTCCGGTGGTGACCGACGCGGACGGGGGTTTCCCGCTGGTGCTGGTGGCGAACCAGCCGAGCGGGAGGCTGCACAGTCAGCAGGACATGGGCGCGCACAGCATGTCGCAGAAGGTGCGGGGGAGGGCGCCGCTGCGGATGCGTCCGGAGGACGCGCGCGCGTGCGGTGTGGCCGACGGGGACGTGGTGCGGGTGTCCAGTGCCACGGGCTCGTGCCTGGCGGGCGTGGTGGTGAGCGAGGCGCTGCGGCCGGGGGTGGTGCAGCTGTCGACGGGGGCCTGGTACGACCCGTCGGCGGACGGGGTGACGTGCGCGCACGGGAACCCGAACGCGCTGACGGAGGACGTGGGAACGTCCGCGTTGAGCCAGGGGTGCACGGGCCAGTTGGTGCGGGTGCGCGTCGAGCGGTTCGACGGTGAGGTGCCGCCGGTGCGCGCGTTCGAGCCGCCGAGGGGTGTCGCAGCGGGCTGAGCGTGTGCGGGTCGGGGCCGTGGTGTCGAGGCCCGGTGGCCGGGTGCTGAGGGCTGGGGACCGCTGGGGGACCGAGGACGGGACTCCGAGGAGGCGGGAACCGGGAACCTGGGGCGCTGAGGGCTTGGGAGCCGGGGCGCGGCGGAGGCTGGCCCCTCCTCCGGTACCGGGAACGGCGGGGACACGGGCCGCGGGCCGCCGTCTGGGCCGCGTCGTCCACGGACGGTGTGGTCCCGGGCGCGTCCGCCCGAGCGTGGGCAGGTTCTGGCACGGGGGCGCACGCTCTCCCGTGGGACGGCCGAGCGCCCCCGTCGACGGCGTGCCCGCCCCGGGCGGTGTCCACCATTCCTCGTTCCCGCCCGTGGACGACCCGCCGCCGGGGCCCTGTGGCACGGGGAGCCTCCCGGCGGCCCCGGGGGACTCCGTCGGTCAGCGGACCAGGAACCGGTCCACGCGGCGGGGCAGCAGCAGCCCCAGCCAACCGAGCACCGCGTACCCCGCCTGGCCGGGTGCGAGCATGCCCAGGATCGCGCCCGTGTTCGCGGTGGGCGCGCGCAGGAACTCGCGCATGCGCGGGTGGGCACGCGGCACACCGTTGCCCGACACCAACAGGCTGAACACCGCGACCAGGGCCACGGCGGCCCAGACGGCCCCGGCGCCGCCCAACCCGCCGAGCCACCCCTGGATCCGGTCCAGTGCCGCGTGGGCGTAGGCGGGCGCCCCCTCCCACCCGGATCCCACGGGCGGGACACCGCCCATGGCGCTGAGAAGGGCACCGCCCGGGGCACCGCCCGGGGCACCGCCCGGCACGGCCACGACGGCGTACGCCACCGCGGCACCCATCGCCGCCATCGCACCGGTGACCCCGCCGGTGGCCGCCAACCCCAGGCGCCTCGCCAGTTCACGCGCCTGCCGGGTGAGTTCCTCCTGGGAGGGATGGTGCCGCCAGGGCCGTCCCATGGACCGCGCCTCGCCCATGGCGTTCGCCCGCCGCCAGCGCAGGAACCGCCAGGTGTCGCAGAGCACGCCGGGACCGCGCCGCGCGGCGATGGTGGCGACGGCCAGCTCGTGGACGATCGTGGACAGCGTGGTGGCCAGGGTGACCGGCAGGTCCACCCAGGACAGCGCCACCCTGCGGAACAGCGGCGCGATGTCGGCGGGCACGCGGACCCGCATGGCCACGGAGCGGCCCCGGGCCCAGCGGCGCAGACGCGCCAGCGGCGGCTGCCCGGGCAGCGGCGGTGTGGACTCGGCGGCGGTTCCGATCATCCGGTGGTCCATGGCCACCGCGCACACCAGCACCAGCACCAGCAGCCACGGGGTGAGGACCCCGCCTCCGAGGAGGCCGTGGACGAATTCCGAGGCCGGGTGGAGCGCGGCGTTGGCCAGTCGCGCGTTCAGGTTCAGGTGTTCCAGGAAGGCCAGGAGCAGGGCGATCGGGGGCAGC
>NZ_ANAX01000319.1 GCF_000341065.1 Nocardiopsis halotolerans DSM 44410 | reverse complement strand
GAGGTCGACGGCTGCCAGGCGGCGCAGCCGTCGGCGGGCCACCAGGACCAGGAGCAGCAGCGGGGCGAGCTTGCCGAGCTCCTCCACGGACACGGCGACGTAGGTGTAACCCAGAACGCCGTAGGGGTCGGCGCCCAGCAGCCGCACGAGGGCTGACTCGGCCAGGGCGAGGGGCCACAGCAGGAGCGCGCCGAACGCGGTCACGCGCAGGAGGGTGGCGAAGGAGACCGTGCGGGAGCGGGCCAGCCAGGCCAGCTGGAAGAGCAGCACGAAGGCGGCGACCAGGGCGGGGAGGACCGCGCCGAGCCCCGGGACGACCAGGGGCGCGACGAGCAGCGCCGCCACCATGAGCCATCCCCAGGCACCACGCAGGGCACGCAGGGCGCGGACCGCGCGGGGGGAGCGCTGACGCGCCCGGTCGGCGGCCCGGGTCAGGCGTTCGGCGGTGTCCGGCCCCGGTCCCCGGGACCCGCGTGCGTGGCGCGCCCCGGTCTCGGCGCAGTGGTAGAGCTGGGCGGCCCGGGTGAGAACGGGACCGCCCTCGGTGCGGGCGCGCATGGCGAAGTGGGAGCGGGCCTGGGGGATGTCGGCGCCGACGAGCTCGCGCACGAAGTCGGCGGGTCCGGCCGCGACGGTGAGTTCGTCCGCGGTGACCAGGACGGCGGCGGAGAAGTCCTCGACGCACACCAGGAAGTCGGTGGGCGCGGGTCCCCAGCCGCGGATGAGGTCGATGAGGGTGTCGGTGTCGAGTGGGACCTCGGTCACCGGGTCGTAGGAGAACTCGGGGCGGGTCCGGCAGACCAGGAGCCGGTCGACGCCCACGGCGCGGCCCGCGGACACGACCGCCCGGACGAGGTTGCGATCCCGCGGAACGAGGAAGGGGGTGGTGACCTTGCCGTCGGCCCGGATCCAGTGGGGGTCGAGCTCGGTCGCTCCGGCGCAGACGCGCAGCACGAGGTCCCGCGCGAGCATGGCCTGTTCTTCCATGGAAGCCCTCGTGCCGTGGGGGGTCAGGACGTCGGGGCCGTTCCGCCACCTTCCGGGCGGATCGGCCCCGACCGAGCATAACGGTGGCGGGGTTCCCCCGAGGAGGCCGCCGTGACGCCCGTCCCCGACCGCTTCGTACCGCCCGGGAGCCCCGGGGACCCGTCACCCCCGGGCCTCGTCCCCGCCCGCGCGGGCCCCCTCCCCACTTCCCGGTTCCGCGCCGGGCTCCCGTGACGGTCGCGGACCGGCGCCGAGGGCGTCGGCGCACAGCTGCGCGAGGTGCCGTACACCGGGCAGGTCGATCGCCCAGCCGGTGAACGCCCATCCCAGGTGGAGGTGCTCCAACGCCCGGGCCAGCGCCGACACCCCGCTCCAGCGGAGCCCGTCAGGTGTCTGGTACGTGAGGCGGTACAGCACTTCGGGGTGCTCCGAGGCCGGCCGCCGCTCCAGCGCCACGGGGGCGCGCACGGTCAGCCAGTCGCCCAGGCCCCGGCACATGTCGCAGTCGGCCGCCACGTACAGGACGCCCGGTGTCCGGCCGGGCCACGGCCGCCACCGGGGCAGCCAGGGGCGCACGCCCGCCCGGTAGGCCTCCCAGTCCCGCCCGAACGCCTCGCGCAGTCGTCCTCCCTCGTGCCATGCGGCGAAACCCGCGCCGTAGGCGAGGGCGACCAGCGCGCCCAGCAGCAGCCACGGATTCCCCGTGAGCGGGGCCAGAACCAGGTAGACGGCGGCGATGGTGCTCTGCATCGGGTTGCGCAGGTAGGCGTAGGGGCCGCTGGTGACCAGCCGCGACGGCGGATCGAACGGCAGCGGTGTGCCGCCGCCCACCCGCGCGAACTCGCGGGCCGCCGCCAGGCCCGGCAGGCACACCAGCGCGAGGAGCTGGGCGGCGACGAAGACGGTGTCGGAGCCCGTCCCGGGACCGGGGAGGGCGTCCAGGGCGGTCAGCGGCAGGACCACCATGAGTCCGAACACGAGTGCCGCCTGCGCCCACGTCCGGGCGTGGACCAACTGGCCGACGCGCGTCCAGTAGGCCAGCAGCAGCGCGGGGATCAGGCACAGCGCCGAGCCGGTGAACTCGCCGAGCAGCCACAGGGGCCCCAGCACCACGACCGGTTCGGCGAGCGGCATGACGATGACGTCCACCCACACGAGCAGACCGGTGAGCAGCGGGACCGGCAGGAGGCGGAGCATCAGGGCGGGCAGGGCGCCCCACAGCACGGCCCAGGCGAGCAGCAGGTCGACGGGGACGCCGAGCCAGACGGCGCCCTCGGCGTGGAAGGACCACCAGCCCGCGTGCAGCGCGTACAGGTTGAGCGGGACGAGTGTGAGCAGGGCCCACGCCCCGGCCACGAGCATCGCCGCGGTCTCACGGGGGCGCGGAACGCGCCACAGGCACAGCCCGACCAGGGCCAGCAGCGGGACGAACAGGCCGATGCCTCGGACCAGCGTCGCGGGGAGTCCCACCGCGGGTGCCGCGGGGAGTACCGCCGGGAACGCCGCCGCGAGTGCCGCGTCCATCAGGACCTTCCGCTGGCCGCGGCGCCGAAGGTCCCGGCGAGGTACCCGGCGGCCAGGTCGGTCGCGTAGGCCTGGAGGGGACCGAAGTACCAGGACGGCTCGTAGGTGCGCTCGTAGTCGATGGACCAGGTCAGGCGGGTCCCGCCGTCCTCGGTCCGCCACACGGCCTCGGCACGGCGCATGTCCATCCAGGTCGCGAAGGCGGTGTCCTCGACCACCTCGAACACCACCCGGCCGCCGTCCCGACGGACCTCACTCTCCACGATCCGGAGCGCCATGTGGCACGGGGAGGGCTCGGTGCCGACCCGCAGGTCCTGGTGCGGTGTGAAGCGGACGAGTCGTGTGTCGCCCACCTCCAGGCCCTCGCCCGAGGCCGACACGGGCCTGGGGAAGGGGACGGCACGCAGGAGGAGCGCGTCCGGGGCCCGGTACTCGGGCGGTGCGGCGAGGGCCTCGGCGACGTCCCGGGCGCTGGCGGGGACCAGGACTCCTCCCCCGCCGCTGTCCTCCCTGGGCAGCAGGGACGTTCCCGCGACGCCCTCCAGGGCGAGCGCGAAGAGCAGCGGCACCGCGAACAGGGCGTGGCGGGAGCGGTCCTCCCGCTCGACCAGCGCCCTGGCCATCCAGGTGATCACGGCGACGATCCCGTAGATCAGCGGCGCGGCGATGAGGAGGCACACCATGCCCTCGCCGAGCAGGGGGCCGGCCAGGGTCAGACCAAGGGTGGTGACGGCCATGGTGACGCCCATGGCGCTGCGCGCCCGCACGGTGAGCACCACGAGCAGGGCGATCGTCGCGGGCAGGCCGACGTAGAACAGGGCGGTCTGGTCCAGGCCGCCCCAGTGGTTGATCCGGAGTGCCAGGAGGGCGGCGAAGGCGGCCAGGACCAGGGCGGCGAGCAGGAGTCTCGCCCTGGAGAGCGGTGGAGGGGGCGACGGGGAGTCGCTTCGGGGCACGGGGAACTCCTTTGGCACGCGATTAAATCGCTTGGTTTAATCACTCGATTAAACCGTATGCTGAAAACCTCTCGGAGAGCAAGGAGGGCCATGGCCAGGGGCAGCGGAGGACGGCGCACGAGCGAGGAGACCAGGGAACGGCTGCTGGCCGCCGCCAGCGAGGTGCTGAGGGAGGACGGGTACGCCGGCGCGTCGGCGCGCGCCATCGCCGCGCGCGCCGAGGCCAACTCGGCGCTGGTCTTCTACCACTTCGGCGGGGTCGACCAGCTGCTGCTGGCCGCACTGGACCGGTCCAGTGCCGAGCGCATGGCCATGTACCGGGAGATCGCCGCGCGGGCGGACACCCTGGAGGAACTGGTGGAGGCCGCCATGCGGATCTACCGGACCGACCTGGAGCGCGGCTACATCACCGAGTTCTCCGAACTGGTGGCCGCCGCCGTCACCAAACCGGAGCTGCGGACCCAGATCCGAGACCGCTCCGAACCGTGGATCGCGTTCATCGAACAGGAGTGGAACCGGGTGCTGGGCGGGTCCGCCCTGGGCAGGCTGCTGCCCGCACGCGAGGTGGCCTACGGGGCGATCACCTTCTACCTGGGGGTGAACCTGTTCTCGGTGCTCGACGAGGACCGTTCGCGCACCGAGGCGGTGTTCGACCTGGCCCGGGGACTGGCGCCCCGGGCCAGACTGCTCACACTGCGCCTGCCCCGCCGGGGCGGCGGCGTAGGCTTGCCCCCGGAGGAGGACGTATGAGCGACGGCATCACGGTGGCCCCGGGCATCGAGTTCCCGGACACCTCCGACGGGCGGACCCACGTGGCCGGAGCGGTGATCGCCGACCCGAGCGGAAGGGTGTTCGCGCAGCGCCGGTCCCCCACCCGCAAGGTGTTCCCGCACTGCTGGGACATCGTCGGCGGGCACGTCGAACAGGGCGAGAGCATGCTTGAGGGGCTGGCCCGCGAGGTCGGGGAGGAGACCGGCTGGCGGCTGAGCGCGGTGCTCGCGGAGCTGTTCCGGCTGGACTGGGACCCGGGGGACGGTGTGACCCGGCACGAGGTCGACTACCTGGTGCGGGTGGAGGGCGACCTGGACGCGCCCCGACTGGAACCCGGCAAGCACACCGAGTTCCTGTGGGTGGACGACTCCCTGGTGCACCGGCTGCGCGACGAACGCGACCCCGGCGACTACTTCATCACCGACATCGTGCAGCGCGGCATCGACGCCTCCCGCCCCCGCTGAGGGGCGGTCGGCGCGCTCAGGCGGCCCGGGCCACCTCCCCCATCGCGAGCGGCAGCCCGTCCCACAGGTCGGACGCGCTGATCGGGGCACCGCCGCGGACGAGCACGGCGGCGCGTCCGTGCACGTAGGCACCGCACATCGCGGCCTCCCGCGCGGGCAACCCGGCGGCCATGAACGCGCCGACCGCCCCGGACAGGACGTCGCCCGTCCCCGCCGTGGCCAGCAGCGGCGTACCCGTCGGATTGACGACCACGGGCGCCCCGGGATGGGCGATCACCGTGGTCGACCCCTTGAGCAGCACCGTGCACCCGAAGTGGTCGCGGGCGCGGGCCGCGTGCTCCAGACGCCGGGCCTCGACGTCGCCCCGGTCGGCCTCCAGCAGCCGGGCGAGCTCCCCGGCGTGCGGGGTCAGCAGCGTGTGCGCCGTCCGCTCGCGGAGCAGCTCCACCAGAGGACCGCTCCCCTGGCCGGTGAGCAGGGTGAGCCCGTCGGCGTCCACCAGTACCGGGCAGTCACTGTCCAGGACCGCGCGGAGTTCGTCGGCGTTGGCCCGGTGCGTACCGCGGCCGGAGCCGATCACGACGGCCGCGGCCCGCCCGGGCGACAGGTCGGTGCTGCTCTGCGGGTCCAGGAGGCTGGCGACGGTCTCCGGCCAGCGGGAGAGCACCTGGCCGACCACGGCCGCACCACCCCCGTAGCGGACCATGCCGACCCCGGCGCGCAGCGCCCCTCCCACGCACAGGACGGCGGCGCCCGGGTACCGGTCCGAGCCCGCCCGGACCGCGAGGACGCCCCTGCCGTACTTGTCGGCCTCCGCGCCGTGGGTCGGCAGGAGCGAGGCGACGTCCGCGGCCCGCGGACACACCGCGTCGGGACCGGGCAGTTCCGGGGACAGCCCGATGTCCACGAGGCGGATCCGGCCCGCGCGCTCGGAGCCCGGATCGACGAACAGGCCGGGCTTGTGGGTCCCGAAGGTGACGGTGACGTCGGCGCGGACGGCGTGCCCGGCCACCTCGCCCGTGTCGGCGTCCACTCCGCTGGGCAGGTCGACGGCGACCACGGGAACGGGCGCGTTCTCGGCGAGCAGCGCCAGGGCGGCGTGCGGCGCGCGCAGCCCTCCGCGCCCGCCGATACCGAGGAGGCCGTCGACGATGAGGTCGGCGTCGAACAGGTCGGCCTCGTCGGCCATGGCGTCGGTGAACCACCGGATCCGGCCGCCCGCCGCGCGCAGGGCTGCGGCCCCACCCTCGTGCACCCCTCCGCCCGCGAGCAGGGCGTGCACGGCCGCGCCCCGGGCGGCCAGCGCGGCACCCGCGTACAGGGCGTCGCCGCCGTTGTCCCCGCCGCCGACCATGAGGACGACCCGTGACCCGTACACACGGGGCAGGAGCCGGGTGCACTCGACCGCGAGTCCGGCGGCGGCCCTGCGCATGAGGGTTCCGTCGGGAACGCGTTCCATGAGCGCGTGCTCGGCCGCGCGGACGGCGTTGACGGTGTGTGCGGAGAGCACTGGCTACCTCCCTGGGTGGATCGGCCACCATGGTGCCGCAGACCGCGCCGCGCGCGGGGGCTCCGCCACACCGCGGGGGGCTGGGTGGGGGAGTTTTCCACCGAATATCACCCGTTGACTACCCTCCGGAGCGTCTTCTTGACACAATGGAGAAATGCCTCGACCGAGCAAGTACGTCTCCCGGTCCGACCTCGGGTGGGGTTCCTCACCCGCGGGTCGGGCCGATCCACGTTCCGGACTGGTCATCCACTACGACAGCGTCGACCAGGGGCTCGCCCACAGGAGTCACGCGGCCTGCCTGGAGTACTGGCGCGCCACCCGCGCGTTCCACACCGGCCCCTCCCGGGGCTGGGCGGACATCGGATACTGCGTGGACGAAGCCACGGAGATCCTCACGGAGGACGGCTGGCGGACCTTCCAGCGGATCTCGCCGGGGGATCCCGTCCTCACCCTCAACCACGACACGGGGATGTCGGAGTGGCAGCCCCTTCAGGACGTCCTCGTCTTCCCCGCCATGCCACGGGAACTGGTCCGGATGGAGGGGCGTGGGCACTCGTCGCTGACCACCCCCGGCCACCGCTGGCCCGTGGAGCGCCACCACGGACGGACAGGCACCGAACGCCTGTGGGCGACCACGGACACGCTCGCCCACGGGGACCGCATCCCTCTGTCCGCCCCCTGCGCACACCTACCAGCCGAGCCCAAGTGGTCCGATCACCTGGTGGAGCTGGTGGCCTGGTTCTGCGCCGAAGGACACGTCAGGGAGCGGAGCCGGAGCCGCGCGCCCGGCACGGACGTGGCCATCCACCAGTCAGCGAGGAAGCACCCCGACCGCGTGGCCAGGATCCGCGACGCGCTGCACGGCGCCTTCGGGCCGCCCCGTGAGCGCTTCCCGAGGACCGGAGGGAGCACGGACGGTGTCCCGCGCTGGCGCGAGGCGCGCGACCGTGACCTGGTCGGGTTCCACCTGTCCTCCGATGCCGGGCTCGCCCTGCTCGAACACGCTCCCGGGCGGGTACCCACACACGCGTTCCTACGGTCACTGACCCAGGAGCAACTCGCCCTGTTCGTCGAGGCGTCGCTGTTGGGGAACGGCGACGGCGACCGCACGAACGACTCCCGGGCCCTGAGCCGGAAGAGCCGGGCGGCCGCCGAGGCGTTCCAGTTCGCCGCGGTCCTGGCCGGGTACGCGACCTCTCTGCGGCGCCGGCCCTCCGCATCCTCGACCCCCCGTCCCGTGTGGGAGGTCGAACTGCGCCGCAGGGCCCACGTCGCCCCCAGGGCCGCGGCGGCCCGGAATGCGGGGTTCACCGTCGCACGCGAGTCCTACGGGAAACGGGTCTGGTGTGTGCGCACGCCGAACTCCACGTGGCTGGCCAGGCGTGAGGGCACGGTGTACTTCACCGGCAACTCGTTCATGTGTTGTGCGCACGGACACGTCATCGAAGGCCGGGGGCTGTACCGCGCCCAGGCCGCACAGCGGGGCGGCAACACGTCCCACTACTCGACCACCCTGGCCACCGGCCCCACCGACCCCATCACCCCCGAACAGATCAACGCCGTCCGCGCGCTCCGCCAGTGGTTGATGGAACCGGACACCTCGATCGCGGGGACGGTACTCGGACACCGCGACTTCAACCCCACCTCGTGCCCCGGTGACCGGGCCTACGCCCTCGTCCGGAACGGCACCTTCGCACAACCCCCCGGACCGATCACGGAGGTACACGACATGCTCGGGCTGCGCGTCGGCAGCGAGGGGGAGGCGGTCAAGCTCCTCCAGCTCAGGATCACGAGGGCGGGTTTCGGCGACGCCCTGGGAGAGGCGGGGGTCGACTCCGTGTACGGACCCTCCACCGCCGAAGCCGTGCGGTTGTGCCGCGCCTACGTCGGCAGCCGTGCGAAGGAGGGCTACGGAGACGAGATGACGGCGCACGCGGTCGACCAGGTGGAGGCCGCCGTCACCAAGCGCGCCCTGGAGAGAACCCTGGCGGGCGACGACGACGCCGACCCGCCCGTTGGGGACGGACCGCGGCCGTGGGGGTGACGACCCGGCCGGGGCCCACCGGAGCGACCGGCGGGCCCCGGACCCGTCACTCGCAGGCCACGCCGTCACCGTCGCGGTCCAGGTGGGACCCGTATCCCGGGTCCCCCCGGCGCACGGGCGCCGCACCGGCGGCACGCGCCGCGTCGCAGTTCTCGTAGTAGGCGGAACCGCCGTCCGAACCGCCGCCTCCCCCTCCGGCTCCGCCGTCGTCAGGGCGTTCGGTCACCGTCTCCGTCTCCGTCACGGTCTCCGTGGCGGTGACCGTCACCTCCACCTCGACCTCCTCGGTCGCGGTGGAGGTGGGCTCCCCCGTCTCGGTGACGGTCGCGGTGACCGTCGCGGCCGGCGGCGGGGGCGCCGACCGCTCCGTGCCGCTTCCGGCCAGGAAGCTCATACAGGAGCCGACGAGCGCGGTGAGCAGGAGTACGCCGAAGCACCCCAGGCATCCGACGCCGACCTTGGCGCCGGTGGACATGGTGTTGGAGGACTGCGGTGGCAGGGTCATGGCGACGTTCCGGGGGATGCGCAGGAAGCGGTGGAGCGGGAACCGCGCTGGATGGAGCGCGTGCACGGGAGCACGCGCGTGCGCTGACGATATCCGAGCCAACCGCAGAAATCTCCCTTTTCCGGAAAAAGGTGCTTTCTACTGCTCCCATGGCGCCGCGAGCGTGCCCGTGTCCCGGCACACGACGGCGCCCCGGCACGGAGGATCCGTGGCCGGGGCGCCGTCGGCTGGATGCGATCCGTTACTGGACCGGCGCGACGATCGCTTCCTCCACGCCGAAGCTCGGGTCGTAGCGGATCTCGGTGATCGTCACCTCACCCTCCACGGCGACCTGTCCCGAGACGGAGGAGCCCGGTGCGAGCGTGCCGACCTCGAACTGCTGGGTGTCGGCGAACATCGCCCATTCGGTGATCTCGGTGCCGTCGTCGAGCACCCTGGTGAAGAACATCGGGTTGATGTCCAGGGGCTCCTGGCCGTTGTTGGTGATCTCGACGTCCACCACGGTGTAGACGGTGTCGTCGATGGTGTCGCCCGTGGTGCCCGCGGCGGTGGCGGTCATGCTGACACCCTGCTGCTCGGCGGCGGGGTCGTCAGCGGGAGCGTCGGTACCGCCCTGCGTGTCCTCCTCCTGCTGGGTGGGCGAGGACGGCGGGATCGTACCGGCCACCCCGTCGTCGCCACCGGCCATCGAGGCGATGATCACGATGGCCACGACCACGATGACCACCAGCAGGAGGCAGCCGCCACCGACGCCGATGCCGATCTTGGCACCGGTCGACATGCCCTTCTTCGGCGACTGGCCACCGGGCGGCGGGCCGTAGGGAGACGGGCCGCCGGGAGGACCGGGGGGCATGCCGCCGTAGGGCGGCTGGCCACCGGTACCGCCCCCGAAGGGCGGCTGACCGCCGGTGTCGTCACCGTAGGGAGGCTGACCGCCAGGAGGGCCGCCGTAGGGAGGCTGACCGCCAGGAGGGCCGCCGGGGGGACCGTGCGGCGGCTGCCCGTGGGGCGGCTGCTGGGGGCCTGAAGGGTACTGCGGGTAGGACATCGGGGGTGCTCCGGTCTCGTACACGATGGCTGAGGGGATGTCGCCGCGGCCCTGAGCCGTGTGCCGGCTGTGGAACACGTGCGGCTCCGAGGACCATATCCGACACGGATGCGCTCCAGTCGCGCAAACCCCATGTCACAGCCGTCCCGAATCAGTCTTTCTCACCATCGGCCCCAACCGCCCCCCATGGAGAACGGCACGACGGGACGGTGCGACCCGGTATCCCTTATGTACTACGCTGCGTCGTAGAAAACCGCTGGCATGGGATGTGGGACGACGAGCGGAGGCGGCGTGGTCGACTGGCTGGCCATGACGATTCAGATGGTGTCACTGGCGATGGCCGGATGGTGCCTCGTGTCGACCTTCCGCGACCAGCCCATGGTGGTTCCCCACCTCGTCGGCATGGGGATCCTGTGGCTGCTCGTCCTCGGGCAGGTGGTCGCGACGATCGTCACCATGGTCGGCGGCGACCGCCCCGCGCAGATGGCCATGTTCGTGTCCTATCTGGCCACGGTGGCGCTGCTGCCGCCCGCGTGCGCCGTGTGGGGATTCATGGAGCGGAGCAGATGGGGCCCCGCGGTGATCGCCTTCGCGTGCGTGATCCTGCCCGTCCTGTTCGTCCGCCTCGAACAGCTCTGGAGCCCCGGTGTCTGAGACCGCCACGCCCGCCACGTCCCCGGACAGGACCCTGCGCACCGGCCCCGGACGAGTCCTCGTCGCCGTGTACGCGGTGTTCGCCCTGGCCGCGACCGCGCGCGGCGGTTACCAGCTGGCCACGAGGTTCGAGGAGGCGCCGCTGGCCTACGCGCTGTCGCTGTTCGCCGGTGTGGTGTATCTGGTGGCGGCGGTCGGCCTGGCCCGGGCCGGACGGACCTCGCGCACGGTCGCCCTGGTCTCGTGCGGCGTCGAGATGGTCGGCGTTCTGGTGGTGGGCGCGGCCAGCGTGTTCCTGCCCGACGTGTTCCCCGACGACACGGTGTGGTCGAACTTCGGCGGCGGCTACCTCTTCATCCCCCTGGTACTGCCGGTCCTGGGCCTGTGGTGGATCCTGCGCGTCCACCGCATGGACCGGAACTGACACCTCCTCACCTGGGCGAACGCTCCACCGTTAGGCTGGGACCATGTCCCGACCCCTGAACCTTCCGGTGGCCGTGTCGGCCGACTGGCTCCGCGAGCACCGTGACCAAGTCGTCCTCGTCGACTCCCGGTGGTACCTCGACGGCCGTTCCGGCCGGGAGGCGTACCGCGCCGGCCACCTGCCCGGCGCGGTCCACGCCGACGTGGACACCGACCTGGCCGCACCCGCCAGCCCCGGGGGCGGCCGCCACCCGCTGCCCTCCCCGACCGATTTCGCGGACGCGCTCGGCCGTCTCGGTGTCGGCGACGACGCCACCGTGATCGTCTACGACGACGCCGGCGGCTCGGTCGCCGCGCGCCTCGTGTGGATGCTGCGTGTCCTGGGAACCCCCGCGGCGTTCCTCGACGGCGGCGTCCAGGCGTGGAACGGGGAACTGGAGGAGGGTGACGTCACCCCCCGCCCGACGCACCGCACCCCGCTCCCCTGGCCCGCCGACCGCGTCGTGCACACCGACACCGTGCGCGCGGAGACCGCCGATCCGGCGCATCTGCTGCTCGACGCCCGCGCCCGCGGTCGCTACACCGGCGAGCGCCCCGCGCCCGTCGACGCCCGTGCGGGGCACGTGCCGGGTGCCCGCAGTGCGGAGTGGACTGGAAACCTGGGAGACGACGGGCTTCTGGCCAGTCCGGAAATCCTGCGTGAACGCTTCGCGGCCCTCGGCGCCGACTCCGCCGACACCGTCACCGCCTACTGCGGATCGGGGGTCACCGCCTGCCACGACCTGCTCGCCCTGGAACACGCGGGCTACCCCGGCGCACGGCTGTACCCGGGGTCGTGGAGCCGCTGGGGCGGCGACGACGCCCTTCCCGTGGAGACCGGCGATCCGCGGTAGGTGTCCCGGTGGGCGCTCCGGGGCCGCTGCCCCACCGTGTCCGGCCCCTGACCGTTCGTGGGACGACCCCTCAGGGGTGGCCGAACATGACCTGATCTGGCCACACGGGGAACCGCGCCCTCGCGCGCGGCGTCAGAGCGTCAGTAGGATGACCCGGCCCCGGGAACGACACGGGTGAGGAACCCAGGACCGGCCCGGCCCCCGCTCCTTCGCGAAACGAGGAACATTGATCGAACTCCTGCTGCTGCTCATCCTTGTCGCCGTCGTCGTGATCGGTGTCGTGGTCTACGTGCAGCGTTCCAAGAAACAGAAGTCCACCCCCGAGCCCCCGCCCCAGCCCCACGACCCCTTCGCCAACGCGGGGAGCGACACGGCGGGCGACCCGCGCACCCTCAAGGCGGGCGACATGATCGACTGGGGTACCGAGCGGACCTGGATCCGCGGCACCCTGCGCCTGTCCGAGGGCGGCTACGTCTGGTCGGAGCACTTCCTGGAGGTCGAGGGCGCCAAGCGCTGGCTCTCGGTCGAGGAGGACCCCGACGTCGAGCTAGCCCTGTGGACCGGCCGCCCCGACCTGGACCTCGTTCCCCAGGGGAAGTCCATCGAACTGGAGGGCGTCGTCTACAAGCTGGAGGAGAAGGGCAGCGGCTCCTACCGTTCCGAGGGCACCACCGGGCTCAGGTCCGAGGGCGGGCTCGACTACGTCGACTACGAGTCCGACGACGGCAGGCTCCTGGCCTTCGAGCGCTTCGACCACGGCCACTGGGAGGCCAGCACCGGAACCAAGGTCGCCCCGGGAACCTTCACCATCTATCCGGGGAGCTGATCGGACCGTGCGCGCGAGCATCAGCGCTCCCTTCGTCGACACCAGCGCCGACGACCTGGTCTGGACCCTGAGCCACCCTCTGGTCGACCCCCTGGCCACCCGTACCGTCCGGGTACCGGGTGTCCGGGTCGAGCTGCGCGTGCTCGGTGCCTCCCACCAGGTGGTCGTCACGCCGGAGCCAGCGGACGGGGCGCTGGTGGCGGACGGCCCCCCGGCCCACAGCCCCCTGGCGGGCGATCCCCTGGTGGAGACGGTGGCATGTCTCCCCGGCTGTCCCAGCGACCTTCCCGACAGCGTCGAGCGCACTGAGCTGGCCGGATACCGCTTCGACTCGTTGGTGGAGTCCCTCCCGCGCGCCGTGTTGGCCGACCGGGTGGAACACCTGCACCGCCAGGTGGCGGACTCCCCCAACGGCCTGCTCGTCGCCTTTCCCGGTGATCCCCTCGCGGTCACCGCGCTGTACCTGACCCTCGAGCGCGGAGGCCCTCTTCACTGGCGCACCTGGCACGCCTATCCCCAAAGTGGCGAACTGGTGACGACCACCTCGACCGTGACCATGCCCCCCACTCCTGAGAGAACCGCACCATGAACGCATACGAGGGTTCCGAAGACAACACCAAGAAGATCATCATCACGGTGTGCGCCATCGCCGCCGGCGTCATCCTGATCCTGATCCTGCTCAGCGCCTGCGCCGCCAGCGCCTCCAACAACTACTGCCCCGACGACGACTACGTCGCGGACGAGAACTACGACGACGACTACTGCGAGAACTCCAACAGCAGCGGTGGTTTCTTCTTCTTCTTCGGAGGGGGTAACAACAACGGCAGCAACAGCAGTGGCAGCGGCAGTGACTTCCGTGGCGGCGGCAGCGGCTTCGGCAAGTAACCGTCCTCCCTTCGAGTACCCGACCACAGACCCCCCTACCAACGGACGAAAACCATGAACGAGATCCTCTTCAACTCCCTCGCCGCTCTCGCCTACGGCGGGGTGGGTGTCGCCATCCTCGTGGTGGGCTACCTGCTCACCGACATCCTCACCCCCGGTAAGCTGCACGAGCTGATCTGGGTGAACCGCAACCGCAACGCCGTGCTGCTCGTGTGCGCCAACACGCTGGGCTCGGCCATCGTCGTCACCTCGGCGATCCTCTCCAGCGAGTCCGAGGTCAGTCTGGGCGCCGGACTGATCTCGACCGCCGTCTACGGCGTGATCGGCCTGGCCGTGATGGCGGTGTCGTTCGTGCTGATCGACCTCCTCGTGCCGGCCAAGGTCGCCCGGATGGTCAGCGACGACGAGCCGCACCCGGCCACCTGGGTGAGCGCCGTCGCGCACGTGTCCATCGCCCTGGTCCTCGCCGCGGCCCTGACCTAGTTCTTCGGGGACTCCGCCCGGTCGTCCGCCCTCCCCCCACCCTCCCCGACGGACGGCCCGCGACCGGAGTCCCGCCGTGTTCGGACGTCCGGGGCGTCCCCTCACCCGGACGTCCGAACACCGCCCCGATCCCCCCTGACGACCACATCCTCCGGAGGACGGAACCCCGGGTCCATCCCGGACGGCCCCACACCCCGGCCACCAGCACCACCCACCAGAAGGCACCCGCGTTGACTGAGACCACCACCCGCACGAAACCGCGACTCCCCGTCCCCGCCAGGGCGGCCCGGTTCCTTGTGCTGCTGGCGGTGTTCGTCTGCGCCGCCTGCGGTCTGGTGTACGAGCTCGCGCTCGTCGCCATCGGCAGCTACCTGCTGGGGAACAGCATCACCCAGGCCTCCGTGGTCCTGTCGGTGATGGTGTTCGCCATGGGCGTGGGGTCGTTGCTGTCCAAGCGCTTCCAGGCGCACCCGGCCGTGGCCTTCGCGGTGATCGAGGGCCTGCTCTCCCTCGTCGGCGGCCTGTCGGTGCTGCTGCTGTACGGGGCGTTCGCCTGGTTCTCCGCCTACCAGCCCGCACTGGTGCTCCTGTCGTTCGTCATCGGCGTCTTCATCGGCATGGAGATCCCGCTGCTGATGACGCTGATCCAGCGCATCCGCAGACAGAACGCCTCCGACGCGGTGGCCGACCTGTTCGCCGCCGACTACGTGGGCGGTCTGATCGGCGGTCTGGCCTTCCCGTTCCTGCTGTTGCCGCTGCTGGGTCTGCCCAAGGGCGTGCTGATGGTGGGCGCGCTCAACGCCGTGGTCGGCGTGGCGGTGGTGCTGTGGCTGTTCCGGTCGGAGCTGTCCCGGCGCGTCTACGCCGCCCTGGGTGCGGGGCTCACGCTGATCATCGCGCTGCTCGGCGTGGCCTACGCCTACGCCGACACGTTCGAGGTGGACGCCCGCCAGGCGCTGTACCGCGACCCGATCGTGTACGCCGAGCGCTCCGAGTACCAGGAGATCGTGCTCACCGAGTCCCTGGACGGCGACGACGTGCGCCTGTTCCTCAACGGGTCCCTCCAGTTCTCCAGTCTGGACGAGTACCGCTACCACGAGTCGCTGGTGCACCCGGTGATGGACGGTCCGCACGGGAACGTGCTGGTGCTGGGCGGCGGTGACGGCCTGGCCCTGCGCGAGATCCTCGGCTACGACGACGTGGAGTCGGTGACGCTCGTGGACCTGGACCCGGCCATGATCGAACTGGCCGCCACCCATCCGGTGCTCAGCGAACTCAACGCGCACTCCTTCGATGATCCGCGGCTGGAGGTGATCACCACGGACGCCTTCCAGTGGCTGCGCGAGAACCGCGAGGACTTCGACGTGATCATCGCCGACCTGCCGGACGGTGACACCGTCAGCACCGCCAAGCTCTACTCCGTGGAGTTCTACTCGCTCCTGCGCCACGCCCTGGGCGAGGACGGCCGCGTGGTCGTGCAGGCCGGTTCGCCCTTCTTCGCCCCGGACGCCTACTGGAGCGTGAGCGACTCCCTGGAGGAGGCGGGGCTGGCCGCCACCCCCTACAACGTGGACGTCCCGTCGTTCGGCAACTGGGGCTTCTACCTGGCCACCGACGAGGCCGCCCCCGAACTGGACGTGCCCGACGACGCGCCTCCCCTGCGCTTCCTCGACGAATCCCTGTTGGAGGCCGCCCAGGTGTTCCCCAAGGACCGCCGTGAGGACGACGACGTGTTGGCGTCGACGCTCATGCACCCCCGGATCATCACCTACCACCAGGGGGCCTGGCGGGGCTACTGACACCGGTCCCCGCGGCGTCTCCTCGGAGGGGGAGGCGGAGGCGGGCGAGGGCGGAAGAGGGTGGAGAAGAACACCGCGCGGCCTACGGACTTGGGCCAGTGGGCGGCCACGCGGTGGGTCTGGGCCGGGGTTCTCGGCTCGGAGAACCCCGCGGGTGCGGAAGCGGACGCGGGAGGAGTGGGCGGGTTCCCACCGGTTCCCCATGGACGCGTCCATCCTGCATCTGGGGGTCGAAGACGGCCAAAACGCCACGCCGCCCCCGACACCACCCCAGCCAACCCCTTACCCAGACTTTTCCCCCTTTTCGACTGCGCTCCCGGACCTTCATCAGCTGTCGAAGCCCAGCCCCACC
>NZ_ANAX01000318.1 GCF_000341065.1 Nocardiopsis halotolerans DSM 44410 | reverse complement strand
GCGCCCGCCGTTCCGGTCGGCCGCGGCGGTCGCGCGCAGGGTGAGTTCGATACCCAGGGAGCGCACCGGCTCGGGCGGGAAGGGCAGGGGCTTCTCCCGGACCATCCGCAGGCGGGTGCGTTCGGTGTCGAGGCCGTCGAGTCGGTCCAGCATCACCTGGGCGCCGAAACGGGTGGCGCCCACGCCCAGGCCCGTGTACCCGGCGGCGTAGGCCAGGCGCCCCCCGTACCCGGTACCGAAGAAGGCCGAGAAACGGCTGCACGTGTCGATGACCCCGCCCCAGCTGTGGGTGAACCGCAGGCCCTCCAACTGGGGGAAGGTGTCGAAGAAGTGCCCGGCGAGCCTGCGGAAGGTCTCCGGGCGCTGCTCGAACTCGGGGCGCACCCTGCCGCC
>NZ_ANAX01000317.1 GCF_000341065.1 Nocardiopsis halotolerans DSM 44410 | reverse complement strand
TGGACGACGTCGTAGCCGCCCCAGAGGATGCGGTTGTCGGCAGTCAGCCGGTAGTAGTGGAAGAAGTTCGCGGCGTCGGACAGCCCCTGGCGGCCCTTCCACCCCAGCGACGCCATCTGTTCGTCGGTGAGCGGCTCGGTCATCAGCGCGTAGTCGTAGACCGGGGCCAGGTAGTGCCTGAGGCGGCGCAGCGGTCCGGGGAACGCACCGGTCCCCCAGGCCACCTTGCGCGCGTGCAGCGCGCCGCCGCTGGTCTCCAGGCGCAGTCCGGACGGCACGGACCGGATCGCGCGCACCGGCGTGTTCTCGAAGACCCGCACACCGAGCCGCTGGCAGGCGGCGAGCAGGCCCCAGACGAGTTTGGCGGGATGCACCATGGCGACCCCGCCGGGTTCGTGGAGCGCCCCCACGTAGGTGGGTGAGTCGATCTCCCGCCGGACGCGTTCGGCGTCCCACACCTGGGAGGGGTGGCCCAGCGCGGTCATGGTCGCGGCGGCCTCGGCGAACCCCTCGGCCTGCCAGGGCTCGGTGGCGACGAGGATCTCGCCGGTGCGCTCGAACTCGCAGTCGATCCCGTGGTCCTCCACCGCCCGCTGGATGCCGTCGAGGTTGGCGTGTCCCTGGCGTTCGAGTTCGCCGATCTCCTCGGGCCAGCGCTCGGCGCCGTTGTCGTGGCCGTGGGTGAGGCTGGCGGCGCAGAAACCGCCGTTGCGCCCCGAGGCCGCCCAGCCCGCGGTGCGGGCCTCCACCAGGACCACGTCCCGGTCGGGGTCGCGCTCCTTGGCCAGAAGGGCGGTCCACAGCCCGCTGAATCCGGCTCCGACCACGACCAGGTCGGCGAACACGTCCCCCGCCAGGGCGGGGACGGGTTCGGGGACGTCGTGTCCGGGCACGTCGGGGTCCAGCCAGAAGGTCCGGGGACGGGTGTCGGCCAGGGCCCTCTCCACCCGCTCGGTCGCTACGTCGGCCATTGCGTATCACTCCGTTGGTTCCGTGACCGTGTCCGCCGGGGCCCGGTGGACACGGGTGCGCCCCGGCCCTGCCGGGGACGCGGGTGTCCCCGCCGTACGGGGGTACCCCTATCCGCGTCGGCGGCGCCGGGCCATGACGATGTTGACCACGGCCAGGATCAGTCCGACCGAGAACAGCAGGGTTCCCATGACGTTCACCTGCGGCGGGATGCCCACGCGCGTGGCACCCCAGATCCACAACGGGAAGGTGGTGACGTCGCCGCTGACGAACGACGTGATGATGTAGTCGTCGATGGACAGGGCGAAGGCGAGCATCCCTCCCGCCATGATGCCGGGGAAGAGCATGGGCAGGGTGACCAGACGGAACGTGGTCCACGGACCGGCGCCCAGGTCGCGGGCGGCCTCCTCCAGGCGGGGGTCCAGGGTGATGACGCGGGCCCGCACGGTGATGGCCACGAAGGACACGCAGAACATCACGTGCGCGATCACGGTCGTCCAGTAGCCGGTGGTCACGTTCATCATCAGGAAGGTGGACAGCAGCGCGGCGCCGAGTACCACCTCGGGCGCGCTGATCGCCGCGAACATCACCAGGTTGGTGAGCTGCTTGCCCCGGAAGCCGAACCGGCCCAGGGCCATCCCCAGGAGGGTGCCGAGCACGCCCGCGATGACCATCGTCAGCAGCGCGATGGTCACCGAGTTGAACATCGCCTCGTTGAGCTCGGCGTGGGCGAACGCGTTCTGGTACCACTTCAGGGTGAAGCCCTGCCAGGTGATGTTGTGCCGCCCGGCCGGGTCGTTGAAGCTGAACACGATCATGAAGATGATGGGCGCGAACAGCCAGGCCAGCACGGCCCACGTGTAGTACCGGCCCCAGTCGGCCCGGCGGCGCGTGCGGCCCCTTCCCGCGCCCGGAGAGGTTCCCGCCTTCGGCGTTCCGACGTCGACGCTCATGCGTGCACCTCCATGACCTTCTCGGTGCCGAGGGCCCTCGCGTAGCTGAAGATCCCGATCAACAGCAGCCCCATGAGGACGAAGGTGATCGAGGCGGCGATGGGGTAGTCGTTGTTGACCAGGTACTCGGTCCGGATGACGTTGCCGACCATCGTGTTGTACGCCCCGCCGAGCACCGAGGCGTTGACGTAGTCGGCGCTGGTGGGGATGAAGGTCATCAGCACTCCGGCGAACACACCGGGCAGGGACACCGGCAGGATCACCTTCGTGAACGCCCGGATCCGGTCGGAGTAGAGGTCGTGCGCGGCCTCCACCATGTGCGGGTCCATGCGCTCCAGGACCGCGTAGATCGGCAGGATCATGAACGGCACGAAGTTGTAGGCCAGGCCGAGGATCACCGCGGGCGCGGAGTTGAGGACGGTGAGGCCCTCCGGGAGCAGCCCGATGTCCTTGAGCGTGCCGAGCAGCATGCCGTTGTCCGAGAGGAAGAACCTCCAGGAGATGGTGCGCAGCACGAACGAGACGAAGAACGGCAGCAGGATCAGCAGCAGGTAGGTGGACTTGTTCTCCCCGCCGCGGAACGCGATCCAGTACGCGACCGGATAGCCGACGGCGATGCACACCAGGGTGGCGCAGCCGCCGTAGAACAGCGAGCGCAGGATCTGCTCCCAGTAGGAGCTGACGGCGGTGGCGTAGTTGCCCACCTCGAAGGTCTGCTGGAAGCCGGTGACGACGTTGCCCGTGGTCAGCGACAGGGAGAGCATCCCGCCGATGGGCACCACGAAGAACAACGCCAGCCAGACCCAGGCCGGGAGCACGAGCGCGTAGGGCGTGGTCTTTCGGTTGTTCATACCTGGCTCAACTCTGCGTGACGGCCTGGAACAGGGCGGAGAACTCCTCCTGCTCGGCGGTCTCCAGCGTGACGTAGTTGTGCAGCTTCTGGTACTCCTCCTCGGTGGGGAAGACCAGGTGGCTCTCCGCCATCTCGCGCAGGGCCTCGGCGCGCTCCCCGTCGTCCTCGCTCCCGGCCCAGTCGGTCAGGATCTCCTTCGCCCGGGGCACCGGGGAGATGTAGGCGATGTACTCGGTGAGCCCGGCGGCGATCTCCGGCTCGTAGAGGAAGTTCATCATCTCGATCGCGTCGACCGGGGCCTTGCTGGTGTAGGGGATCATGAGGTTGTCCGTCCACAGGGTGGCGCCCTCGTCGGGGATGACGAACCTCAGGTCCGTGCCCGCCGTGGCGTTCTGCTGGTAGATGTCGCCGGACCAGGCCATGGTGATCCACAGGTCGCCGTTGGTGAGGGGCTGGATGTAGTCCTGCTCGTAGTAGGAGCGCACCACTCCGGAGTCGCGCTGCTCGCGGAGCCTGTCGGCGGCGGCCTCCCAGTCCTCCTTCGTGGAGTCGGCCGGGGTGACTCCGTTGGCGAGCAGGCCGAAGTTGGCGATCTCCTGGACGTCGGCGAACATGCCGACCTTGCCCGCGAACGCCGGGTCCCACAGGTCCTGGAGGCTGGTGATCTGCCGGTCGACGAACTCGGGGTTGTAGGCGATGCCGGTGATGCCGGAGGCGTAGGGGACCGTGTACTCGTTGCCGGGGTCGTAGGAGGCGTTCCTGTAGCTCTCACCCGCGGACTCGGCGAAGGCGGGGAGCCTGGTGTGGTCCAACGGCGCCAGGTAGCTGAGCTCCATGAGCTTGGAGAGCTGGAAGCCGTTGGTCAGGACCATGAGGTCGTAGCCGATGTCGTCGCCGTTGGCGAGCTGGGGCTGGATCTGCCCGAAGAACGTCGGCGCCTCGTGCACGTCCTCCTTGTACTCCACCTCGGTACCGGTGGCCTCGGTGAACTGCGTGATCTGCGTGTGTTCGGGGTCCATGTACAGCGGCCAGTTGGCCCAGCGCAGGCGGCCGGTCCGTTCCTTGTCGGCCCAGTAGTCCTCGACCGCGACGGGCTCGCGCCGCTGCCCCTGGACGCCGCAGGCGGACAGGGCGAGCGCGGCAGCGGCGGCGCCGCCCGCCCGAAGGGTGCGACGGCGGCTGATCAGGGGGCCGCGACGGGCCGTGGTGAGCCCGCGCACGAGCGCGGGATCCAGGTGGGCGCGCGATCGGTGGTTCATGTCGTCGTTCCCTACTTCGGTTCTTCGGGGGCCGCCGGGGTGGCGGGCGGTGCCGGGGAGAGGGGCCCGGTGTGCTCAGGACGGGAGCGCGTAGGAGTGGTGCGGGGGCCAGGACAGCCACACCCGCTCACCCCGTTCGGCGACCAGGGCGGAACCGGACGCGTTCTGCTGGTAGACCGTGACCTCGTCACCGTCGCCGACGTCCACCTGGTAGTGGGTGGCGGCGCCGGTGTAGACGGTCTCGGTGACCGTGCCGGGAAGGCGGCTGACCTGGCCCTCCGGCTCCTCGGTCCCGATGTTCACCTTCTCCGGGCGGACGGTCAGGTGGATGTGGGATCCGGTGGTGACCTCGTCGGGCAGCTCGGCGGCCAGAACGGTGGCGCCGTCCGCGACCTCCACCTTCCACAGGCCGCCGCTGGCCGCGCTGACCACGCCCCGGAGGAGGTTGCTGGTGCCGATGAAGTCGGCGACGAACCTGGTGGCGGGTCGGTCGTAGATCTCGGTGGGTGTGCCGAGCTGCTCCACCAGGCCGTTGTTCATCACGGCGATGCGGTCGGACATGGTCAGCGCCTCACCCTGGTCGTGGGTGACGTAGACGAAGGTGATGCCGACCTCGCGCTGGATCCGCTTGAGCTCGATCTGCATGGACTGGCGGAGCTTGAGGTCGAGTGCGCCGAGGGGTTCGTCCAGGAGCAGGGCGCTCGGCTCGTTGACGAGCGCGCGGGCCAGGGCGACACGCTGCTGCTGGCCGCCGGACAGCTGCGTCGGGCGGTGCTTGGCGCGGTGGCCGAGTTCGACCAGGTCGAGCATCCGGCCGACCCGGCGGGTGATCTCGGCCTTGGGGACCTTCCGACGCCTGAGCCCGAACGCGACGTTGTCCGCGACGCTCATGTGCGGGAAGAGCGCGTAGCTCTGGAAGACCATGTTGACGTCGCGGTGGTTGGCGGAGACCCCGGTGACGTCGCGGCCGTCGAGTCGGACGACGCCCTCGGTGGGGTCCTCGAACCCGGCGATCATGCGCATGGTGGTGGTCTTGCCGCAGCCGGACGGACCGAGCAGTGAGAAGAACTCCCCGCGTCCGATCTCCAGGTCGACGCCGTCGACCGCGCGCACCGTCTCCGTGCCGGACCGGAAGGCCTTGACCACTCCGGTCAGGCTGATCGCGGGTTCCGCGGCCGGGATGGCGTCGGACGCGGACGCCTGGGGCTGGGTGGTGCTGGTGGGAGGAGCCATGGTGGGGGTGTTCCTGTCAGTCTCTCGTTCCTGCGGACGGGGACCGGGACGCACGTTCGGGGCGGCCCGGAGGGAGGGCTTACTCGCCGATGTAGCTCATGACGTGCTTGACCCGGGTGTACTCGTCGAAGGAGTACGTCGACAGGTCCTTGCCGTAGCCGGAGTGCTTGAAGCCGCCGTGCGGCATCTCCGCGGTGATCGGGATGTGGGTGTTGATCCACACGCAGCCGAAGTCCAGGCGGCGCGAGACCCGCAGCGCGCGGGCGTGGTCGCGGGTCCACACACTGGACGCCAGACCGTACTCGACGGAGTTCGCCCAGTTCACGGCCGTTTCCTCGTCGGGGAAGCGCTGCACGGTGATGACCGGACCGAAGATCTCGTCGGTGACCATCTCGTCGCCCTGGCGCAGTCCGGCCACGACGGTCGGGGTGTGGAAGTAGCCCTCGTCGCCGACACGGGAACCGCCCGCGAGGATCTCGGCGTGGTCGGGGGTCCTCTCCAGGAAGCCGCTGACCCGGGCCAGCTGGTTGGCGTTGTTGAGGGGGCCGTAGGCGGCGTCGGGGTTGCTGGGCGCGGCGGTGACGGTGCCGCGCGCCTGCTCCGCCAGGGCGGCGGCGAGGTCGTCGTGGACGCCGGGGGCGGCCAGCACGCGCGTGGCGGCGGTGCAGTCCTGCCCGGCGTTGAAGTACCCGGCCTCGGCGATCCCGGCGGCGGCGCGCTCGACGTCGGCGTCGTCGAAGACCAGGACGGGCGCCTTGCCGCCCAGTTCCAGGTGCAGGCGTTTGAGGTCCCTGGACCCCGCCTGGGCGACCTCGTACCCCGCTCGGGTGGAGCCGGTCAGGGAGATGAGCTGCGGCGCGGGGTGCTCCACCAGGGCTCGGCCGGTGTCACGGTCCCCGGCGACCACGTTGAACACGCCCGGCGGGAGGAACTCCGCGGCGATCTCGGCGAGCAGCAGCGTGGACACCGGGGTCGTGTCGGAGGGCTTGAGGACGATGGTGTCGCCCGCGGCCAGGGCTGGGCCGATCTTCCAGGCCGCCATGGCCATGGGGTAGTTCCACGGGGTGATCTGGCCGACGACGCCCAGCGGCTCCCGGCGGATCCAGGAGGTGTGGTCGGCCATGTACTCGCCCGCCGCGCGGCCCTCCAGGTTGCGGGTGGCGCCCGCGAAGAAGCGCAGCGCGTCCAGGACCTGGGCGATCTCCTCGCTGCGGGTGAGGCCGACCGGCTTGCCGCAGTTGCGGACCTCGGCGTCGACCAGTTCGTCGGCGCGCTCCTCCACACGGTCGGCGAACCTGTTGAGGGCGATCTGCCGCTCGGCGGGGGTCCAGTCGCGCCAGCCGTCGTCGAAGGCGCGCTGGGCGGCCTTGAAGGCGTTGTCGACGTCCTCGGCGGTGGACACCGGGGCCGTGGCGAAGACCTTCCCGGTGGCCGGGTCGACGAGGTCCGCTCGGATGCCGTCCGCGGTGTCCGTGTACTCGCCGTCGACGAAGTTGCGGAGGTGGTCGGTTCCGGGGTCCTGGGTCACTGCGGCTCCCTGGGGTCGGGTGCGATCCGTCTCACATGTCTCTGTGATCCGACACACTGCCACCCCTGACCAGGTAGATCAAGCGATTCCGTTGTAAAGATTCAGCCTCTCGACGGATACTTGACAGAAGTGCCATGGATGCCACTATTTCTATTGACCGGGTTGAGAAGACCCACGGGGCGACCCCCACGGCCCCCGGACCGCCCAGAAACCTCGGGAGCACCTAGTGGCAGCGCATCTGAGCCCGGAGCAACTCCAGCGGGCCGCCAAGGACCACCTGTGGATGCACTTCACGGAGATGGCCGCCTACGGCGACGCCGACGTCCCCCTCATCACACGGGGAGAGGGCGTCCACGTCTACGACGCCGACGGCAAGCGGTACCTGGACGGCCTGGCCGGGCTGTTCGTCTCCCAGGTCGGGCACGGCCGGGCCGAGATCGCCGACGCCATCGCCGAGCAGGCGCGGGAGCTGGCCTACTTCCCGATCTGGACCTACGCCCACCCCAGGGCGATCGAACTGGCCGACCGGATCGCTGGCCTGGCTCCGGGCGACCTGAACCGGGTCTTCTTCACCACCAGTGGTTCGGAGGCGGTCGAGTCGGCCTGGAAGCTGGCCCGCCAGTACTTCAAGGCGATCGGCCAGCCCACCCGGCACAAGGTGATCAGCCGGAGGATCGCCTACCACGGGACCAGCATGGGCGCACTGTCGATCACGGGACTCCAGGCGATCAGGACACCGTTCGAACCGCTCGTGCCCTCCACCGTCCAGGTGCCGAACACGAACTTCTACCGGGCTCCCCTGCACGGCGACGACATCGAGGCGTTCGGCCGCTGGGCCGCCGACCAGATCGAGGAGGCCATCGTCCAGAACGGCCCCGAGACCGTCGCGGCCGTCTACGTCGAACCCGTGCAGAACTCCGGCGGATGCTTCCCGCCGCCGCCCGGCTACCTCCAGCGGGTGCGCGAGATCTGCGACCGCCACGGCGTCCTCATGGTCTCCGACGAGGTCATCTGCGCCTTCGGCCGCCTGGGGGAGTACTTCGGCGCGACGAAGTACGGCTACCTGCCGGACATGATCACCTTCGCCAAGGGCGCCACCAGCGGATACGTACCGCTCGGCGGGCTGATCGCGCGCGAGGGGCTCATGGAGCCCTTCCAGGAGGAGGGATCCGCCTTCCTGCACGGCATCAC